>DATICE010000048.1:0-21531 GCA_035456985.1 Burkholderiales bacterium | reverse complement strand
GACTTGAAATCGGACAGGCGCACGATGACCGGCTTGGGCCAGAATGCCGCGCCGAGCGTCGCGATGCCCTCCGCGAGCTTCTCCACGTAGAACGTCACCGGGTCGGGATAGCCGGCGCTGTGCTCCTCGACCGCGAGCTTGAGATCGGACCCGAGATCCGGATAGGCGAGCACCGCCCGCGGATGCACGCCGATCATGCGCGCGATGATGAATTCAAGCCGCGCGAGCCCCACTCCCTCGTTGGGCAGGCGCTGGAACTCGAAGGCGAGCTCGGGATTGCCGACGTTCATGGTGATCTTCACCGGGGCCTTGGGGATGCCCTTCAGCGAGAGGTCGAGCACCTCGGTTTCGAGGATCCCCCGGTAGACGAATCCGGTGTCGCCCTCGGCGCATGACACCGTGACGTCGCGCCCGTCCTTCAGCACCTGTGTGGCGTCGCCGCATCCCACCACCGCCGGTATGCCGAGCTCGCGCGCGATGATGGCGGCATGGCACGTGCGCCCGCCGCGGTTGGTGACGATTGCCGCCGTGCGCTTCATCACCGGTTCCCAGTCGGGATCGGTCATGTCCGTCACCAGCACGTCGCCCTCACGGACCCGTGACATCTCCGCGGCGCCGCGGATCACGCGCACCGGCCCGCTGCCTATCCGCTGGCCGATCGCGCGGCCGGTCGCGAGCACCTCCGAGCGGCTCTTCAGCCGGTAGCGCCGCAGCGTGTCGACCTTCTCCGTCGCTTTCACGGTCTCGGGGCGTGCCTGCAGGATGTAGAGCTTGCCGTCGAGACCGTCCTTGCCCCACTCGATGTCCATGGGCCGCTGGTAGTGGTCCTCGATCGCCGCCGCGTAGCGCGCCAGCTCCTCGACTTCGGCGTCGTTGATCGAGAATCGGCGCCGCTCGGCCTCCGGCACATTTACCGTCGTCACCGACTGGCCCGCGGCCCGTGCATCGGCATACACCATCTTGACCGCCTTCGAGCCGAGCCCCCGCCGCAGGATTGCGCGCTTGCCCTCGCGCAGGGCGCGCTTGTAGACGTAGAACTCGTCGGGATTGACCTTGCCCTGCACCACCGTCTCGCCCAGCCCGTAGGACGAAGTGATGAACACGACCTGGTCGAAGCCCGACTCGGTGTCGAGCGTGAAGATCACGCCGCTCGCAGCGAGGTCGCTGCGCACCATGCGCTGGATGCCGGCCGACAGCGCGACCTCGCCGTGCGTGAAGCCCTTGTGCACGCGGTACGAGATGGCGCGGTCGTTGTAGAGCGAGGCGAAGACCTCTTTCAGCGCGACGTAAAGATGGTCGAGCCCGTGCACATTGAGGATCGTCTCCTGCTGGCCGGCAAAGGAGGCGTCGGGAAGATCCTCGGCCGTCGCCGACGAGCGCACGGCAAAGGTTGCCTCGGCACCGGCCCCATCCGCCAGCTTGTGATAGGCCTTGGCGATGTCCTGCTGCAGCCGCTCGGGAAGGTCCTGCGCCAGAATCCAGCCTCTGATTTCCTCGCCGGCGCGCGCCAGCGCCGACACATTCTCGACGTCAAGCCCGCCCAACCGCGCAGCCACGCGGTGGTCGAGCCTGCCCTGCGCCAGAAACTCGCGGTAGGCCTGCGCTGTCGTGGCGAATCCGCCCGGCACCCTCACCCCGGCGCCGCCGAGCTGGCTCATCATCTCGCCGAGCGAGGCGTTCTTGCCGCCGACCTCCTCCACGTCTTTCATGCGTAACGTCGAGAAATCGCGGATCAGGCGGGAGTCGCTCATGGCGGCCGGTGCGGTGCTGAATTGTGAATTGCGGAAAAAGAAGTTATTTTACCGGCAAATCATTCATCGGACAGCATCGATGGCGAAGCCCCGCACCGCATATTTCGTCTCCGACCGCACCGGCATCACCGCCGAGATGCTCGGCCACAGCCTGCTCACTCAGTTTGACAAGGTGCGCTTCAACGAGGTCACGCTGCCGTTCGTCGATACCGTCGAAAAGGCGCGCGAGGTCGTGGACCGGATCAATCAGCAGGGCGCCGCCGACGGCGAGCGCCCGATCGTCATCAGCACGCTCGCCCGGACCGAGATCGCACAGGTGGTCGGCGAGGCCGACGCGCTGTTCCTCGATTGCTTCGAGATATTCATTTCGCCGCTCGAGCGCGAGCTGGGAGTGCGCGCCTCGCATGCCATCGGGCGCTCGCACAGCGTCGCCGATTTCGTCAACTACCATCACCGCATCGAATCGGTGAACTACACGCTCTCCCACGACGATGGGGTGTCGAACCGCGATCTGTCCGAAGCCGACGTCATCCTGATTGGAGTGTCGCGCTGTGGCAAGACGCCGACCTGCCTCTACCTTTCGATGCAGTACGGCATCCGCGCGGCCAACTATCCCCTGATACCTGAAGATTTCAGCAGCATGCGCCTTCCGGATTCGTTGCGTTCCCTGCGCGCGAAGCTCTACGGTCTCACGATCAAACCCGAGCGGCTCGAGGAAATCCGCAACGAGCGCCGGCCCGGAAGCCAGTACGCGACGCTTGCCAACTGCGAGTTCGAGGTGCGCGAAGCGGAAGCGCTGATGCGCCAGGAAGGCATACCCTTCCTCGATGCCACCAGCAAGTCGGTCGAGGAGCTCGCCACCACCATCCTGCACCAGGCGAAGCTGGTGCGGCGCATCTACTGACGCAGCTGGCGCACCCGCTCGAACAGGCACACCGCGGCGGCGGCCGCGACGTTGAGCGACTCGGCGCCTCCCGGCATCGGAATCGAAACCACCGCATCCGCGGCCTCGAGCAGCCGCGCGCTTAGCCCGGAGCCCTCGTTACCGAACATGAACGCGATCCTGCCCTTCAGGTCGACATCGAACACCGCGCGCGCCGCGCCTGCCTGCGCGGCGAGGCGCGTGCCCCCGAAGTCCCGTGCCGCCGCGACGAGATCCGCTTCTTCGTGGATGCTCAGCGTGAAATGGGCGCCCATCCCCGCTCGCAGCACGCGCGGGGACCACGCGTGCACCGAGCCCCTCGACAACAGCACGTGCCCGACGCCCGACGCCGCGCACGAGCGCAGGATCGAGCCGAGGTTGCCGGGGTCCTGGAGATCTTCCAGCATCGCGCACGCGTCGATGTGCTGAGGCACGGCGCGGGGGCGCGGCGTCTCGACCACGGAGAGAATGCCGGTCGGAGTCGCGACGGATGACAGCGCCCCGAACAGCGGATCGCCGAGCACGATGACTTCCACCCCCGCCATCTTTTCGAGCAGCCCCTGCACTTCCGGATTCGCGAGCCCGGCGCGGCTGACCGCGATGCTCCGCGGCGTTCCGACGCGCTCCCGGTAGGCTGCGGCGAGGTGCACCCCGTCGAGCACCGAAAGCCCCGTGCGCCTGCGCTCCTGGGACGACTGCACGAGCTTGCGCAGCGACTTGTAGCGCGGATTGGCGGCAGAGCTGATTTGCTTCATTTTCCGGGTATCCGCCACCGCAGGAGCGGCGGGGAGTTCTCGATTTCCTGCTAACTGCCCGCGGCGAGCAGCAACCGCACGGGCGCGAAGCTGCGCCGGTGCGCCGCGCATACTCCGTGCGCTCGCAGCGCCGCGAGATGCGCCGTCGTGGGGTAGCCCTTGTGCCGGTCGAAGCCATACCACGGATGGATCCGGTGGAGCTCGAGCATCTCCGCATCGCGCGCAACCTTGGCGAGGATCGAGGCGGCGGAGATGCCGGCGTGCGTGGCATCTCCCCCCACGATGCCGTGCGCCGGGACCTGCAGCCGCGGGCAGTGCGGACCGTCCACCTCCACGCAGTCGGGGGCAACCGCGAGCCCTTCCACCGCGCGGCGCATCGCAAGGAGGCTCGCCTGCAGGATGTTGAGCGCGTCGATTTCCTCCACGCTCGCGCTCGCCACGCTCCATGCCAGCGCACGTGACCTGATCTCCGTCGCCAGCACTTCGCGCCGGCGCGCGCTCAATGCCTTGGAATCCGCGAGTCCCGTAACCGGGCGCGCCGGATCGAGAATCACTGCCGCGGCGAACACCGGCCCCGCAAGCGGGCCGCGCCCTGCTTCATCGACACCGCAGATGAGGCCGCCGCGTTCTCTCACGCCGGTACACCGTCGAGCAGCGGCAGGATCGCCGCGGCGGCCTTGGTCGACGCGTCCCGGCGCAGCTCCGCGGCCATTTTTTCAAAACGCGCCTCGAGCCGCTCCCGCATCACCGGGTCGAACAGCAGATTGATGACCGCCTGCGCGAGATTTTCGGGCGTTGCCTCGTCCTGCAGGAACTCCGGCACGACGAATTCCCCGGCGAGAACATTGGGCAGCCCGACGTACGGGAGATGGACATGAGTGCGATAGACGAGCGCGCTCAACGGCGCCACCTTGTAGGTGATGACCATTGGCCTTTTCAGCAACACCGCCTCCAGGGTCGCCGTGCCCGAGGCCAGCAGCACGACGTCGGCAGCCGCCATGGCCTCGTGCGCGTGCCCGAACATCATGTTCATGTTGAGCTCCCCCGCGGCGCGGCGAAAGAGCGTGCCCTCGAAGATCTCGCGGGTCTCCCGGCTGACGAACGGAACGAGAAACTGCACGCCCGGCACGGCTTCGGTGATTCTCTCGGCCGTTGCCACAAACAGCCCGGCCAAGCGCTTCAACTCGGTGACCCGGCTTCCGGGAAGCAGTGTCACGATCTTTCCCGCGGCGGGCAGGCGCAGCTGTTCGCGCATGGCGCTCATTCCAGGGAAATTGCCGAGCTGGTCCGCGAGCGGATGCCCGACGTAGGCCACCGGCACCTGCGCCCGCTCGTAGAGCGCCGTCTCGAACGGAAACAGCACGAGCATCTTGGACACCGCGCGCCGGATGGTTTGAATCCTGCCGGCACGCCACGCCCAGATCTGGGGGCCTACGTAGTGTACTGTTGGCACGCCCGCGGAGCGGAGCTTCAGCTCGAGGCCGAGATTGAACTCGGGCGAGTCGATGCCGATGAACAGGCGCGGACGCTCCCGCAGATAGTGCGCCGTGAGGCGGCGACGGATGCTGAAGAGCTCGGGGAAATGCCGCAGCACTTCCGCGATGCCCATCACGGCGAGTTTCTCCATCGGAAACATCGCCTCGAAGCCGGCGCCCTTCATCCGGGGCCCGCCGATGCCCGTGAACCGCGCGTGAGGGAGCTGCCGGCGCAAAGCCTGGATGAGATGGAAACCCAATGCATCGCCGGACGGCTCGCCGGCGACCATACCGATGGTCAACGGCTCCATCGTCCCCCTAGCGGACAATGCCGCGCACGGAAGTGGACAGGAAATCGAGCGTGACCCGGATCTCCGGGCATTCGGCCGCCTGCCGCGTGAGCCGCTGCTTCGCCTGCTCCAGCGTCAGACCGGAGCGATAGAGAGTCTTGTACGCCCGGTTTAGACGGGTGATGGTCTCGGGCGTGAATCCGCGTCGCTTGAGACCTTCGACGTTCAATCCGTAAGGTTTCGCCGGATTGCCGGAAACGGTCAAGTACGGCGGCACGTCCTGCCGGACCATCGAGCCGCCCCCGGTGATGCTGTGCGTCCCGATGCGCCCGAACTGGTGCACGGCGGTGAAGCCGCCGAGTATGGCAAAGTCGCCGACGTGCACGTGCCCCCCGAGCGTCGCGCCGTTGGCGAATATCGTGTGGCTGCCCACCTGACAGTCGTGTGCGAGGTGCACGTACGCCATGAACCAGTTGTCGTCGCCGACCCGCGTCACACCCACGTCCTGAGGCGTCCCGCAGTTGAAGGTGCAGAATTCGCGGATGGTATTGTCGTCGCCGATCTCGAGTCGCGTGGGCTCCCCCCGGTACTTCTTGTCCTGGGGCATCTCGCCGATGGAGGCGAACTGGAAGATGCGGTTGCGCCGCCCGATCCGGGTGTGCCCGGTCACCACGGTGTGGGCGCCGATCGAGCAACCTGCGCCGATCTCGACATCCGGCCCGACGATAGCGTAGGGGCCGATTTCGACGTCCGGCGCGATCCGCGCGCGGGGATCGACAATGGCGGTAGCGTGAGCCTTCACGGGTGAGACGGACGCCTCACGAGTGCGACATCGGGGAGGTCCGCCCGTCCGCCTCGAGCATGCGCACCGTGCACATCATCTCGGCTACCGCCACCACCGCATCCGCGACGAGCGCCTGCGCCGTGAACTTCCAGATGCCGCGGACGTGGCGTTCCAGAGTCACCTCCAGGCGCAGCGTGTCTCCGGGCATCACCGGCTTCTTGAAGCGGGCGTTGTCGATCCCGGCGAAATAGTAGACCAGGCGCTCGTCGGCCCGGTGTTGTTCGCTGTGAAACGTCAGTATCGCGCAGGCCTGCGCCATCGCCTCGATGATCAGCACCCCGGGCATGACCGGGTGATGGGGAAAGTGGCCCTGGAAGTACGGCTCGTTGATGGTGACGTTCTTCAGTGCCGTCAAGCGCTTGCCCGGTTCGCAGGACACCACCCGGTCGACCAGCAGGAAAGGGTAGCGGTGCGGGAGATACTCGAGGATCTTGTTGATGTCCATGCCGCTCACGTCCTGCTCCTTTTTGGCTGCTTTGATTTCTTCTCCAGCTTGCGCACCCGCTGCGCCAGCTCGGCCAGATGGCGGAGCTGGGCGGCGTTGCGCAGCCAGTCCCGGTGCGGCTCGAACGCATAGGCCCCGGTATAGGTTCCGGGGCGGTCGATCGACTTGGTGATCAGCGTGTAGGTGGAAATTTCAACGTTGTCGGCGATCGTGATGTGCCCGGCGATGCCGGAGGCGCCGCCGATGCGGCAATGGCGCCCGATCTTGGCGCTGCCGGCGATGCCGGTGCAGGCGGCGATCGCGGTGTGGGCGCCGATGCGCACGTTATGCGCAACCTGTATCTGGTTGTCGAGCTTCACCCCTTCCTCGATCACGGTGTCGTCGAGAGCGCCCCGATCGACCGTGGTGTTGGCGCCGATCTCCACGTCGTTGCCGATCACCACGCGCCCGGCCTGCGGCACCTTGACCCAGCGCCCCTCGTCCAGTGCGAGCCCGAAGCCATCGGCCCCGATCACCACGCCCGAGTGCAGAATGCCGCGCTCGCCGATCACGCATCCGTGATACACGGTGACGTTGGGATAGAGCCGCGTGCCGGCCCCGATCACGGCGCCCTCCCCGACGTAGCAGCCGGCGCCAATGGCGCAACCGGCCCCGATGTCCGCGCCGCGCTCGACCACGGCGCACGGTCCGATCTCGGCATCGCCGGCGATCCGCGCCGAGCCGTCTACGACTGCGCTGGAGTGCACGCCAGGCCGCGCCGGCAGCGGGGGGTTGAACAGGGCCGATACGCGCGCGAAATAGGCATGCGGGTTAGCGCACACGATCCGGGGCAACTGCGTCGCGCCGCGGGCTGCCGGGCCCACGATCACCGCGCCCGCATGTGTCGCCTTGAGCTGCGGCAGAAAGCGCGTATTAGCGAGGAAGGCAAGGCTGTCGGGGGCCGCGCTCTCCAGCGACGCGACGCCCCGCACCTCGAAGCCGGGATCGCCGGCGATCTCGCCGCCGAAGCGCCGGGCAAGCTCGCGCAGGCTGAAGGAAATGCGTCCGCTGTCTGTCATTGGCGCGGGACGCTGTCCGCCGCAGCAGTCGTATGCCGGCACAGCGCACTGTGCATGGTCGCCTATTTGCCTTCGGCGAGCGCCTTGAGCACCCGGTCCGTGATGTCGATGCGCGGATTTCGATAGACCGCGTCCTGGAGGATAAGATCGAATTTCTCGGATTCGGCCATCGCCCTGATCACGCGGTTGGCCCGCTCCATCAGTCCCTGTATCTCCTGATTGCGCCGGATCGTGAGATCCTCGCGGAATTCCCGCTGCATGCGCTGGAATTCCACGTTGGCGCGCCCCAGCTCCTGCTCCTTTCCCCGGCGATCACTTTCGGACAGGGTCACCCCCTCCCTCTCGAGCTGGACTTTGAGCTCCTTGATCTGGGCCTCGCGACGCTGGAGCTCCTGTTGACGCGGCGCAAACTCCTTCTCGAGCTGCTTGCTCGCGCGCTCCGCCGGCGCCGATTCGCGGCTGATGCGCTCCACGTCGACAAAGCCGATCTTCAGCTCCGCGGCCCCGGCGGCGTTCACGGTGGCAATCGCGAGCAGCAAGCCCACGGTAATCGAGTAGATGTGCTTCAATGTGCTCTCCTTGCAGTAATGTCGCCGCACCCTCGCCGTCAGAACGCACCGCCGAACGTGAACTGGAATTTCTGCTCATCGTCGCCCGGCTCCTTGCTGATCGGAAGCCCAAGGCTGACCTTCAACGGGCCGAGCGGCGACACCCACAGCAGCCCAACTCCGGTCGAAACCCGCAGCAGGCTTAGATCAATGGTTTCTCCGACGACGCCTGAATCGACAAACACGCTCAATCTCACCGACCGGTCATTCTCCAGGCCCGGAAACGGAAACAGCAGCTCGGTGTTGGCCTGCACCTTGCGCGACCCGCCGGTGGGGTCGCCGTTGATGTCCTTGGGGCCTATTGTAAATGACTTGAAGCCGCGCACCGAGTTGACGCCGCCGACATAGAAATTCTTGAAAAATGGTAGCGGCTTAGTATTATAACCGTCTCCGTATCCCCCCTCGCCGTTGACCATCAGGCTGGTGAAACGCGTCAGGGGAAAATAGCGCTGGTACTGATAGGAGAGCTTGTAGTATTCCAAATCCCCGAGCGGCGTGCCGACCTCTGCAGAGGCCCTATGGAGCGTGCCCTTGGTGGGGTAAATCCGGCTGTCACGGTCGTCGCGCACCCACCCGGCCGTCAGGAACGCGTTGGAGTTCCGCTCGCCGAAAGTTGCCACGTAATCCAAATAGCGCTGCGGGCTGTCGGAGAAAGTCGTGATGGTCGTGTCGTCGTAACCCATTCCGTACAGGATCGTATCGCGCTCGGTGATCGGGACGCCGAAACGCAGTTGCCCGCCCACGGTCTTCGTCTTGTACGCGCCGAGGTCCCTGGCGTCGGGATCGAGTTCCCGGTAATAGATATCGAAGCCCTGGCTCACGCCGTCCACCGTGAAATAGGGGTTGGTGTAGGACAGAGAGTAGACCGTGTTGATCTGGCTCGTGTTGACGTTGGCCGAAACGTGCCGTCCGCTGCCGAAGATGTTCTGCTGCGCGATCGAGAAGGAAAGGGTCAAGCCCTCATCGCTGCCGAAGCCCGCGCCCAGCAACACCACCCCGGTTGGCTTCTCGACGACGGAGAAGTTCACGTCCACCTGGTCGGTTGTCCCCGGCACCGCCGGCGTCTCGACGCCGACCTCGGTGAAATAGCCGAGCCGGTCGATGCGCTGCTTGGAGGCGGTGACCTTCTGCTGCGAGTACCAGCCGCCTTCCAGCTGGCGCGCCTCGCGCCGGACGACCTCGTCGCGCGTTTTGGAGTTGCCGGTGACGTTGACGCGGCGCACGTAGACGCGCCGTCCGGGATCGATAAGAAACGTGAATGCGACCTGGCGCTTTTCCTTGTCGAGACTCGGCACGGCATTGACATTGGCGAAAGCGTAACCGTCATCGCCCAGGCGGTCGGCGATCAACTTGGTCGATTCGGTCACGCGCTCGCGGGAGAACGTCTCGCCGGACTTGACCTGTATGCGCTTGCGCACCTCCTCCTCGGGGATCAGCAGCTCGCCCGCAACCCGTACATCCGACACGGTGTAGCGGCCGCCCTCGGTGATGCTGATCGTGATGTAGATGTCCTGCTTGTCAGGCGTGATCGAGACCTGGGTGGAGTCGACCCGGAACTCGATATAGCCGCGATCGAGGTAGTAGGAACGCAGCCGCTCCAGGTCAGCAGACAGTTTTTCCCTCGAATACTGGTCGTGCTTGCTGAACCAGGTCAGCATCCCCGGTGTGCGCAGCACGAACTGCCCCGTGAGCTCCTTCTCGCTGAATGCGTGCGCGCCTATGATGCTGATCTGGCGGATCTTGGCGACCTGGCCTTCCTCGACATTGAAATTGAGCGCGACCCGGTTGCGCTCGAGAGGTGTCACCGTGGTGCTGACCTTCGCTGCATAGAAGCCGCGACTCAGGTACTGGCGCTTCATTTCCTGCTCCGCGCGCTCGAGCACGCCGCGGTCGAGAATGCGTCCTTCGCCGATGCCGATCTGGCGCAATGAGTTCGTGATCTCGTCCTTGTTGAACTCCTGCATACCGGAGAACTCGATCTGGGCGATCGACGGCCGCTCCTGCACCACTACCACGAGCACCTCGCCCTCGCGCTCGAGGCTGACGTCGCGGAAGAAGCCGGTCGCGAACAGCGCGCGTATGGCCTGTGCCGCCTTCTCGTCGGTCAGGGTGTCCCCGACCTTGACGGGAAGGTAGCTGAAGACCGTGCCGGCCTCGGTGCGCTGGATGCCCTCCACCCGGATATCGCGAATGACGAAAGGCTCGAGGGCGGCTGCCGCTGCCACATGAAACGCGAGAAGCAGCAATGCTGCGCGGAACCGGCGCATGAACTCAGCCGCCGATCAGGCGGTGAATGTCGTTGAAGAGCGCGAAAGCCATCAACACGACCAGCAGCACCAGGCCGGCGTGCTGACCGATCTCGATGGCACGATCCGAAAGAGGACGACCCTGGAGAATTTCAATCGCATAGTACATGAGGTGCCCGCCGTCGAGTAACGGGATGGGAAGGAGATTCAGCACGCCGAGGCTGATGCTGATGAGGGCAAGGAACAAGAAGTACGAGGCGGCCCCGCTCTGCGCCGATTGCCCCGCGTAGTCGGCGATGGTGATCGGGCCGGAAAGATTCTTGAGCGAGACATCGCCGACCATCATCTTGCCGAGCATCCTCAGGGTGAAGACCGAGGTATCCCAAGTCTTCTGAACGGCCCGGCCGAGGCTCTCCAGCGGGCCATAGCGCACGTCGACGAACATGTCCGCAAGCGCCGAGCGGTCGATTCGCGGCGCCGCTCCGATCCGCCCGAACTTGCTCCCGCCCTCGACCACGGTCTCGGGGGAGACTGCGATCGCCGGTTGCAGCACGCCTCCGCGCCTCACCTCGATCACGAGGGGGGCGCCGGGATGCGCGCGCACGAGCTTCACCACCTGCTCCCAGCTCTCGATTTTCTGGTTATTAATCGCGGCAATCTCGTCACCTGCCTTCAGCCCCGCGCGCTGGGCCGCGCCGCCGCCCACGACCTCGCCGATGACCGGCTTGAGCGGCGGCTGATAACGCGTGAGGCCGAGCGTACGGAGAAAATCACCGTCGAGATCGGTCGCGGTCACTCCGGAGAGGTCAAACCGGCGCGTGGCGGTATTGCCCCCGGCACGCGACACGTTGACCACGACCGTGGATTTCCGGACGGCGTGTAACAGGAGCATCCAGCGCGCGTCCTGCCAGCTCGCAACCGGTTCCTCGCCGATCCTGACGAGGACCTCTCCGGCCGCGAAACCGGCGTGGTACGCAGGTGTACCGGCGGGCGGCTCACCGATCACAGGCTTTAATCCGGGCACGCCGTAGACGAACAGCGCCCAATAGAGCGCAATCGCCAGCATAAAATTTGCCGCCGGCCCCGCAACCACGATTGCGACCCGGCGCCAGACCGACTGCCGGTTGAAGGACCGCGAGAGCTCCGAAGGCGCTACCGGGCCCTCCCGCTCGTCCAGCATCTTGACGTATCCGCCGAGCGGGAAGGCGGCAATCACCCATTCCGTCGCGTCGCGCCCCAGGCGCCGCGACCACAGCGGCCTGCCGAAGCCGACAGAAAAGCGTAGCACCTTGACGCCGCACGCCCGCGCGACGACGAAATGACCGCATTCGTGAACCACGATCAGGCAACCGAGCGCCACCACGAAGGCGGCGAGGCTGGTCAGCAGCGTCATGCTCAGCGGCCGTGGGCTGCAACCGCGCGCGGCCCTGCCGCGCGCAGCCAGACCTCGGCGCGCTCGCGCGCATCGTGGTCCGCTGCCAGCACGTCCTCGAGGCTGTCGACGGGTCGCATCGCCGTGTCCGAAAGCACGGCCTCGATCACGGCCGGGATCTGCCGGAACCCCGCCGCTCCGGAAAGAAAGCTCGCCACCGCAACCTCGTTCGCTGCGTTGAGCACCGCCGGCGCGGTACCGCCCGCGGCGAGCGCTTCATAGGCCAGCCGCAAGCAAGGAAACCGCTGACGGTCCGGACGCTCAAAGTGCAGCGCACCGATGCGCGCGAGATCCAGATACTCCACGCCTGCGTCGATGCGATCAGGAAAACCGAGTGCGTAGGCGATTGGAGTGCGCATGTCGGGGTTGCCGAGCTGGGCAATAACCGAGCCGTCGATGTACTCGACCAGCGAATGGACCACGCTTTCGGGATGAATCACGACCTCGATCTGTTCCGCGCGCGCGCCGAACAGCCAGCGCGCCTCGATTACCTCCAATCCCTTGTTCATCATGGTCGCCGAGTCGACCGAGATCTTGCGCCCCATCACCCAGTTCGGATGCGCGCATGCCTGTGCGGGTGTCGCCTCCTCGATCTGGCGCAGCGATGCCGTCCGGAACGGCCCGCCGGAGGCAGTGAGGAGGATGCGGCGCACGCCCGCGGTTTCGGGACCGCCGCGCGCACGCGGCAGCGCCTGGAACACGGCGTTGTGCTCGCTGTCGATCGGCAACAGCTTCGCGCCGCTCGCGCGCACCGCGTCCATCAGCACTGCGCCTGCCGACACCAGAGACTCCTTGTTCGCCAGCAGGACGTTCTTGCCGGCGCGCGCGGCGGCAAGCGTCGGGCGCAGCCCGGCCACGCCCACGATCGCGGCCATGACCGTATCGATGTCGGGCAGGCTCGCCACCCGCTCCAGCGCACTTGCCCCGCTTAGCACCTCGCAGCCGAGTCCCGCCTGCAGCAGGCGCCGCTGCAGTTCGCGTGCAGGTGCAGACTCCAGCAGCACCACGACGCGCGGCCGGAAGGCAAGGCACTGCTCGTAGAGCGCCGCGGCCTGGTGGCGCGCGGCGAGCGCCACCACCTCGAACCGCTCGGGATGGCGCGCCACCACGTCGAGCGTGCTCGTGCCCACGCTGCCGGTGGAACCCAGTATCGCGAGTCGTTTTTTGTCAGCCATGGCTCGAGAGCGGTCTAGCGGACACAGGAGAGCACCAGCGCGGCAAACGGCATGCTCGAATTCAGGCTATCAATCCGGTCGAGGACGCCGCCGTGCCCCGGCAGCAGCGCGCCGCTGTCCTTCACCCCTGCCTGGCGCTTGATCCACGATTCGTACAGGTCTCCCACGACACTCATCACCGTGACGCCTGCAAACAGCAATGCCCCGCTCCACCCGCGCCAATCAGGCGTGAAGATCGACAGAGCGACATAATACACTGCCACTGCAGCGCAGGCGCCCGCCACGCCTTCCCAGCTCTTGGCGGGACTGATCGCCGGCGCGAGACGATGCTGACCCCACGCGCGCCCCGCGAGAAAAGCCGCGGTGTCGGCGATCCAGACGACGCCGAGCAGGGCGAGCAACCGCTCCGGTTCCGCCTGCAGGCGCGTGAGCGCGAGCCACGCCGGCACCAGCACCATCCAGCCGGCGGCGGCGAGCGCGAGCGGCGAGCGCACCTGCCAGCGCCGCATCAACCATGGCAGCGCTATCAGTACCCAGAACGCGACGCTCGTCGCGTAGACTGCGGCCTCCACCACGGGCTGCTGGCTGAGGCCTCCGCCGTCCACTCCGGCAATTTGCCCGATCGGCCACGCGGTGACGAGCACGGCGCCCGTGAACAGGCCACGCCGCATCCCTCGGAGACCCGCCAGCGCCCCCCATTCCCAGCTGGCGAGCGCCAGCGCCGCAAGCAGCAGCGCAGCCCACCACCGATTCGGCAGGAACAGGGCCGCCGCGATGCAGGCGGCAAGAAGGGTGAGCGCCGTGGCGAGCCGCGCCTTGAGCATACGTTCCTGTAGTTCCGACGGCCTTGGCCGCCGTTACTCTCCGGAGCGGAATGAGCCGGCGCGGAAGTCAGCCAGCCCGGTGCCGGCCGGCAGCTGCTCGCTGGTGCGCCCGAAGCGGCGCTCGCGCTGCTGGTACGAAATGATGGCGCGATCAAGCGCTGCGGCATCGAAGTCCGGCCACAACGTATCAGTGAAATAGAGCTCGGTGTACGCGAGCTGCCACAGCACGAAATTGCTGATGCGCTGCTCACCCCCGGTGCGGATGAAGAGGTCGGGTTCGGGCGCATAGTTCAGCGCCAGATACGGCGTCAGATCGCCCTCGGTAAAGCCCGCAGCCAGTCCGGGATGCTCCCGCAGCATCCGGTTCGCCGCCTGCAATACGTCCCAGCGCCCGCCGTAGTTCGCCGCGATAGTCAGCGTCAGCCGCTGGTTCGCCGCCGTGAGCGCTTCCGCATCCCGCGCCAGCCGCACGAGCCGGGGCTCGAACCGGCTCAAGTCGCCGATCAGCTTGAAGCGGATGCCGTTCTCGTGCAGCTTTTCGACTTCCTGCTCGAGCGCCATAACAAACAGCTGCATGAGAAAAGTGACCTCATCCGCGGGACGCCGCCAGTTCTCGCTCGAAAACGCGAACAGGGTGAGGTATTGCACGCCGCGCTCCCCGCACGCGCGCACGACTTCGCGCACCGCCTTCACGCCCTGCCGGTGGCCCGCCACCCGCGGCAGGCGGCGCTGCCTCGCCCACCTCCCATTGCCGTCCATGATGACGGCGACGTGACGCGGAATGCGCCGCTCGGGAGGGATTTCAAGCGTGGAGCTGGTGAACGTCTCCATCACACCGCCATCAGGTCGGCTTCTTTCTGCGACATGAGCTTGTCGATGTCGGCGATCGAGCGGTCGGTGAGCTTCTGGACCTCGTCCTGTGCCCGGCGCTCCTCGTCCTCCGAGGCCTTCTTCTGCTTGAGCATTTCCTTCAGGTGGTGAATAGCATCGCGGCGCACGTTACGCACCGCCACGCGGGCGTTCTCGCATTCATGGCGCACCACCTTGATGAGATCCTTTCGGCGCTCCTCGGTCAACGCCGGCATCGGCACCCGCACCGTCTCGCCCATCGATGCCGGGTTCAATCCGAGGTCGGAATCGCGTATTGCCTTCTCGATCGCGGGCGCCATCTTCTTATCCCACGGGCTGACGGAGATCGTTCTTGCATCGATCAGCGCCACGCTGCTCACCTGGGGAATCGGGGTCGACGTTCCGTAGTAGTCCACCATGATGTGATCGAGCAGCCCGGTGTGAGCGCGGCCGGTGCGGATCTTCGCAAGGTCCGTTCTCAGCGCATCCACCGTTCTGCGCATCTTCTGCTCCGCGGTCTTCTTGATGTCGGCAATCATATTGCGCCTCCCGTCATCACCGTGGTGGTCCTCAATTATGCAGGAAAGTGCCCTCGTCCTCGCCCAGAACGATGCGCTTCAATGCCGCAGGCTTGAATATGCTGAAGACGTTGATCGGCAGGTTCTGACCGCGGCATAGCGTCAGCGCGGTAGCATCCATCACCTTCAGATTCTTGATGATGGCCTCGTCGAAGGTAAGGCGCTTGTAGCGCATCGCGTCGCGGTGGGTCTTGGGATCGTCGGTATACACTCCGTCCACCTTGGTAGCCTTCAACACGAGGTCGACGTTCATCTCCATGCCGCGCAACGCGGCCGCGGTGTCGGTGGTGAAGAACGGGTTGCCCGTGCCTCCGGCAAAAATGACCACCTTGCCCTCCTCCAGGTAGCGCATCGCCTTGCCCCGTATGTAGGGCTCTACGACCTGCTCGATGTTGAGGGCGGACTGGACCCGGCTCACCAGGCTCACGCGCCGCATCGCGTCCTGCAGCGCGAGCGCGTTCATCACCGTAGCGAGCATCCCCATGTAGTCCGCAGTCGCGCGGTCCATGTGGGAGGCCGCCGGCGCGATCCCGCGAAATATATTGCCGCCGCCGATGACGACCGCCACCTCCACGCCGAGATTCACCACTTCGGCCACCTCGCCCACGATGCGGTCGACGGTCTCGCGGTTGATGCCGTAGCTGTCCTGGCCCATCAACGCCTCGCCGGAGAGCTTGAGAAGGATGCGCTTGTAGGCGGGCGTTTGCGGCATGGAGTCCCCGGTGCGGTCTGGCGCAGGCAGGTCGACTGGCCGGGGCGGTATGTTCACGCCGTCTGGCCCACTTGCGCCATCACTTCCGATACGAAATCGTCCTTGCGTTTCTCCAGGCCCTCGCCGACGACGTAAAGGGTGAAACCGGCGACTTCGGCGCCCTTTGACTTCAGCAACTGCTCGATGCTCTGCTTGTCGTTCTTCACGAACGGCTGCCCGAGCAGCGTCACTTCCTTGAGGAATTTCTGAACGGCGCCCTCCACCATCTTTTCGACGATGTTGGCGGGCTTGCCCGACTCCGCCGCCTTGGCGGCGGCGATGCTGCGCTCCTTCTGCACCAGCTCGGCCGGAACTGCGGCCACCGACAGCGCCACGGGCTTGCTCGCCGCGATGTGCATCGCGATGTCCTTAGCGAGCGCGTCGTCGCCGCCCACGACGTCCACCATCACGCCGATCTTCGCCCCGCCATGGATGTAGACCGCAAGCTTCCCCTGCGCCGTCATGCGTGTGAAGCGGCGGATCGCCATGTTCTCGCCGATCTTCCCGACGAGCGCCTTGCGGGCCTCCTCCACCGTCGAGCCGCGAAAGGGCAACTGGGCGAGCGCTTCCACCGTAGAGGGGTTGCGCGACGCTACCAGCTCTGTGATCGCCGCGGCCAGCGCGAGAAACTCGCCGTTTTTCGCGACGAAATCGGTTTCGCAATTCACTTCGACCAGCGCGCCGCTCCTGCCGTCCGGCGCAACGTGGGCCGCCACCACACCCTCTGCGGCGATCCGGTTCGCGGCCCGGCTCGCCTTGTTGCCGAGCCTCACGCGCAGGATCTCCTCGGCCCGTGCGGAGTCGCCGCCCGCTTCCGCTAGCGCCTTCTTGCACTCCATCATCGGTGCATCGGTCTTGTCGCGCAGCGCTTTGACCATGCCCGCGGTGATTTCCGCCATTTCCTGTCCCCGGTGGTTAAAAAAAGGGGGCTCGCGCCCCCGCCGTGACATCCGTACCGTGCGTCACGCTTCGTCGGCCTCTTCGACCTCGACGAACTCCTCGCCACCCCGGACGACTTCCTTGAGACTGTCCTGGCGGCCTTCGAGCACAGCATCGGCGACGCCGCGCACGTAGAGGCGGATCGCACGGCTCGAGTCGTCGTTGCCGGGAATGACGTAGGCGACGCCCTCTGGCGAATGATTGGTGTCGACTACCCCGATGACGGGAATACCGAGTTTGTTCGCTTCCGCGACCGCCCCCTTCTGGTAGCCGACATCGATCACGAAGAGGGCATCCGGCAGCCCGTTCATGTCCTTGATGCCGCCGAGGCTGCGGTCGAGCTTGGCGGTCTCGCGCTGATAATGCAGCGCTTCTTTTTTCGGAAGCTTGTCGAGCGTCCCGTCCTGCGCCATGGCCTCGATGTCCTTCAGCCGCTTGATCGACTGCTTGACGGTCTTGTAGTTGGTCAGCATGCCGCCGAGCCATCGATAATCGACGTAGGGAGTGCCGCAGCGCACGGCTTCTTCCTTGATGATTTCGCGCGCCTGGCGCTTGGTGCCGACGAACAGCACCGTGCCCTTGTTGGCGGCGAGGCGGCGCACGAATTTCAGCGCCTCCAGGTACTTTTCCATCGTCTTCTCGAGGTTGACGATGTGAATCTTGTTGCGATGGCCGAAAATGTAGGGGGCCATCCGTGGGTTCCAGTAGCGGGTCTGGTGCCCGAAGTGGACCCCGGCTTCGAGCATTTCGCGCATCGTGACTGACATGCTGCCGTATTCTCCTGTAAGGGTTGAGCCTCCACTCGCCGCGGGGCCCTTGCCTGCAAGGGCCACCCTCACTGTCATTGGCGGGTGTGCGAATTGAGCTTTTCCGTCATGGATCATCGTACCCAACGGAAAAGCTAACTGTTTATTTTAGCACAATAAAATATCGTGCCTCAAGATTATCGCCGCGGGTGCGTGCCGCGCCGATCTGGACTACAATCCGCAGTCCTTGAAAAATCAGCACCTCCAACCTCCCGCCGCCGCGGCGCGCAGCGCGCGGCTGAGCTCCATGGCCGTCAGCATCAAGACCCCGGACGAAATCGAAAAAATGCGCGTGGCAGGCCGACTCGCCTCGGACGTGCTCGACTTCATCGCCCGCCAGGTCAAGCCGGGCGCGACCACGGGGGAAATTGACCGGTTGTGCCACGACTACATCGTCGAAGTCCAGCACGCGATTCCCGCTCCGCTCAACTACGCTCCGCCCGGCTATCGGCCGTTCCCGCGCTCCATCTGCACTTCCGTGAACCACGTGGTCTGTCACGGCGTGCCCGGGGACAAGAAGCTGCGCAACGGCGACATCGTCAATATCGACATCACCGTCATCAAGGACGGCTACCACGGCGACACCAGCCGGATGTTCTACGTCGGCGACCCGTCCATCCAGGCGCGGCGATTGTGCGAGGTGACTTTCGAATGCCTGTGGCGGGGCATCGAGTCGGTGCGCCCCGGCGCGCATCTTGGCGATATCGGGCACGCCATACAGGGGCATGCGGAAAGCCACGGCTACAGCGTGGTCCGCGAGTTCTGCGGCCACGGCATCGGCAGGAAGTTCCATGAGGAGCCCCAGGTGCTGCATTACGGCAGGCCGGGCATCGGGTTGAGGCTCGAGCCGGGCATGACCTTCACCATCGAGCCCATGATCAATGCCGGCAAGCCGGACATCCGGCAGCTCGCTGACGGCTGGACGGTCGTGACCAAGGACCACAGCCTCTCGGCGCAATGGGAACACACCGTGCTGGTGACCGGGTCCGGCTACGAGATCCTCACGGTGTCCGAGGGTGCGCCGAAGCGCGGAACAGGGGCCCCGCCTTCGGGGATGTGACCGTGGAGGCGCACGTCGCCCGCGATTTCGAGAAAATGAGCCCGCTCCCTCAAGCCCTCACATCTCCCTCCATCGGCGGCGTGCTTCCGGTGGCGGCAGCGGGCGCGCCCGCGCCGCCCCCGCGCCAGAACTGAGAGCATGGCCGATCTGCAAACCGCCAGCGCCGCCCCGGCAATCGCGGCGCACGCCCGAGCGGGGCACTGGAAGCAAAAGCTTGCGGCCTCGCGTGCGCTGCTGCGCGAAGAATTGTCCTCGCGCAATTCTCCCAAGGAGCTGTTGCGCCGCCAGTCCGCGCTGGTCGACCGCCAGCTGAAGGAAGTCTGGGCGAGCCACGCCATGCCGCGCGACATTGCGCTCGCCGCGGTGGGCGGATACGGCCGGGGACAGCTCTACCCCTGCTCGGATGTTGATCTCCTGATTCTGCTCCCGGGACCGGCGGACGCCGCGTGCGCGCGCAAGATCGAGCATCTGATCGGCACGCTGTGGGACATCGGAATCGAGGTCGGCCACAGCGTGCGCACCATCGACGAGTGCCTTGCGCTGGCTGCGTCGGACGTCACCGTGCAGACCACCGTGCTCGAGGCTCGGCTGATCGCGGGAAAGCGCGAGCTCTACTCGCGGTTCGTCAAGCGCGTGCGCGACGCGCTCGACCCCTCCGAATTCCTGCAGGCAAAGCTGCTCGAGCAGCAGCAGCGCCATATGCGTTACGCCGAGACCAACCTCGAGCCCAACATC
Organism: Burkholderiales bacterium; assembly: GCA_035456985.1. Lineage (GTDB taxonomy): Bacteria > Pseudomonadota > Gammaproteobacteria > Burkholderiales > SG8-41 > SG8-41. Next base: position 1,988 of record DATICE010000048.1, on the reverse strand, counting down.
AAGGAAAGCGCAGGCGGGCTGCGCGACTTGCAGACCGTGCTGTGGATCGCGCGCGCGGCCGGCATCGGCGCGAGCTGGAGCGAACTGGCGCGCCGGGGCGTCATCACGCGCGCGGAGGTGCGCGAGATCCAGCAGAACGAGCAGTTTCTGCAGGCGCTGCGCATCCGGCTGCATTACCTCGCGGGCCGGCGCGAGGATCGATTGCTGTTCGACTTTCAGACCGCGCTTGCGCGCGAATTCGGCCTGCATGACCGGCCGCACCGCCTCGCCAGCGAGCAGCTGATGCAGCGCTATTATCGGACCGCGCAGGCGGTAACGCGGCTCGCCACCTTCGTGCTGCAGAACCTGGATGCGCGCATCGCGCCGCCGCACGATAAGGGCTATCACCCGATCAACGAGCGCTTTGGCGCGCGGGACGAGCTGCTCGCGGCGCGCGACGAGCGCCTGTTCGAGCGCGAGCCTTCCGCGATACTGGAGTGCTTTTCTCTCCTGCAGCAGCACCCCGAGCTGAAAGGTATCGCCGCGCCGACCCTGCGCGCTCTCTGGAGGGCGCGCCGGTTGATCAACCCGTCCTTCCGCAAGAACCCGCGCAACCGGCAGCAATTCCTGCAGCTGTTGCGAAGCCCGACCCGGGTGGAGCGCGCGCTGCGGCGCATGAACCAGTACGGGGTGCTCGGCCGCTACCTTCCCGAGTTCGGCAGCATCGTCGGGCAAATGCAGCACGACCTCTACCACGTCTACACGGTGGACGAGCACATCCTGCGGGTAGTGCGCAACGTGCGCCGCTTCTCGATACCGGAGCTCGCGCACGAATTTCCGCTGTGCAGCCGGCTGATGAGCAACTTCGAGCGCCCCGAGGTGCTCCATCTCGCCGCCCTCTTCCACGATATCGCCAAGGGGCGGGGCGGCGACCATTCGCAGCTGGGAGCGGTGGAGGCCCGGCAGTTCTGCCGCGACCACGGTCTTGCGCACGAGGACGTCGAGCTCGTCGCCTGGCTGGTCGAGAACCACCTGGTGATGTCCACGACCGCACAGAAGCGCGACATCGCCGACCCCGCCGTCGTGCAGGACTTTGCACAGCGCGTCGGCGACGAGCGCCATCTCTCCGCCCTCTATCTGCTGACGGTCGCCGACATCCGCGGCACCAGCCCCAAGGTGTGGAACGCGTGGAAGGCGAAGCTCCTCGAGGACCTGTTCTGGACGACCCGCAGGCTGCTCACAGGGGACAGTTTCGCGCTCGCCAGCAGCCTGCAGGCACGCCAGAACGAGGCGCGCGCAAAGCTGCGGCTCTACGCGGTACCCGAAGCCGCCGAGGAAAAGCTGTGGAGGGAGCTCGAGGACAGCTATTTCCTGCGCCACGAACCGCAGGAAATCGCCTGGCACACCCGGCTGCTCTACTACCGGGTGCAGACCCGGGAGCCGGTCGTCAAGGCGCGCCTGTCGCCCGCGGGGGAAGGCCTGCAGGTCATGATCTACGTACCCGACCAGAAGGAGCTGTTCGCACGCATCTGCAGCTTCTTCGAGCACATCAGCTACGACATCTACGAGGCAAAGATCTACACCACGCGTCATGGCTACGCGCTCGACAGCTTCCAGGTGCAGGACGCCAACAACCGGCGCCCGCAGTACCGCGACGTGATCGGGCTGATCGAGCACGAGCTTGCGGAGCGCCTGCGACTGAAGGCGCCGCTCGCGCCGCCGACCCGCCCGCGGCTCTCCCGCCAGCTGCGCCATTTCCCGATCTCGCCCGAGGTCAACATCCAGCCGGACGAGAAAGGTACCTCCTCGGTGCTCTCGATCATCGCCGGCGATCGCCCCGGGCTGCTCTCCCGCATCGCGCGGGTGCTGACCGCCTACGACATCAACCTGCACACCGCCAAGATCAACACGCTCGGCGCGCGCGCCGAGGATGTCTTCATTATCACCGGAGCGGCGCTCAAGAACGCGAAGACCGTGGTGCGCCTGGAAAGCGAACTGGTCGAGCAGCT
>DATICE010000047.1:0-33240 GCA_035456985.1 Burkholderiales bacterium | reverse complement strand
GGCCTCGAGCGCCGCGACGCCGTCGAGCATCTGGTCGAACGGGATCGGATAGGGCGAGCCGGTCGCGACGCTGCGCGCGAACGCCTCCAGCTGCAGGCGCAGCGCGTCGACGCCCGCGAAAGTTTGACGCTGCGGCGGGGCGCCGGCCATTCGCACCACGAGATCGGTGTCCTCGAGCGCTTCCGCCGAGCCGTTCCGCCCGAACACGTGGACGCGCCAGAACTGCGGCGTGCTCCGGACACAAACGAGGATGCCGCTGACGCGATTTCCGAACTCGATGGAAACCGTGAGAGAGTCGAGCGGCTCCGGGCCTGATCCATGACCGAGCAATTGCGCCGACACGCGACGCACGGGACCAGCCAGGTCGACGAAGGCATCCAGCACGTGCACGCCGGTCGCCGTCAGCCCGCCGGCCGGGGATTCGGTGTTCTCGCTGCGCCAGCCGGTATAGAACCGGCCGGTGGTCTCGTTGCTGAAATGTCCTTCCACGTGCAGGATCTCGCCGAGCGCGCCGCTTTGCACGACGCGCTTCATCTCCCGCATCGACGGCCAGAAGCGCTTGTTGTATCCCAGCCCCAGCGGGACGCCCGCCCGCTGACAGGCCTCGATCGCGCGCGCGGCATCTGCCGCCTTGAGCGCCAGCGGCTTTTCGCAGAATACGGCCTTGCCCGCTGCGGCAGCCGCGATGATTTGCCCGGCGTGCAGCGAATGCGGCGTGGCGAGCACCACCGCCTGGAGGCAGGCATCCGACAGCATGCTGCCATAATCGGACGACAGCTCGAGCCCGTGCTGCGTGGCGAAATCGCGTGCCGCGTCGGGCCGCCTGACCACGGCGTGCGTGAAGCGCAGCTCATCGCTCTTTCCCTGCACGGAGCCGACGAGATTCCTGCCCCACCGCCCGAGGCCGACGATGGCTGCGTGGATCATCTGATCGCGAGCTGAAGAACCAGGCGGCCTGCGAGTCGCGGCGACCCGCCGTTACAGCACCTTGTGAAGCGTATGCTGCCGGTTCCGCGTGTACGGCCGCACCTGCGTCGGCCAGCGCCCCGCATCCACGGCCCGCATCCACGCGTCGCTGGTGAGCACGTCCGGGCTTGCGAGCTCGACGTAGCAAGCGTAATGCGGCCTGCCCTGCGCCCCGGGCTCGAGCGTCTTCGTTTCACCGCCCATCGCGACGCGCAGCGTATCGAGTCGCGCGCGCGTCACCGACAGCACGCCCGGGACCTTGAGGAGATGAGGAACATGCTCGGTATCGTACACCTCGTTGAAGAGCGCCTCCTTGTCCGGATCAACGTTCATGGCGGCGGTGAAGATCCATTTGCCGACGATGGGCATGGGACTGATCTCCTTCCTCAACCCTAGAAATACGCCTGGCCGGGCTTGATGGGCGGCGTCCACTCGCACTTGCCCCACGGCCCGTCGCCGCTTTCGCGGATGTACGCGATGCGCCCGCGCTTCGTGGGCACGCGCTTGCCCGAGAACAGACCCTTCAGCCAGTCCATCACGTAGTCGTGGGTGTCCATGCCGCCCAGGTTGGCGATGCTCCACAGCGGGTGGTACTGGTTCTCGAATACCCACATCTCCTTCGCAACCTTGAGGTCGTGGTAGGCCTCGACCGCGTCCTCGAGCGGGCACAGCGGATCGAATTCGCCCGTGACAAGCAGCGTCGGGCACTTCACCTTCCCGAGGTAGCCGCGCACCGTCATGCCGCTCGCGACTTCCCGGTCGAACTTCGCTTCGTCGTCGTAGCCCGCCATGTACATGAACATCTGCTTGAAGCGGGGCGATGACTGCGTGAAGATCGTATTGTTCGGGTTGAAGCACGCGACCGCGCTTACCACCGCCGCCGCGCGGTGGTCGTAGCTCGAGAGCCGCAGCGACCAGAAACTCCCCATGCTGATGCCGTAGATCGCGATCTTCTTCGGATCCACCTCGGGCCGCTTCATGAGATAGCTGATCACCGCCGCGCCGGCGCGCTCGTAGTTGTCCTTGACCGCGCGGATCTTCTGCAGGTTCGAGGAGCCCTGCCCCGGCCCGTCCATCGCGAGCACGTGAAAGCCGCGCGAGAGCGCGATGTTGTGATAGGCCTTCGGGAACACCTCCTTGGTCTGGTCCATGCCCGGGACGTAGATCACGACCGGCGCTTGCCTGCGGTCCGGCAGCAGGTGCAGCAGGCAGGAGATGGTCTTGCCGCCGCCGAACGGGACCTCGACGCGCTCGATCGGGTAGGCTGCGACTTTCGTGCGGCGGTCCACCATCTCCGCGAGCTTGCGGTTCAGCGCGATCTTGACGGGGTGGTCGTCGAAGAAGATCGGGTGCTGAGCCATGCGGTAGGACTCGATGGCGTGGTCGTAGTGGTAGGTCGCCGTCTCGTTCGCTCCCGCCGTGTCCGCACGCCGGGCAAGCTGCTCGTGGCGCTCCGCCGCCTCGCGCCACACTTTCGGCAGCATGCGGTAGTTGCGCGCGCGCTTGCCCGCCGGCACCTCGAGGTCGTCGCGCTCGAAGTTCTGCACCCGCCCGCGCATGTTGAGCGCGAGGTCGAGCATCCACTGCTGGTTGTCCCGCTGCGTCCTCAGCTTCCGCATCCTCATTCCTCCGCCCTCATACCTCAAGAGGCGGCTTTGCTGGTTCGCGTGGCGCTCCAATCGCCGGTGCCGCCGCCGGACTTGACCGTGCCCTTGATGCCGTCGGCGGAAACGCGCCCCCGGTACTCGGCTGCGCCGGCCTTGAAGCTGATCTGGTCGCCGCTCATGCGTCCCTTGATGGAGGTCGACTTGCCGCCCGCCTTGAGCGTGCCCGTGATCATCTGGAAGCTCTGCTTGATCGTCAGCTCGCCTTCCGGCAGCTTCCAGTTGCCGCCCACCTTGGCGGGAACGATCCAGAGATAGGCGGTGCAATAGGACTGGCAGCCCTCGCTCTCGGTCGAGTTCACGCTGCGGTCATGTTGCCACTCACCCATGGTGAAGGAGTTGGACACGATGCGGGTGCCCGGCTTGAGGTTGAGGATCTTCGGACGGAGTTTCAGATTGATGTCGGGGAGCAGGAACATCGTGATCACGGTCGCCTGCGAAAAATCGGTTTCGAAGAGGTCGGCCTTCATGAACGTCGCCTTGTCGGTGACCCCTTCCTTCGCCGCGTTGCGCTGCGACAGCGCGACCATGTCCGGGTTGTACTCGATGCCGAGAGCGCGGATGCCGCGCTTGGCGGCGGTGATGACCGTGCGCCCGTCGCCGGAGCCGAGGTCGATCACGTAGTCCGCCGGCGTGACCTTGGCGATGTCGAGCATCTTGTCCACCAGCGACTGGGGCGTGGGCACCCAGACCACGTCCTTGCCGGACTGGCCGACCTCCGGCTGGAAGTCGCTGCCCGCCGGCTTGTCCTGGGCAAAGGCGACCGTGACTGCAAGAGACAGTACGAGCGTCAAAAAAGAACGACGCAAAAAAGGCGAGGCGATCATGCTTGTTCTCCGATGATGGGGTGGTACGAAACGGTGTCAGGGAATGGACTGCTTCAACGGAATGATACCGCAATACCTACAAGGATGAAGGATGAAGGCGGAAGGATGACCTGGTTCTTGATTCCGCACTGCGGGGGTCATCCCTCATCCTTCATCCCTCATCCTTCGGACTTCTGCCGTCAGGCGCTTTCGCCCTCGGCGATGAACTGAAGTCGGGCGAGGTGCGCGTAGAGGCCGTCCGCCCGCAGCAGGTCATCGTGGGTGCCGGCCGCGTGGACGCGCCCGCGGTCGAGCACGATGATGCGGTCGGCGTGGCGCACGGTCGCGAGACGGTGCGCGATGACGAGCGTCGTGCGCCCGCGGGCGAGCCGCTCGAGCGCCTGCGCGACCTGCCGCTCGCTTTCGGCGTCGAGCGAGCTCGTCGCCTCATCGAGCAGCAGCACCGGCCGGTCGGCGAGGATCGCGCGCGCGATCGAGATGCGCTGGCGCTGGCCACCGGAGAGCTTCACGCCGCGCTCGCCGAGGTCGGTGTCGAAACCCTGCGGCAGGCGCTCGATGAATTCCAGCGCATGCGCGGCAGCGCACGCCTCGCGTATCGCCTCGAAGGGTGCGCCCGGCCGGCCGAAGCGCACGTTCTCGGCGACGCTCGCGGCAAAGATCACCGGGTCCTGCGGCACCAGCGCGACCGCGCGGCGCAGGTCCTCCGGTTCGCAGTGGCGGATGTCGGCGCCGTCCACGAGGACGCGCCCCGACACGGGGTCGTAGAAGCGCAGCAGCAGCGCAAAGACGGTGGACTTGCCCGCGCCGGACGGTCCGACCAGCGCCACCCGCTCGCCGGGGCCGACCGCGAAGGACACGGGCCCGAGCGCGGTCACCTCCGGCCGGCCGGGATAGGCGAACACGACCTCGTCGAAGCGGATCGCGCCGGCCACGCGGGGCGGCAGCTTGATGACGGGCGCGGCGGTGACGAGCGCGGGCCGCGTGTCGATCAGCTCCATCAGCCGCTCGGTCGCGCCCGCGCCGCGCTGGATCTCACCCCATACTTCCGACACCGTGCCTGCGCCGGTAGCGACGATCGCGGCGTAGAACACGAATGCCGAAAGCTCCCCCGCAGTCATCCGCCCGGCGAACACGTCGTGGCCGCCGATCCACAGGATCACGCCCACGGCGCAGAAGCCGATCAGCATCACCAGCGAGATCAGCCATGCCTTCACCCGCACGCGGTGCAGGCCGGCCTCGAGTGCGGACGTGGTTGCCTCATTGAACTGCGCGCGCGTGCGGTCTTCATGGCGGTAGGCCTGCACCGTGCGGATCTCGTGCAGCGATTCGTCGACGTGCGCCGACACGTCCGCCACCCGGTCCTGGTTGACGCGCGACAGCCGCCGCACGCGCCGGCCCATCAGCAGGATCGGCACCAGCGTCGCAGGCACTCCGAGCACGATCAGCGCGGCGAGCTTCCAGCTGGTGGCGAACAGCAGCACCAGCGCGCCCACCATCATCAGGCCGTTCCTGAGCAGCATCGAGAAGCCGAATCCGATCACCTGCCGCAGCTGCTCGGAGTCGTTGGTGAGGCGCGAGGCGATCTCACCGGTGCGGGCGGAATCGAAGAACGCGGGCGACAGCGTCAGCACGTGCGCGAACACGGTCTTCCTCAGGTCGGCGATGATGCGCTCGCCGACGCTCATCATCAGGTAGAAGCGTGTCCACGTCGCGCACGCCAGCACGATGGCGACGCCCACGATGGCGCCGAGCGCCGCGTTGAGCAACCGCGGGTCGCCGCTGCCAAAGCCCGCGTCCACCACGTGGCGCAGCCCCTGCCCCAGAACCAGCACGCAGCCCGCGGCAGTGACGAGCGCCAGCATCGCGCCCACGATGCGGCTCCGGTACGGCAGGAGAAAGCGGCCGAGGCGCGCGAGGTGGACGAGATCGCCTTTGGGCGGAGGAACAAATCCGGGAGACTGGGCCACGCCCCTATCCTACCAGTGACGAGATACAGGTGACGAGATACACTCGCGCCGCTACAGGAGAGCAGCTCGATGAAGCGCAACCGCATACTCACCACGCACGCGGGGTCGCTGCCGCGTTCCGACGGGCTCAGGGAGCTGATCTTCGCACGGGCAGAGGGCCGACCCTACGACGCCGGCGTGCTCGCGAGCCGGCTGAAGAGCGACGTCGCGGACGTCGTGCGCCGGCAGGCTGCCTGCGGCGTGGACAGCGTCAACGACGGTGAGCTCGGCAAGACCAATTTCAACAATTACGTGCGCGAGCGCCTGGCGGGCTTCGAGACGCGCCCCTACGAGCCGGGCAGGAGCCCGAAGCCGCTGTCCATCGCCGGACGCGAGCTCACGAAATTCTCCGAGTACTTCGCGGCGGGCGGCCGCGGCTTCGGCGCGTTCGCCGGGGCGGGACCGAGCCGGCCGCAGGTGTACTGCGTCGCACCGCTCAAATACGTCGGCCAGGCCGCGCTCATGGCGGACCTCGAGAACTTCCGCGCGGCGCTCCACGGCGTGGCGGCGGCCGAGGCATTCATGTCAGCGAACACGCCCGGCACGATCGAGCACTGGCTGCGCAACGAGCACTACGCCGACGAGGAGGCTTTCGTCTACGCGATCGCCGAGGCCATGCGCGAGGAATACAAGGCGATCGTGGGCGCGGGCTTTCTCCTGCAGATCGACGACCCCGATCTTCCCGACGGCTGGCAGATGTACCCGGAAATGAGCGTCGCGGAGTACCGCAGGTACGCGACGATGCGGGTCGACGCGTTAAACCATGCTCTGCGCGGCATCCCGCGGGAGAGAATTCGCCTCCACGTCTGTTGGGGCAGCTTTCACGGTCCCCACCAGCACGACATTCCGCTCGAGCGCATCATCGACATCATCTTCAGGGTGCGCGCCGGCGCCTACTCGATCGAGGCGTCCAACCCCTGCCACCAGCACGAGTGGCGCGTGTTCGAGGATCACAGGCTGCCCGAGGGCGCGATGCTGATCCCCGGCGTCGTCGGCCACTACTCGGATTTTATCGAGCACCCCGAGCTGGTGGCCGAGCGCCTCGTGCGCTACGCGAATCTCGTCGGGCGCGAGAACGTGATGGGCGGCACCGATTGCGGGCTCGGGCCCCGCGTCGGGCACGCAAAGATCGCGTGGGCGAAGCTCGAGTCGCTTGCCGCCGGGGCACGCATCGCAAGCCGGCGGCTCTGGAACAAAGCTAAACCGCGAAAGTCGTCTAACCTCTCACCGCGCAGGACGCAGGGGACGCAGTTCGCTACCCGCCGGTCGGTCAGGCGACCGCTGCCGCTTCGGCGTCGGCGGCGTTCATGAAAACCGGGATCAATTGGTCGACCCCGGTTGCTTCGAGGCTCCTTACGACTGTCGAGCCGCCATCGACGACCAGCACCAGTTTGCCCCCCCGCTGCTGGACCGCCCTGGTGCTCGCAATCAGTGCGCGGATGCCGATCGAGCCAAGGAATCTGACGGACGACAAGTCGACGACCACGCCTTTTTTCGGCGCCGCGACCAACTCCGCGAGCTTTGATGCCACGGAGTCGGTACCCGGCATGTCGAGACGGCCGGTGATCACTATTCGGCGCAGGTTGTTTCCAACATCGTCATAGCTGATGGACATGACGGATCGTCCTCCTCTGCTAGCTCGGAAAACAGCACGGCAGCAACGATGAAACGCCCTTTTAGACAGCTGCAAAAAACAAGTATCCCGCCAAACCCGGCGCATTACAAACGGGCGAGCGATACTCGCAGCCCTGGGGGTTTCCTTGATCCTGATCCCCTTTCCCTCGGCCCTCACCCCTCAGCCCTCATCCCCTGCTCTTTACCCTGGCCTTCCACAGCCCCCACGGCCGGTCGATGACGCTGTCGTTGGTCCGGGCGGCGTTGGCCGCCTCGGCATCATTGAGATAGGTAATCGTGCCGAGCCGCAAGGCTTCGGATTGCAGGCGCGCGTTCACCTCTGCGTAGATGGAGCGGAACACCACCTGCTTCAACGTCGCGCCGACCGCCACCGAGCCGTGGCCCCGCATCAACGCGAACGGTGCCGTGCCGAGCTTGCGGGCGAGCGCCGTGCCGAGCTTGCGGTCGCGGATAAGCATGTCCGTCGCGGGGCCGCCCGCTTCGCGGATCTCGAAGATCGGCGTCGCCGACCCGAGGAAGCCGCTCATGTGGAACACCGGCCGCAATGACGTTCCAGTGATGCCGAACGGGATCAGCGCCGGCGAATGGCTGTGCACCACGGCTACGACATCCGGCCGCAAGCGGTAGATTTCACTGTGAATGAAGCGCTCGAGATACGGACGTCGTCCGCGCGCATTCATCGGCTCGCCGTCCATCCCGAACTCCATCACGTCGCGGGCGGTCACCGTCGCAGGCGCGATGCTTCGCGACAGCAGGAAACGCTCCGGATCGCGCTCGTCGCGCACGCTGACGTGGCCGAACCCGTCCACCACGCCTTCCTTGAAGAGGATATGGTTCGCGCTGACCAGGTCGTCGATCAAGCCCTTGCGGCTCATAAACGCTCCCTTGTATTAAACTGAGAGTCTAAACCGCCCCGGGGCGGTGCAACCGGCAACCGGAGGAGTGCGTTCCCATGATTCCTATGATCCGCAAGTGGCTGTTGACGCTGCTCATGGGCGCGATCGCGTGCGCCGGCGCCGCGGGCGCGCAGGACTATCCGACGCGGCCGATCCGTATGGTGGTGCCGTACGCGGCCGGCGGCCTGCCCGACACCATGACCCGCCTCGCCGCAGTGAAGATCACCGAAATCCTCGGGCACCAGGTCGTCGTCGACAACCGGCCCGGCGCGGGCGGCATCGGTGCATGCGAACTCGTCGCCAGGTCGACGCCCGACGGCTACACGTTGCTGATCGCCGACGTCGCGCAGACCGCGATCAACCCGGCGCTCTACGCCAAGCTCTCCTACGACACGCTGCGGGACTTTGCTCCGGTCAGCCTCATGGGCACCTCGGGGCAGTTCCTGACCGCCAACGCCTCGGTTCCGGCCAACTCGCTGAAGGAGCTGATCGCGCTCGTGAAGGCCAAGCCGGGCCAGTTCCGCTACGGATCCGGCGGGATCGGGAGCGTGCACCACCTCAGCATGGAAGCGCTGAAGACCCCGCTCGGGCTGGACATCGTGCATGTGCCGTACAAGGGCAACGGTGTCGCCATCCCGGCAATGATCGGCGGCGAAGTGGCGCTCGTGTTCTCGGCGCTGCCGGCGATCGAGGCGCACATCAAGACCGGACGGGTGAAGCTGCTCGCGATCAATACCCTGAAGCGCAGCCCGCAGGCACCCAACGTGCCGACGGTGGGCGAAGTGACGGGAATCAGGGACTACGACTATCCCCCCGCGATCGGCGTGCTCGCGCCGGCAAACGCACCGAAAACGGTCGTCAATAAGCTGGCGGCAGCGATCGCCAAGGCGGTGCACCACCCGGAAGTGGCCGGCCGCTACGTCACTCTCGGAATCGAGCCGGTCGGCAACACCCCGGCGCAGTACCTGGCGCAGACCCGCATCGATATCGCGAAATACGCGAAAGCGGTCAAGGCGGCGGGCGTCAAGGTGGAATAGCCACCGAGGGATGAAGGATGAGGGATGAGGGCATGAACAAGAATGGGGAGGCAACAACAATGAAGGCAGTATGGATTGCGCTCGGCGTGCTCGGCATTCTGGCGGCGGCCCCGGCATGGCCGCAGCAGTACCCGGCGAAATCGGTGCGCCTGGTGGTCCCGTTCCCGCCGGGCGGCACGGCGGACACGCTGGGACGCATCGTCGCCCTCAAGCTCGGGGAGAGCCTCGGCCAGAATTTCGTCATCGAGAACCGCGGCGGCGCCGGCGGCGTGATCGGCTCGGAGTCCGTCTCAAAAAGCGCGCCGGACGGCTATACCCTTGTCGTTTCCGGCATCGCGTCGCACACGATCGCGCCGGCGCTCGCCTCTAGGCCACCGTATGATCCGCTCAGGGATTTCACCCATATCGCGCTCTTCGGCGGGCCACCGGCCGTTCTCGGCGTCCACCCGTCGCTGCCGGCGAAGGATCTCAGGGCATTCGTCGCCCTCGCCAAGGCGCGGCCTGGAGACATGAGTTACGGCTCGCCCGGCAACGGCACGCTGGGCCACCTCGTCGCCGAACTCCTGAAACAACAAGCAGGCATCAAGATCGAACACGTCCCCTACAAGGGCGCGGCGTTGGCGGTGGTGGACATCGTCGCCGGGCATATCGAGGTCATTTCGACCACGCTCACCACCGCCAGCGGCCAGATCCGCGCGGGAAAGGTGCGCGCGCTCGCGATCAGCTCCGCGAAGCGCCTGCCCGATTACGCGGACGTGCCCACGTTCGGGGAGGCGGGCTACCGCGATCTGGTGGCAACGGTCTGGTTCTCGCTTTCGGGGCCCGCCGGCATGCCAGCCGATGCCGTGAGCCGGCTGAACACAGAGGTGCGGCGCATCCTGCAGCTCTCCGACGTTCGCAACCGCCTTCGCGGCGACGGCATTGAGCCGAACCAGCTCGACGCGAAGGCATTCACGGAATTCATGGCCGCCGAGGTCAAGCGCTGGGGCGCCGTCGTGCGCGCGGCCGGGGTACACGCCAACTAGCGGGCGCCGGGAACGTTCCGGGTCTTGAGGAACTGCTCGAGCGACTCGCCCCGGAACGCCGCCACCATCTCGGGGTTGGAGACGCCCTTCACGCGCGCGAGCTTCTCGAGGCAGAAGAAGCTCGCGCCGTAGCGGATCAGTGCCGGCCAGTCGAGGGCGCGCACCATGCGGCGCTCCTCGGCATCGAGACCGGCCGTCTCGAACGCGGCCTCCGGGTCCTGCTGGAAAAGCGCGCGCTGCTCCGGCCGGGTCAGACCGTGCAGGAATCGGTTGAGCCGCAGCCCCCGCGCGCTGCGCTGCAAATCGAAGACGTAGGTACCGGCGAGCGATTCGATACCCTTCAGCTGCGGATTCATGGTCAGTCGATCCTGATGCCGGCGCCTCTTACGACCTCGCCGTACTTCTTGTACTCGGAGCGCACATAGGCGGCGAATTGCTGCGGCGTGCTCGGGAAGGGATCGAGCGCAATGCCGCGCACGCGTTCGCGCGTGGCGGGGTCGGCGAGCATCGTTCCCGTCTCTCTTCGCACCCTGTCCAGCACGGGGACCGGCAGGCCCGCGGGCGCAAACAGGCCAAGCCAGGGGTTGACTTCCACTCCGGGGTAGAACTCGGAGAGCGCCGGCAGGTCCGGATACGCGGGATTCCGCTTGCCCGCGAGGGCGAGCGCACGCAGCTTCCCGGAACGGACGTGCGGGGCCGCAGAGCTGCCGCCGAACATCGCCGACACCTCGCCCCCGAAGATCCCCACGAGAGCGGGGCCGCCGCCTTTGTAGGGCACGTGCAGGAGCTTGATGCCGGTATGGGTCTTCAGCATCTCCATCGCGAGATGGTGCTGGCTGCCGTTGCCGATCGAGCCATAGGCGAGCGGCGGGTTGGCGCGGCGCGCGTAATCGACGAATTCCGGCGCGGTCTTGACGGGGAGCGACGGGTGCACGGCGAGCAGCATCTGAGTGGAAACGAGGCTCGCTACTGGCGTCAGATCCTTCAGCGTATCGAACGGCAGCTTGCGATAGAGGTGCGGGCTGATGACGATCTGGCTGTCCTGCCCGAGCAGGAGCGTGTGGCCGTCAGGCGTCGCACGGACGGTGGCCTCGGTCGCGAGGTTGCCGTTGGAGCCAGGGCGATTGTCCACGACCACGTTCTGACCCAGCAGCTCGGTGAGCTTTGGCGCTATGACGCGTGCGAGGTTGTCGGTCGCGCCGCCGGGCGGGTTCGGCACGATCATGCGGATCGGCCGCACGGGGTAGGACTGTGCAATCGCGATTGCAGAAGACATCGCAAGGCATACGGCGAAAAGCTTCCACCCGAAGGATGAGGGATGAGGGGTGAGCCGGGAATTCGAAGAACGTGCCTGCGCACGTTCGAGCCGGCGAACGCCCGACGCGATGCAGCGCGGCGGGACGGGGTCACTGACCAGGGATGACCCCCGCAGTGCGGAAGCTGAGATCAGGTCATCCTTCATCCTTCCTCCTTCATCCTTGTCCTCATGCCGGCTCCTCGAACAGCGCCACCGCCATGGTCGCCGTCATCGGCAGGTAGTAGTTCTGATGGATCTTCTTTGCGCGGTCGGAGAGCGCCCCGCGCATCGCGAGCCACATCACCTCCTCCGCCCCCTCGGTGCCGCCGAGCCGGATGTAGTCCGCGTGCGTCATCTTCGTCAGCGTCCCCGGGTTGCGCTCGATGAGGTCGAGGAACTCCCGGTCCCACTCCTCGTTGTTGAAGCCGGCTCGCTCACCGTTCAGCTGGTGCGAGAGTCCGCCGGTGCCCACCACGACCACCTTCAGCGCCTCGGGATAGGATTCCACGGCGCGCCGCACCGCCTGGCCGAGCTTGTAGCAGCGCAGCGGCGTCGGCAGCGGATGCTGCAGCACGTTGATCTCGACCGGGACGATGCGGCCGGGCCAGTCCGGCGCCGGTGGCCAGAACATCGTGAGCGGCGAATGGCAGCCGTGGTCGATCGGCAGGTCCTGGAACACTGAGATGTCGAACTCCTCGTTCACCAGCGCTTCGACCATGTGCCGGGCGAGCGCCGGGTGTCCCTTCAGCGGCGGCACCGGACGCGGGCCGAGGCCTTCGTCGGCGATCGGGAATTCCGCGCTCACGCCGAGCGCGAAGGTCGGATAGTGGTCGAAGAAGAACGTCGTCGCGTGGTCGTTATAGAAGAACACCAGCACGTCGGGCCGGCGCTCGGCGAGCCAGCGCGCGACCGGCTCGTAGCCCCGGAACAGCGGCGCCCAGTCGGGGTCGTTGCGCTTGCCGCGGTCGTACGCCATGGCGATCGTTGGCACGTGAGAGGTGCCGATGCCGCCGATGATGGTCGCCATGGGATATCTCGTCGAGCTCCGGGCCGAAAGAGGCAAAAGTATGCCCCAGTGACGGTCCGTCGTCAGCCGTCACCCGTCACGGGTCAACAAACTCGAACTCGGCGATGATCGCGTGGTGGTCGGAGGCTTGCGTGGGCTTCACTCGGTGGCTCACCAGGCGCAGGTGGCGGTTGTAGAAGATATGGTCGAGCACGTAGGGGTGACGGCGCCAGGTCGGCGCGTTCCCCTGCACGGTCTCGTAGCCGGCCGCGGCGAACTGGCGGATCAGCGCCTCGTGTGTGACAACATTGAAATCGCCCGCCACCACCGTCGGGCCGGTCGACGCGCGCGCCGCCTCGACGACGAGCCGCGGCTGCCGCGAGTATTCCGTCGAATCCGTATTGAGCATGAACAGGGCGACCAGATGGGTATTGAACAGGCGCAAATCGCGTCCCGCCACCGTGGTCGTGGCGCCGACCAGCAGGCGGTCGGTGGGCGTGTGCTTCCTGCCCTTGAACTCGAACTCGACGCGAGGCGACGGCAATTCGCGCCGGGTGATGTCGCGCAACGGCGTCCGGGAGAAGATCGCGAGGCCGATCCCGAACGGCAACTCCCGCGGGTCCGCCCGCGGGTAGGCAAAGTGGCTTTGGTAACCGTTTAGCCCGGCGCGCAGCCGGGTGTAGTTCGGCGGGGGATCCGCCTGCACGCCGCCGGGCTGCGCGAGTTCGACTTCCTGCAGCAGGACGACGTCGGCGTCGTGGCCGCGGATCTCCTCCAGCGTGAGGTCGAGATTGACTGGCGCACGGTCGGGGTCCTTGTCGTCCCACCCCTGGCCGTACTGCATATTGAACTGCAGGACCTTGAACGTCTTCATTTTCGTTGCGGCGCGCCGTTGCGCCGCAACGCAAATATAGCATTGTGCCGCCGCAAAACGGGATAGCGCTCCCGGGGGCTGTAATTTCCGTTACGGAGTCAGATGAGCGGCCGGCTGCCGCCCGCCGATTCTTCCAGCGCGCCTCCGCCACGGCGCAACCTGAGAACGACGAGCGTCACGATCGCGGCAACGAGAAATGCGGCGATGATGCCGAGTTGCCAAACCGGCGCGCAATCGGACATCCCCAGCGAGCCGGCCGTGCAAGAGCGCAAATATTCGATGATGACTCCCCTGTTTCCCACCTTCTGACTCCGGCTTTTTTAGATGACGGCGTAAGCTAACACCCCCAGGGTGCGCTCCTCACGGCACTGCGTCACGGCATCCGGCAGGATCGAGGGGCTCAGGAAGCGGCCCGGATTCGTAGCGGGTAAGACCCTAGTCAAAACCTCCCGGCAAGAAATCGCCTTGGGAACCGCCGGCGTGAATTTGTCCCGTGACGCGCACCAGCTCACAGCACCGGGATCTTCGCGTGCAGCACCGCCGGCCGGCCACCGCGCACTGCAGCGAGGCAGCGCTGAATCGCCGCCGGGACGACATCGGGGTCGGCCAGCACCTCGCCATAGCCGCCCGCCGCCTCGCAAATCTTCGCGAAGTCGGCATCGGGCGCAAGCCGCGCGCCGAAGTCGTTGACCGCCTTGGCCGCGCCTTCCGGATACATGCGCAGCGTGGACTCCTTCACCGCCGACCAGCCCGAGTTGTCGAGCACCACCGTGAAGATCGGCAGCCCGTACTGCCGCGAGACCGCGAATGCCGACGACGGATTGCCGAAATAGAAGCTGCCGTCGCCCACGATCTGCACGACGAGCGCTTCGGGCCGGGCGAGCTTGGCACCGAGCGCCATGCCGTTCGAGTAGCCGAGGGCGCCGCCGGAGCAGCCGAGTCCCGTGCCCGGCCGGGTCCGGAGGATCTGCCGGTGCACGAGCGCCGCGTTGCGTATCGACTCGTTGACGAGGATATCGTCCTCCCCGATCGCTCTTGCGATCTCCGCGCACAGGTAATGCGTGTTCACTGCGCCTCGGGCACCCTTGGTCGCGGCCAGCTTTGCGGCCTCCGTCCGGCGTTCCCCGTGCTCGCGCACCATTGCTTCAACTCGCCGGGCGGCGCCGTCGCGAAACGCTGCCGTCGCCTTCGCCTTGACCGCCTCGATCAACTGCGCGAGCACCAGCGCGCTGTCGCCGGGCAGGCGCAGATTCGACGGAAAGCCCCACATCGGAGAGCGCTCCTTGACAGGATCCACGTCGATTTGCGCCCACCACGTCTGGGGATTCTCGCGGGTATCGCTCGGGATCCACGGCACGTCCACGTCCACCAGCAGCCCGACGTCGGCTTCGGCCACGTGCCTGCCCGGCGCCGTGCCGCCAAAGCAGGGCGAATTGCGCGCGATGTTCAAGTGCAGGGGATTGAACTCGAACACGCGGATGCCGGCAAGCCGCGCCAGCTCCTCGATCAAGCCCGGCGCGCGGAGGTTGCGGCCCGCGTACGACGTGATCAGTATCGGGTACTTCGCCGCGAGCAGGCGCTCTGCAATCGCGGCGACCGCGTCCTCAGGCGCCGTGCCGGCACCGACCGGGCCGTAGCGCGCCTCGGGAAAGGAGCGCACCGCGGCGGCGTCCCACGTCTGGGCGAGCGTTTCGCGCGGCACCATCAGGTACACCGGCCCCCGCGGATCGCTGTGCGCAACGCTATGAGCGCGCCGCAGCACCTCCTTGGTGATGACGCCCGAGGGCAGCGTCCACTCCCATTTCACGTAGTTGCGGACGATCGCGCCCTGGTCGAACGGCTCCTGGATGAAATGCACGTAGGTGTCGCGCGAGCCGGGGAGTTCCCCGCGCACGGTGTAGGGAGCCTTGCCCGCGATGAGGATCAGCGGGACGCGCGAGCGGCAGGCGTCGTGCAGGCCCATCGCCGCGTTCGACGTTCCCGCGTCCACGTGCACCATCACCGCCTGCCCGCGCCCCGTCACCATCGCGTATCCGATGGCCATCTGCACGGCGGTATTCTCGTGCGGGCAAAGCAGCGTCTTCGGGAACTTGCGTCCCTCGGCGCGCCAGCGCGCCATCTCTTCGATCAGAGGCGCGTAGTCGGTGCCGAAATTGCAGAACAGGTACTCGACGCCGAGCTCGTTCAGGCCCTCGAGAAAGTAGTGCGCGGTCGATTGCAGCGTGACTTGCGGTGCCTTGTCCATTTCGCGTTTCCCTTCCGGCTTTTGCTATGAGCTTCCCCAGACCTCCTGCGCCACTTCGAGGGCGAGCGCGAGCTTGCGCCGCTGGTCGTCGACGGTCATCTTGTTGCCGTGGTGCGTGCTCGAGAACCCGCATTGCGGGGAAAGGCACAGGTTCTCGAGCGGCACGAACTTCGCCGCGGCCCCGATACGGCGCTTCAAGTCGTCCTTGTTCTCGAGCGCCGGGAACTTCGAGCTGATCAGCCCGAGCACCACCTTCTTCCCCTTCGGAATGTACCGCAGCGGCTCGAAGCCGCCGGCGCGCTCGGTGTCGTACTCGAGGAAGAACCCGTCCACGTCGAGCCGCGTGAACGCGGTCTCGGCGACGAAATCGTAGCTGCCGCTCGCGAGCCAGGTGCTCATGAAATTGCCGCGGCAGGTGTGGACGCAGACGGTCATGTCGTCCGGCACGTCGCGGATCGCCGCGTTCACCGCGTCGGCGTACATCTCCGTGTCCTTCTTCGGATCGTCTCCCAGATTGCGGAAGGTCTCCTGGACCTTCGGGTCGCCCATCATGGCGATCGTCGTGTCGTCGATCTGCAGGTAGCGGCAGCCGGCCTGATAGAGGTCGCGGATCTCCTCGCGGTAAGCCTGCGTGAGGTCGGCCCAGAACTCGCTCACGTCAGGATAGGTCTTGCGCAGCGATTCGCGGTCGCCCCGCGCGTGCAGCATCGCCGGCGAGGGCATGCAGAACTTCGGTGTGCGCCGGGTGACCGACTTCAGGAACTTGAAGTGGTCCACCATGCTCGGCCGGGTGCGCCGGATCCGGCTTTGCACCTTCATCAGCGGCGGCTGCTCGTCGGCGTTCTTGAAATGGACGCCGAAGGTCGCGCCCTGGATCGTCTGCACGCCGTCGAAGCCGCGCAGGAAGTCGATGTGCCACCAGTCGCGCCGATATTCGCCATCGGTAATGCTCTGGAGCCCCACGGCTTCCTGAAACGCAACTACGTTGCGGATGCACTCGTCCTCGATCTTGCGCAGCGCGTCGGGAGCGAGCTCGCCGCGCCGTGCGCGGTCGCGCGCCAACCTCAGCTCGGGCGGGCGCAAGAGGCTCCCGACGTGGTCGGCGCGGAACGGCGGGCGGCGCGCGGTCTCTGCCATCTCGACCTCCTTCTTACTCCGATATTCTATGGCAACGCCGGTGACCGGGAAATTAAGGATGAAGGATGAAGGCGGAAGGATGACCCCGCAGCGCGGGAGTCAAGATCAGGTCATCCCTCTTCCTTCATCCCTCATCCTTTACGTGATCGCGTCGGCGCGCCGCACGCTCGCGATCATGCTGGAGACCAGCAGAAAGTTGCGCGAGCCCTCCACGGTGGACGCGGCCTGCCGCAGCTCGTCGAAGTTCCGGCGCCGCTCCTCCTCGGTTTTCGCCGTCAGGCGCTTCAGATTCCTGATCGAGAACTCCTGCACGTACTCGAGATTCACCGTCCGGCGCTGGCGCACATAGAGATCGAGCAGGCGCTCCTCGCCCTCGCCGCGGCACACTCTTCCGAGCTTGCCCGCAAGATTGATCGCATCGTGGATGCCGCCGTTCAGCCCGAATGCGCCGATCGGATTGTTGAGATGGGCGGCGTCCCCCGCGAGCAGCGCCCGGCCGAGCCGGAAATCGGCCGCGACGCGCTGGTGCACCTTGTAGATGCTCTTGTACTCGATGGCGTAGCGCCCCGCCTTCGGCTGGAAGCCCTGCATCAGACGCTCGACGTTTTCATCCGAGAGCGCTTGCGCCTCGTCCTCCTCGGGCCGGACCGGAAACAGCACGCGCCACAGCCCCGGTGGTCCGTCTCCCGGCATCTTGAACATGGCGCTCCAGTCCACGGGGTCCGCGACGTAGGTATTCAGCCGGAAGCCGTGCGGCTCGTAATCGTAATGGGTGCTCGCCACCAGGAAGCGCTCGGGCCAGGTGTAACCTTCGAACCCGACGCCCATGACCCTGCGCACCGTGCTGCGGCCGCCGTCCGCCCCGACGAGCCACTCGGTCTCGAAGTGCTCCTCGCCTCCCGGCGTCCTGGCGGTCACGACGACCTTGTCGGCGGTCTGGGCGAAATCGGTCACCTCGTGCGAGAACCGCAACTCGGCGTTCGGGCATTCCCTGAGCTTCGAATGGATGATGGGCGTGAGACGGTGCTGCTCGAGGTGCAGCCGGTAGGGGTACGGCGTCAGGTCCTTGATGAGCGAGACGTCCCAATCGACGATGACGCCCTCCTTCCGGTCGCGGATCTGCCAGCGCGGCACCTTGATCGCGGTCCTGAGCATGTCGGCGGTGATGCCGTAGGGCGCCATCATCTCGAGGGACGGCGGATGGTAGGTGCCGGCGCGGAGATCCACGGTCAGCCCGGGCTCGGCTTCGAGCACCAGGACGGAGACGTCCTGTTTCGCGAGCGCGAGCGCGGTCAGCAGCCCCACCGGGCCCGCCCCCGCGACGATCACTTGTGGATTCCTGGCCATGGTCCGGCGCCGCCCCCGGTTAAGCCGTCCGCATCGAGAAAGCGAGCAGCACGACCGTGACGCCCAGCAGCAGCACGGAGGAGAGCGCGAGCGACCAGTGTATCCCGATGAGGCTGCCGAACAGGCCGACGGTGATGCCGCTGAAGGCGCGCAGCCCGTTGTTGGACATCTGGAAGAGCCCGATCAGGCGGCCGCGCAGGTGCGCCGGCGCCTCCAGCTGCACCAGCGCCTGCGCCATGGAGCTGTAGGCGAGGTACACGAACCCGGCCACGAACATGAGGACGACGGCGAGATGATAGTTCGTGGCAGCGGCAAAGCCCGCGACGCTGAAGCACCAGATGATGCACAGGACAATCGCGGTCAGGGGCGTCGAGCGCAGGAACCCTCGCGCTTCGAGCACCATGCCGCCCACGAAGGCGCCCGCGGCGTTGGCGGCGAGCAGCACCGCGTAGGAAAAATCCACTTTCTCGGTGCCGAAGTCGTGCGCGTACTCGGGCATTTGAGCGAGGAACGCGTTGCCGACCAGCAGCGAAGAGATGCCCGCCAGCAGGATCATCGACAGGATGGTGCGGTTGCCCGAGACCTCGCGCATGACCCTGAACGCGTCCACGAATCCGCCGCCCTTCGCCGGCGCGCCGTCGTGGTGGCGCTTTGCGCCGTAAGGCACCTTCCACAGCCACCAGGTGAGCGGCAGGTAAATGAGGACGTTCGCGATGAGGCCGGCCGCCGGGCCAAGCGCCAGCATGAGTCCGCCGCCGACCGCCGGGCCCAGGAACACGCCGAACTGCCGGCCGGTCGCGTTCAGCCGCACCGCGCTCACCAGGTTGTCGCGGCCGACGATATCGTGGATCAGCAGCTGGCTGGCAGGGGACCACAGCACGCCGGCGATGCCGTGTATTACGAGCAGCACGGCGGCGTGCCACACCTCGATTGTCTCCGTGTAGAACAGGACAGCCCAGGCGAGCGACACGCCCATGTACAGCAGCATCGCGACCTGGATGATGCGCCGGGAGTCGAAGCGGTCCGCCAGCGCCCCGAAATAGACCGAGAGAAACAGGAACGGCAGCCAGTGCGACAGCACGGCGAACCCCGCCAGGGCCGGCGAGCGGAACAGCTCGAACATCACCCAGTAGCTGATGACGTGCTCGATGTTGTCCGCCATCATTGCGGCGGAGGTCGCCACCAGGTAGACGCGGAAATCGGCGTGGCGGAGCGCGGCGAACGAAGGTTTCGCGCCGGCCGGCGGCGCAGCGGGATCGGTCATTTGCGTGTGATTTTTTGCCGCACCGAATTGTAACAACGCCGTTACAGCCTTAACACCTTGTTTCACTTTGGCGTGCACTCCGGCAGCCCTATCGGCGTTCTAAGCCTCAGGCAACCTTGAAAGGAGGACGCCATGAACGCAGGCAAGACGATACTCACGTTGGTTGCAGGCACGCTGCTGGTGACCGCACCCGCATTTGCGGACCATCCGCGCTGGACTCCTGCGCGGGGCCACCGCCATGACGCGGAACGGGTGGTCGTGGTGAAGCACCGGCACGATCACCGCCCGGCGGTGCGCCAGACAGTGGTAGTGAGAGAGCCGGTCGTCGTCCGGCGTACCGTGATCGTGGAGCGCCCGGTATACGTCGAGCGCCCCGTCTATTACGGCGCGCCGCCCGTCCATCCCGCTCCGGTATACGCCGGGGCCGCGCCCAATCAGGTGCTGAGCACGCTCGGCGGGGCCATCATCGGCGCGGCGATTGGCAGCCAATTCGGCAAGGGCAACGGGCGCTCTGCAGCGACGGCAATCGGAGCGGTCGTCGGCGGCGTGATCGGCAGCAACATGTAGCCGGCGCCACCGGCAAAAAGCAAAGGGCGGCCGCGGCCGCCCTTTGTCTTGTACTTCGCCGCTCAAGCGTCGCCGGCGACGTCCGAGAGCTCGCGCGGTGTCCGCCTCCGGCGCCGGGCGTAAAAGTGGCGATCCGCCGCCTCGTAGAGCGCCATCCCGGCGATCATCGCAACCAGGAACACGACGGCCTTGTCCTGGCCCGAGCCGAATGCCACGACCGCCGGTCCCGGGCAATAGCCGGCAAGACCCCAACCCACCCCGAACGCGAGGCTGCCGAGGATCAGCGGCCGGTCGATTTGCCGCGCGTTCGGCAGGTGCATCGCGCCGCCGAGGAGCGACACCGTGCGCCTGCGCGCGAAGCGAAAGGCGACGAGGCCCACCAGGACCGCACCGACCATCACGAACGCGAGGGATGGATCCCAGGCACCGGCGACGTCGAGGAACCCGATGATCTTCGATGGATCGGTCATGCCGGAGATGATCAAGCCGGTGCCGAAGATAAGCCCGGTCACAAATGCGCTGATCGCATTCATCGCGAACTCTCAGGCAAGCAGATGGCGGACGGCATACACCGTTACGATTCCGGCGAGCATGAAAGTGACCGTCGCCGCCAGCGAGCGCGGCGACAATCGCGACAGGCCGCAGACACCGTGCCCGCTGGTGCATCCCGAGCCGTAGCGGGCGCCGGCGCCCACCAGCAGCCCCGCCAGCAGGAGCACGGGATAACTGGCCTCGATCGTGGGCGCCGCGGGCGCGGCGAGCAGGCGATACGCCGCCGGTGCGACGAGCAGCCCCAGAATGAAGGCAAAGCGCCACGCCATGTCACCGGCCGCCGGCCGCAGCACGCCGCCGATGATGCCGCTGATGCCCGCGATCCGGCCGTTCAGCAGCGCCAGCATTGCGGCTGCGACGCCGATCAGGATGCCCCCGCCGAGCGAGGCCCAGGGAGTGAAGTGAGCCCAGTCAATCATCAGTCCATCCGGATATTCGCCGCGCGGATTACTTTCGCATATTTTTCGACTTCGCGCCTGAGCAGCGCGGAGAGCTCCTCGGGTCCGCTTGCGACCGGATCGAGGGCCTCCCTCGGAAAGAACGCCTTCACCTCCGGCGTCTCGATCGCCTTGCGGATCTCCGCGTTCAACCTGGCGATGATCGGCTTCGGCGTGCGCTTCGGGAAGAACATCGCGTACCAGTTGTCGGCCTCGAACCCCGGATAGATCGAATTCATTGTCGGCGTCTCCGGCAGCGCGGATGAGCGCTTTGGCGTCGTGACCGCGAGTGCCCGCGCCTTGCCGCTCCTCACGTGCGGCATGATCGAGGGCGCCGTCGCGAAGAGGTAATCCACCTCGCCGGAGATCAAGGCGATGACCGCCGGGCCACCGCCGCGGTAGGTGACTACGGTCGACTTGATGCCGACGGCCTGATTGAACATTTCGGCGGTGAGGTGCGAAGTGGTGCCCGCGGCGTTGCCCGCCGCGTTCATCGGCTTGGGCACGCGCTTCGCCAGCGCCACCAGCTCCTTGACGGAATTCGCCGGGACGCTCGGGTGCACGGAAAGCACCAGCGGGGTCGAGGAGATCCAGCTTACCGGCGCGAGATCGTTGTGCACGTCGAACTTCACGTGCCGGGCAAGGAGCGTCACGACCACGGAGAGGATCCCGGAAGTGAAGAGCATCGTGCTGCCGTCCGGGGGCGAATCCACGACGAGCTGGGTCCCGATGAGGCCGCTCGCCCCGGTGCGGTTATCGACGATGAAATTCTGCCCCGTGCTCTTCTGGAACGCGGCCGAGAACACCCGGCCCTGGATATCGATCCCTCCGCCGGGCGGAAACGGCACCACGATGCGCACGGTTTTGTCCGGCCACTGCTGGGCGACCGCGAGCATGGGGTCGCTGGCACAAACCGCGGCTGCCGCCATCATTATGCAGGTCTTCCTCATGCCCTCCTCCTATCTCCTCTAATCGAGCTTGACTCCGGCGATCCGGATCACCTTCGCGTATCTCTCCGTTTCGCGCCGGATGAATGCAGCAAATTCCGCAGGGCTGCTGCCGACGGGATCGGCGCCGAGTGCGATGAACTGCGATTGAACGTCGGATGAGCGCACGCTCTTCACCAGCGCCTCGCTGAGGCGCGTGATGATCGGCTGCTGCGTTTTCGCGGGCGCGAGCATCCCGAACCAGTTCGCCGCTTCGAACCCCTGGACCCCTGCTTCGGAGATTGTAGATACGTCGGGCAATTGGGAGGAGCGCTTCAGGCTGGCGACCCCGAGCGCGCGCAGGCGTCCCGCCTTGAGGTGCGGCATCATCGGTGCGATCGAGTTGAATCCTATCGGGACCTGTCCGCCCACCAGGTCGGCCACCGCTTGCGGTGCCCCCCGGTACGGAACGTGCACGATGTTGACGCCCGTCATGCTCTTGAACAGCTCCATCGCGAGGTGATTGGGCGCACCGTTGCCGGCGGACGAGTAATTGAGCTTGCCGGGCTGCGACCGCGCGAGGCCGAGCAGGTCCTTCACCGACCGCACTGGCAGCGAGGGATGGGTCAGCAGCAGGAACGGGCCGCTCGAGATCAGGCCAATTGGCGCAAAGTCCCTCAGCGTGTCGAACGGGACTTTGCGCAGGTGTGGCAGGATCGTGAGCGCTCCGGGACTGCTGATGAGCAACGTGTAACCGTCGGGAGCGGCGTTGGCCGCAAGTTCAGCCCCGATCAGACCGCCCGCCCCGCCGCGATTGTCTACAACCAGCGGCTGCCCGAGGATGCCGGACACCGCGGGCGCGATCAATCGCGCCGTCAAGTCCGGCGTGCCACCGGCCGGCACCGAAACGATCAGCCGGATCGGCTTCGCGGGGTAGGCCTGTGCGCCGGCGGCGGGCGCAATCAGCGCCGCTGCGATCAGGCATGCGAGCTTGCACCGGGAATCCATGATCTGCCCTCCCCTTGTGCAAATCGTAACCCAGAAATTGAAAACCCACACATATTCCCAATCAGTTATCCTTGCCTTCCGGTTCAATCCAGGGAGAACTCGATGGCAACAGCAGGGGCGGCCGAGCTGGCCGGGAAAGTGGCGCTCGTCACCGGCGCCTCACGCAACATCGGGCGCGCCATCGCGCTCGCGCTCGCGGCGGGCGGGGCCGCCATCGCGGTCAATTCGCGCGCATCGAAGGAGGATGCCGAGAAGGTGGCGCAGGAGATCCGCGCCGCGGGAGGAAAAGCTGAGGTGTTCATGGCGGACATCGTCGATGCCAAGGCGGTAAACGCGATGGTCGAAGCCGTCGTCAAGCGCTTCGGGCGCCTGGACCTCCTGGTGCTGAACGCTTCGGTGCGCAAGGAGACTCCCTTCATCGACATGGGGTTCGACGAATGGAAGAGCCTCACCGCGGTCACGCTCGACGGCTCGTTCCACTGCGCCAAAGCATGTTTGCCGCACCTGATCAAGGCGGGCGGGGGCAGCATCGTGACGATCGGCGGCATGACGGCACTCTCGGGAGCGAAGCGGCGCGTGCACGGCTCGGTCGGGAAATTCGGGCTCTACGGCTTCACCCGCGCGCTTGCGAAGGAGCTGGGCGAGCACCAGATACGCGTCAACTGCGTCGCGCCCGGCCAGATGAACACGACGCGCGCAGCCGACCGCACGGTGCGCCCGGACGTATCGAGCGTGCCGCTCGGGCGGCGCGTCGAGCCGGAGGAGATCGCCGACGTCGTGCGCTTCCTGTGCGGCCCCGGCTCCAAGATGGTGAGCGGGCAGCTGATCTACGTGGATGGCGGACAACAGATGTTCTGATACCGGGTGACGGGTATTGAAAGCCGTGTTGAGAATCGCGCCGGTAATGTTCCTCGCGGCGATGCCTGCGGCCGTGTGGCCGCAGGCGTATCCCGCGGGGCCGATGAGAATCGTGGTGCCGTTCGCGCCGGGCGGCTCGACCGACATCATGGCGCGCATGGTGGCGCAGCAGCTGACAGAGCGCTTCCGCCTGCAGGTCATCGTGGACAACCGTCCCGGTGCGAGCGGCACGATCGGCACCGCCTTCGTCGCGAAATCGCCCCCTGACGGGCACACGATGCTGCTGGTGCAGTCGAGCTTCG
The DNA here is from genome assembly GCA_035456985.1 of Burkholderiales bacterium. GTDB lineage: Bacteria > Pseudomonadota > Gammaproteobacteria > Burkholderiales > SG8-41 > SG8-41. Next base: position 9,364 of record DATICE010000047.1, on the reverse strand, counting down.
TGTCGAACCCGAGCCTCTTCAAGGACCTCCCCTACAACCAGTCGCGCGATCTCACGCCGGTGACCAATCTCGCCACCGGGCCGCTCAACCTGACCGTGCATCCATCGCTCCCCGCGAAGAACGTGAAGCAATTGATCGCGCTCGCGAAGAAGCATCCGGGTGAGATCAATTACGGCTCGCCCGGTGCGGGATCCATTTCGCGGCTGGCCTGCGCGCTCTTCAACCAGATGGCGGGCGTCAGGATGACGCACATCGCATACAAGGGATCAGGCGCCGCCATTGCCGACATGCTGAGCGGGGAAGTCCAGTTCTACGCGCCGAATCTCTTCCTGAGCCTGCCATTCGTGCGCGCCGGGAAGCTTCACTCGATCGGCGTAACGACGCCTCAACGCTCCCCGATCGCGCCGGAACTGCCGACGATCGCCGAGAGCGGGCTGCCCGGCTACGAAGTCTCGACCTGGTTCGGCATCTTCGTGCCGAGCGCGACCCCGCGCGCGGCGGTGGCGCAGCTCAACCAGGCGCTCGCCGCGATCGTAAAGTCCCCGCAAATGCTGGAGCGGCTCGCCAAGGATGGCCTGACTCCCGTCGCGAGCATGCCGGAGGAATTCGCGCAGGAAGTCGCACGCGACACCGAGAAGTACGGCAAGGTCATCCGCGCCCTCGGCATCCAGTCCCAGTAGTGACCCCTTCCCCCCTTGCGGGGGAAGGCGGGGATGGGGGGGACTCAGAGGAGAATCTGCCCGCCGTTTACGTGAATCGTGTGTCCGGTGACGAATCCGGAGCCCGGCAGGCACAGGTAGTGCACGGCGCCGGCGATGTCCTCGGATACTCCCAGGTGGCCCACCGGCGGCACCATGCCGGGGTCGGGCATCTCGTGCGAGGTCGTGGAGCGCTCGCCGCCGATGCGGCCCGGACACACGCAGTTGACCGTAATGCTCTTCTTCGCGAACTCGGCGGCAAGCCCGCGCGTGAATCCTTCCAGCCCCGCCTTCGCCGTGCTGACGTGCACCCGCCCGAGATAGTTCGGCGCGTGGTGGCTCAGGCCGCTTATGTTGACGATGCGGCCCCAGCCGTTCTTCAGCATGTGCGGGATCGCCGCGCGAGAGCAGAAGAACGACCCATCGAGGACTATGTCGAGGATGTGCCGCCACTGCGCGGTCGTCATCTCGGTAAAGGGCGTGATGCCGCGGTCGGCGGCGTTGTTGACCAGGATGTCCAGGCGCCCGAATTTCGCGGCGATCTCGTCGAACATCCTCCTGACCGCGTTCTCGTCGGTGATGTCGGCAACGCAGACGAGCGACCGGCGCCCGATGCGCTCGATCTCGGCGCGCACCTTTTCCGCCTCGTCGCGCGACTGGCGCGTATTGATGACGACGTCGGCGCCCTCGCGCGCCAGCGCGTGCGCAATGGCCCGCCCGTTGCGGCGCACCGCGCCCGTGACGAGAGCGACCCTGCCCTCCAGCTGCCCGTTCATGTGCCCGATCCGGTTCCGTTAGTTATGGTGCGGTCTCTATGATATACATTACGCAAAACACGAGGAGGAGGCCCTCATGAACCCCGTCATCGTCGCCCGTATCGCCTGCGCCGCGCTCGCGGCGTCCACGGCCGCCGCCGCTTTCGCCCAGGCGGGCTACCCCAGCAAGCCGGTGCGGATCGTCGTGCCGTCGTCGGCGGGCGGCGGCACCGACATCGTCGCCCGCATCATCGCGCCCGAGCTCTCGAAGCGCCTCGGCCAGCAGGTCGTGATCGACAACCGGCCCGGCGCCGGCACCATGATCGGCATCGAGATCGCGGCGAAATCGCCGGCCGACGGCTACACCCTGCTGATGGGGCTCTCGACGCTGGCGATCAACTCGGCGCTCTACAAGAAGGTCCCCTACGATCCCCAGCGCGACTTCGCGCCGATCACGCAGGCAGTGTCCTCGGCAAGCATCATCGTCGTGCACCCGTCGGTGCCGGTGAAGACCCTGAAGGAGCTGATCGCGTTCGCGCGAGCGCGCCCCGGGCAGCTGAATTACGCATCGGCGGGCACGGGCACCTACCCGCATATGACGATGGAGCTGTTCCTCTCGATGGCCAAGCTCAAGATGGTGCACATTCCGTACAAGGGCACGGCGCCCGCGATGATCGACATGGTCGCCGGGCAGGTCGCGACCATGGCCGCCACGATCCTGACCGGCATGCCGCAAATCAGGGCCGGGCGCCTGCGTCCGCTGGGAATTACCAGTGCGGCGCGCAGTCCCATCGTGCCAGACATCCCCACGGTTGCGGAAGCGGGGCTTACCGGCTACGAGTCCGTGCAGTGGTACGGCATGCTCGCGCCCGCCAAGACGCCAAGGGACATCGTCAACCGGCTGCACACGGAGGTGACCGGCGTCCTCAAGCAGCCCGAGATCAAAGCCCGGTTCGCCGGGGACGGTGCCGACACGGTGGGAAGCTCACCGGATGAATTCACCCGCTACATCCAGAGCGAGCTCGTCAAATGGGCGAAGGTCGCGCGGGATGCCGGCATACAGGCTGAGTGATCGTCACTTCTTGCCGAGACCGAGGGAATCGACGAACTCCTTCTGCGCCGCGCGCTGCTCGATGAGGTAGCGCGTGAATTCCGCGCTGCCCATCCAGCGGTTCTCGTAGAGGTTGTTCACCGCGTATTCCTGCCACCGCGCGCTCTTGTGTACCTTCTCGAGCAGCGCTTCCATGGCGGCGGCGGCCTCCTTCGGCACGCCGGCGGGCATGACGAAGCCGCGCCCGGTTCCAATCTGGACCTTGTAGCCCAACTCGGTCAGCGTCGGCACGTCGGGCAGCGCCGGCATGCGCTGCTCGGTCGTCACCGCCAGCACCCGCATCTTTTTCGCCTCGATGTGCGCCCAGGCTTCGCTCACGTTCTCAGTGGTGAACGGCACGTGGCCGCCCAGCACCGACAGCACCGCCTCCGAGCCCGCCTTGAAAGTGACGAACTTGAAGCGGGTACCGGTTTCCTTCTCCATGCGCCACAAGGTCTGGCGCCCGGTGCCGGTGGCCGAGGTCACGGCGCATACGATTCCCTCGGGCTGGCTCTTCGCGTCGTCGACGAGATCCTTGATCGTCCGGTACTTCGAGTCCGCGTTGACGATGATCCCCTGCGGATCGCGCGCGAAGAAAGCGAGCGGAGTGAAATTCTCGAGCCCGAGGTCGAGGTCGGGCCGTGAGGCTGCCGTGAGGAAGGAGCCGGTTGCGATCGTGAGCACCGTGTGCGGATCGCCGCGCTTGCCCTTCACGTATGTGAACGCAACCGCGCCCGATCCGCCGGGGCGGCTTTGAACGACGAGCGGCTGCGTGACCAGCTTGTCGCGGGCCATGATCTCGGTCACCAGGCGCGCGAACACGTCGGTACCCCCGCCCGGGTTGACGTGCACGACGAATTCGACCGGCTTGGACGGATAGGTCTGCGCCGGCGCCGCTGCGGCGCACGCGAGGGCCGCGGCGCTCAGCACCGCGACGAGTGGGTTGCGGAAGAGTCCGTTCTTCGTGGTCATGTCGTCTCCTTGGTTGAGGGCTCGAGGGCCGGCTGGCTCAGCCCCTCGACTGCGAGCGGCCGGGATTGCGCATTGTCACTCAATCGCGGCAGCTTACAAAGTGTTACACGGCGGAGCGGAACGGGCGAATTTTCGCCGCTGTCCGAGCCTTTGAGCCCCCAGACCAGCGGGGGCGGATCCTGTTTTTAACGCTACCGAGGAATTGTCATGAAGAGAACCTTATTGAGCACGCTTGTATCGGCCGCCCTCGTTACGCTGGCCGCCGCGCCGTCCGTGGCACAAGTGGGCGGTCCCGGCGGCGAGGGGCCCGTCCCGAGCGCGGTCGAAAGGCCGCAGGCGCGGCACTTCGCGCAAAGGCAGCACGAGGGGCAGCGCGCGTCCCGCCTGCCCAGCGAGCGCGTCGAGGCACGTCTCGCCTACCTGAAGACCGCCCTGAAGATCAACGACGCGCAGCAGGCCCAGTGGGACGCCTTCGCGGCGACGCTGCGCAAGCACGCGCGCGAGGCCGACCAGCGGGTGCAGTCGCTGCGCGCCGAAGGCGCCGCCCGTGGCGAGAAGCGCACGCCGCCCACGGCGATCGAGCGCATGGAGCGCGGGCAACAGCGGCTCGCGGCGGCTTACACGAGGCAGTCCGAGACGCTGGCGGCCGCAAAACCGCTCTACGCGGCGCTCTCGCCCGAGCAGCAGAAGGTCGCCGACGAGCTGTTCGCCCCGCGCCGGCACGCCGGATCCCGCCGCGGCGGCCGTCCCCGCGCGTAACAGGCTGCTTTGCCGCCCGGCTCGGAGTGGATTAGCATGTAGCGATCGCTATTCCCTTCGAGTCGGGCGGGGTTTCCGCCGGGAGGTCGCAGATGGCAGCCAGGAAGAAAGCGAAGCCCAAGCGCAAGAAGGCGCCGGCAAGAAAGCCGGCGCCACGCAGAAAGACGGTTAAGAAGGCGGCAAAACGGGCGCCGGTACGGCGCGCCGCTCCCAAGGCGCGGAAGCCCGCCGCGCGGCCGGCGGCACCCAGGCCCGCGCCGGTCAGCCCGGCGAGCATGGCGCCCCCGGGTGAGCGCATCGGCGTCGTGACCCACTACTTCAGCCACCTCACCGTCGCGGTCGTGAAGCTGGAAGCGGCGCGGCTGCGGGTCGGCGATACCATCCACATCCGCGGCCACACCACCGACTTCAAGCAGCGGGTCGATTCACTGCAGGTCAATCACGCGGCGGTTCAGGAGGTGGGACCCGGCGACGACTTCGGGCTCAAGGTGCGCGATCACGCGCGCGAGCACGACATCGTCTACAAAGTCACGTAGAAGGCTGGGTGACGACGTAGCCGGAGGGGGTGCCGAGGACGGTAGTGCGCTCCATGTGCCGCAGCTGCGTCTCGTCGAAGTCGCCGAGCGCCTGGTGCATGACGCAGCGGTTGTCCCAGGCGAGAATGTCGTTCTTCCGCCATTGGTGGCGATAGATGAATTCCGCGCGCGTGGCGTGCCGCACCAGGTAGTCGATGAGCGGGCCGCTCTCCTCCTCCGTCATGCCGTCGAAGCGCTTCACCTTCTCCCCGATGTAGAGCGCCTTTCTGCCGGTTTCCGGGTGCACCCGCACCACGGGTTGCGCGACCGGCGGGTTGATGCGCATCTGCTCCTCCGCGCGGACGACGCCGGTCGTGTCGTTGGCGAGCTTGCGCGTGCCGGACAAATGAATGCCGTGCAGGCTGGCGATCAGCTTCTTCATCCCCGCGGAGAGCATGTCATACGCCAGGTACATGTTGGCGAACAGCGTGTCGCCGCCGACCTCGGGCACCGCGTAGCTCTTCAGCAGCGAACCCAGGGAAGGCGCCGTGGTGAACGACATGTCGGAATGCCATTGCCGGCCGGTGTACTTGGTATCGGAAGGACTGCCGTCGGGCTTGAGCTCGTTCGTGACCATCAGCAGCTCGGGGTAATCGGGATGCCGGTCGCGCGGCAGCGCCTCGTGCCGGTCGAGCGCGCCGAAACGGCGGCTGAACTCGATGTGCTGCTCGCGCGTCACGTCCTGGTCCCGGAACAGCAGGATGCCGTTCGCGAGAAACGCCTGGTAGATCTCGCCGAAAGTCGACTCGGTCATCGGCTGCGCCACGTCCACGCCGCACACCTCGGCGCCGAGCGCGTACGAAAGCTTGCGAATTCTGAGTGCCAACGGTGCCCCTCCCGATCTGCGAAGGCAATCATATCTGTACCGGCGCGGAACGCGGTAGCACGCGTTTGACCCGTCGATGCGGTTGCGCTAACGTCGCGCGGGACCGGCTGCCGGCTCCGGAGCCGGGAAAAACGAGGAGGCATCATGCTTCGAACCTGGACACAGCTCGCAGCACTCGCCGTCGTCGCGGCCATGGCTGCACCCGCATCCGCGCAAAACTATCCGGTCCGGCCCATTCGCCTGCTGGTCCCGTTTGGCCCGGGCGGCGTCGGCGACATTACGGCGCGGGTGGTCGCGCAGAAGATCGGCGCATCGCTCGGCCAGCAGATCGTCGTGGACAACCGGCCCGGCGCCGGCGGCATCGTTGCGAGCGAGCTCGTGGCGAAGGCGGCGCCCGATGGCTACACGCTGCTGCTTCTCAACAACGCGCACGCAGTCAGCATGTCGCTATTCAAGTCGCTGCCCTACAATACGTTGAGGGATTTCGCGCCGATCTCCTCGATCGCCACTTTCAGCATCGTGCTGCTCGTGAACCCGGACTCTCCCGTCAAGTCGGTCAGGGATCTCATTGCCACGGCGAAGGCGAATCCGGGCAAGCTCAACGTTGGCACCATCCAGATCGGCGCGACACAGCACCTCTCCTCCGAGCTGTTCAAGTCCATGTCGGGAGTGGATTGGGTGCACGTTCCCTATACCAATACCGGCCTGCTGCTGTCCGGGCTGCGCGGCAACGGCGTCCAGGTGGCGTTCGAGTTCATCGCGCCGGTCGTCGGCATGGTCAAGGCCGGGCAGTTCCGGGCGCTCGCGGTCAGCACACGCACGCGCTTCTCGGGGCTGCCCGACGTTCCCACCGTGCACGAGGCGGGCGTGCAGGGCTACGAGGTGATGTCCTGGAATGGACTCGGTGCGCCGAACGGCACGCCGAGGGCGGTCGTCGACCGACTGAACAAGGCGATCGTCGAGGCGCTCGCGATGCCCGACGTCAAGCAGCGCTTCGCGGAGCTCGCGGTGGACACCCGTCCCGATACGCCGGAGGGCTTCCGCAAGCTCGTGGCTTCCGAAATCGTCAAGTGGGGCAAGGTCATCGAAACCGCCAGGATTCCCAAGCAGTAAACGGGTGATGAGTAACGGCTGACGACTGACGGGGAACGCCTAAACCCCCGAGCAGGGTCCGCATCCTGCCATGCCGCCCTACACCCTCAGCTTGCACACCGACCGCCTCGAGCCCAGGGCGGAGGGCCGCCTGACCGGCTGCAGCCGCGTCGTCTACGTGCGCGAGGGCAACACTATCGTGCGCGCGGGAACGCAGGCGGCAGGGCTCGCCGCAAACAGCGCGTGGCACGCTCGGGATCCGGTCACGCTGATCGCGGGCGCCGCGGGAGCGACGCTGCTGCGCTGGGAGCTCAATGCCGGTGGTGATGCGCCGGGCGCGCTTGCCGGCGAGGGCGTCGCATCAACGCCCACGCTTGCCCAGGAAGTCGAGCTCGGGGAGGCGGGCGGCTATCTGATGCGCTGCGACCGCGTGGACTTCCCTCCGGGCGGCATCGCCTACACGCACGTGCATCGCGGGCCAGGCATCCGCTGCCTGCTCGCGGGCGGGATTCGCGTGGAAGTGAAAGGGAAGTTGCACGACATCGCGCCGGGCGGTGCCTGGTTCGAGGCGGGCCCGGACCCGGTGCTTGCGACAGCGTCGCGAGCCGGCCCGACCGCTTTCGTGCGGGTCATGATTCTGCCGCGGGAATTGCAGGGCAAGAGCTCGATCCGCTACGTCAAGCCGGAGGACGCCGACAAGCCCAAGCTCCAGACCTATCGCGTTTTCGTCGACGAGTTCATCGAGCTCCGTCGCTAGGAAGCTTGCCCGGCTCCCCGCCTCCGCGGAGACGACATCTCGAGCGCATTCGCGCGGCGGTTCTTGCCCGCGGCGTGCGCTTTGTCACGTGACGTACTTCCATTTACGCCACCCCGCGACCGCGAGGATAATGCGCGACATGAACATGCGGCGCAACGAGTACGACGTCACCAACCGCGTCAACGTGGAGGTGGTCGAAGAGGTGCGCGATGCGGTGCTGGAAATTTATGCCGCGCGCTACCCGGGCGAGGACCTGGCGCCGCTCAAGCGTGCATTCGACGACATGCAGGCCCTCTTTGCCGGCCGCTTTCCCGGCTATCTCGCCTGCGACACGCTCTATCACGACCTGCGTCATACCCTCGACATGACGCTCGCCACGGCGCGCCTGATCGACGGTCACGACCGCGTTTCGGCACCCGCAGACCGGCTCGGCGCGCGGCGCGCGATGTTCGGAGTGTTGGTCGCGCTGCTGCACGACTCGGGCTATATCCGGCGCGCCTCGGAAACCGGGGTCGAGAACGGCGCCGTGTTCACCAAGGTGCACGTCAGCCGCAGCGCCGAGTTCCTGAGGAGCTACCTGCCCACGGTCGGATTCGCGCAAGAGGCGGACACCGCGGCAAAGCTCTCGCATTTCACCGGCTACGAGATCGAAATCGACAAGATCCAGCTCCCGGACGAAAAAGACCGCTTGGTTGGCTGCATCGTCGGCACCGCCGACTTGCTTGCGCAGATGGCCGATCGCCAGTACATCGAGAAATGCCGCGATTTCCTCTACCTGGAATTCGTGTGGGGCAGAATCGCGCGCGAGATCCAGCCCGACGGCCGCGAGGTCGTGCGTTACGCCTCGCCCACCGACCTGGTCATCAAGACGCCGGGGTTCTACCTGTACTTCGCGCGGCCGCGGATCGACAAGACCTTCGGGGGCGTGGAGCGCTACGCCGAGACGCATTTCGGCGGTCCGAACCTCTACGAGCAGGAAATCGCGCGCAACATGGAATACCTGCACGAGACGATCGAGCGCGGCGAGTTCGACCGGCTGCGGCGCGTCGCCCACTCGATGTCGCACCCGGTCCCCGACCAGCCAACCGAAGGATGAAGGATGAACGTGGAAGGATGACCCCCGCAGTGCGGGAGTCAAAACTAGGTCATCCCTAATCCTTCATCCCTCATCCTCATCCTTGCAGTTTGTCGCCGGCGGCGGCGATGCCGTCGAGATAGCGCTCCCACACGCGCAGGTTGCGCTCGCAGGCCTCCACCACCGCGTCCTCCATGCGCAGCTTCCGCGCGAAGCGCTCCACCGCCCGCCAGCCCGCGTCGCTGTGCTCGATATCCGCCTGCTCGTGCAGCTCGAAAAAATCGAGATCCTCGCCGGCGAGCTTGAACAGCTTCCCCCAGCGGTGGCGCTCGAGTCCGAACCAGCCCGCTTTCCGGATGAGCCCCGTGCCGTAGCCGGGGATATTGACGCGCTCGGCGCAGGTGTTGGCGACGATGCCCTCGAGCCAGTGCCGGTTCGCCATCAGCCCTTCCCAGGCGGCCCATGCGAGCTGCGTCGAGGGCAGCGGCTGCGCCTGCTGGATCACCGCGCGCTTCATCCCGATGCGCACGCCGAGGTCCTCGAGGATCCGCCAGTGCGGCCGCCCGCCGCCATGCTTGTGGTCGGCGATGATTTCCTCGCTGCACGCCTGGATGATGCCGATGCGGGTGTCCCAGTCCGGGCAGTTGGTGGCAACCTTCAGCTTCAGCACGGAGTTGCGCTGGCGGGTGTTGAGCCGATGCTGCAGGACGAACATTTTCGCCCGGCCCCGCGTCATGGGCTCGTGGAACCAGCGGCAGCGCGCGA
>DATICE010000046.1:0-56662 GCA_035456985.1 Burkholderiales bacterium | reverse complement strand
GAAGGCGGGGCTCGACTCGCTGAAATGGTCGGTCAACGCGGCGGATGAATCCCAGTTCGAGAAAATCATGGCCGTTTCGGGGCGGCTCTTCTGGCGCTCGCTCGAGAACATCCAGGCCGCCTGGGGAGCGCGAAAGCGCGGGGGCTACCGGACCGGTCTCTACGCCTCGTCCATCCAGTATGACGGGGCGCAGCAGCAGAAGATGGAACGGCTGCTCGCCGAGCGGGTGCGGCCATACGTGGACCAGCATTACTGGCTGCCGCTCTATTCAATGGGCGCGTTCGCCACCCAGCGTGAGGAACAGCTGGGCTACCGTCCCACCGCCGGCAATCAGGGACGAATCGGCGCGCTGCGGGAGCCCCTGCCGTGCTGGTCGGCGTTCACCGAGGGCCACGTCACGGCCGAGGGCAGGCTCTCGGCTTGTTGCTTCGATGCCACCGCCAACTGGACGATGGGCGATCTCAACCGGCAATCGTTCATGGAAGCGTGGAACTCGGAACCGTTCGTAAAGCTCCGCGCGGCCCATCTCAGGAAGGACGTCACCGGCACCGTCTGCGAAAAGTGCGTCGCGTATCAGTAGGAATGCATTTCCGACCCGGCCGGCTCGGACTGAATTGATCTAAATCAACCGGTTGCTCCATAAGCGGCGTAGATTAAAGGCACGGGGCGCGCGTTGCGTCACAACGAGAAACAAGGAGACCGAACATGTTCAGGAACATTCTGGTGCCTACCGACGGCACCTCGCTGTCGCGCAAGGCGGTGAAGCGGGCGATCCAGCTCGCCAAGGAGCAAAAGGGGCGCGTGACGGGTTATTACGTCGGCCCCACGTGGAAACCCAGGGGTTATGACGATTCCACTCCGTATCGCATGATTTCGCCGACCGAGCATGCAGCCAATGTAAAGAAGACAGCGACGCACATACTCGGCGCGGTGCGCCGCGAGGCCGAGAAGGCGGGCGTGCCCTGCAGCACTTCCTTCACCACGGACGATTATCCCTATCTCAGGATTGTCGAAGCCGCGAATCGGAACGGCTGCGACCTTATACTTATGGCCACGCACGGCCGGCGGGGCATTTCCCGGCTGCTGCTGGGGAGCGAAACCAGCAAGGTCCTCGCACACAGCAAAGTGCCGGTGATGGTCTGCCGGTAAGTCCTTCCCCCCTTGCAGGGGAAGATTGGATTGGGGGTGACATGTTCAAACGAATCCTCGTTCCGACCGACGGCTCCGCGCCCGCGCGCAGGGCGATCAAGCGCGCCGTGCAGTTCGCGCGGGAGCAGAAAGCGCGCGTCATCGGGTTCTACGTGGGGCCGCCGTGGCAATTGCCGATGTACAGCGAGTACGTCCCGCCCGAGGTGATCTCCCCCAGCGAACACAATGCGGCGGTGAAAAAGACCGCGGCCCGTTACCTCGGCGCCGTCAGGAAAGCGGCGCGGGCGGCCGGCGTCCCCTGCAGCGTGCGCTACGTGCTGGCCGCGCATCCCCACGACGCGATCGTGAAGGAGGCGCGGCGCAGGCGCTGCGACCTCATCGCGATCGCCTCGCACGGCCGGCGCGGAATTTCCCGGCTGCTGCTCGGCAGCGAAACGAGCAAGGTGCTCGCGCGCAGCGGCATCCCGGTTCTCGTCTACCGCTGATGTTCAAGAACATCCTGGTGCCGACCGACGGCTCGCCGCTGTCGCGCCGGGCGGTCGAGTACGCGGTGCGGCTCGCGAAGGAACAGAAAGCGCGCGTGACCGGCTTGTGGGTCGGCCCGGCCTGGGAGCCGAACCTCTACGCGTACGGCGACTCCGTGCCGCGCGGTTTCGTCTCGCAGAAGGAGCATGCGGCGCGCGTCAGGAAGGCGGGAGCCGGTCCGTTGCGCGTGGTGAAGAAGCGCGCCGCGGCAGCCGGCGTGCCGTGCGCGTGCTCCTGCGTCGAAGGCGCATTCCCCTATCTCGAGATCATCAAGGCGGCGCGGCGCAGCCGCTGCGATCTTATCGTCATGGCCTCCCACAGCCGGCGGGGCATCTCGCGCCTGCTGCTCGGCAGCCAGACCAGCAAGGTCCTCGCGCTCGCCGGCGTGCCGGTGCTGGTCTGCCGTTAAAAAAACGCCAGCCCGGTGCGGCTGGCGTCGAGCGCCCCGTGGAGGAGGATACGGGGCGAACCAGGATCCGGGCAGCCTACCAGTGCCCGACCATCTCCATCAGCCGGTCCTTGTTGAGGATCTCGATGTCGCGCTGGTGCACGGCGACGAGTCCCTCGCGCTGGAACCGCGACAGGAGCCGGCTCACCGTCTCCAGCGTCAGCCCGAGATAGTTGCCGATTTCCTCGCGCGTCATGCGCAGCATGAAGCGGTCCCCCGCGTAGCCGAGGCGCTGGTGGCGCCGGGAGAGCGAGAGCAGGAACGCCGCGAGCCGCTGCTCGGCGGTCATGCTGCCCAGCAACAGCATGAGCCCATGATCGCGCGAGATGTCGCCCGAGAGCAGGCGCAGCAGCTGATGCTGCAATGGCGGCATGCCGAGCGCCATTTGCTCGAGCTGCGCGAATGGAATGATGCAGACCTCGCTGTCCTCGAGCGCGACCGCGTTGTAGCCATGGCAGCCGCCGTTGATGGCGTCGAGGCCGAGGAGCTCGCCGGGCAGGTGGAAGCCCGTGATCTTCTCGGTGCCGTCGCGGGAGACGCCCACCGTCTTGAACGCACCGCTGCGCACCGCGTAGAGCGACTCCAGGCGGTCGCCATTGTGGTAGAGCGACGCGCCGCGCGGCACGCGCCGCTTGGCGGTCGCGATCTCGCCGAAACGGCTCAACTCGCTTCCGTTGAGGTTGCAGGGCAGGCACACCCCCTGCACGCAGCACGCCGAGCATGCCGTGGCGCCCTTTGCCGGGGATGCGGCGCGCACCGTGGCGTCGCGCCGCGGCCGGGCGGGGAGGATCGGGATCGGTTGTGACAACACGGCGTTCTGCAACATGGTCTTCTCCTTGATGAAACCTGTGGGGCTCAAATCACTCATGTTCAAAGGGCACCGGACTCGTTCTTCATCTGTTCCAGAATCCCGGAGATGCGCTCGAATTCCGCGGACTTGTCGAGAAAGTACTCGGCGCCGGCGTCGGCGCTCGCCTTCATGTGCTGGGGCGTTGCGTAGTTGCTCAATACGATCGCCCGCATCGCCGGCAGTCTTTTTTTCACCTCGGCGAGAACGTCGATGCCGCTGCCGCCATCGTCCGCGAGCTTGATATCGAGCACCGCCACGTCCGGCCGGCTATCCAGGATGCCTCTGACTGCGGCATCGAAGGTCTCCGCCTCCCCCACCACCTCGACGTCCTCGATCTCGCGGATCATCTCAAGGAGCCGCTCCCGCACGACGGCGGAGTCCTCCACCACGTAGACCTTCATGTCGGCGCCCGCCATATAGACAGTGTTCATGCTTGGCAGTATGCACAGCGCGACGCGCCGCCCGCCATCGGCGTGCGTCCGAAAATCTCTGTAGGAAACGAAGAAGCGGTGTAGGAATCCTCCTACACCGCAAGCTCAAATCAGGCCGAAGGGCCGCCTGAATCGTCGAGGAGCTTGTGCTCGAGGGCGTAACGGATGAGCTCTGCCTGATTGGCGAGGCCCATCTTGTGGAGAATCCGGGTCTTGTGGGTGCTCACGGTCTTGACGGAGAGCGATAGTTTTTTCGCGATGTCGCCCACCGTACTGCCGCCGGCGATCATCTGCAGCACCTGGAATTCACGGTCGGAGAGCAGCGTATGGGGCGCGGCATCGGCGCGCGGCGCGGCATCGAGCACGAGGCGTTCCGCAGTCTGGGGGCTGACGTAGGCGCCGCCACCGGCAATCCTGCGGATCGCGGCCACCAGCTGGTCGGCGGCGGTCTCCTTGGTGAGGAAGCCCGAGGCCCCCGCCTTGAGCGCCCGCACGGCGTACTGCTCCTCGCTGTGCATGGTGAGGACGAGGATGCGCAGCCTCGGTTTCTCGTCCTTCACCTGCTTGATCAGCTCGATGCCGCTGCGGCCCGGCATCGACAGGTCCAGTACCGCCACGTCGAAGTCCTGCGCGCGGACCTGCGCCATCACTTCCTGGCCGTTGGTTGCCTCCCCCGCTACCGTCATGTCGCCGGTGTCGGCGAGGATCTCCTTAAGTCCGGCACGCACGATGGCGTGGTCGTCCGCGAGCAGCACCCGGATCATGCACGCCCCCCCGCGCCGCGGTACGGCTTCACCGGGACCCTGATCTCCACCACCGTTCCCCCCGCCTTCGGGCTGTAGACCTCCGCGCCGCCGCCGAGCGTGCCGGCGCGCTCCTTGATGCCGAGGATGCCGAGGGACTTGCCGCCGCGGAGCCGGTCGTCGCCGATGCCGATCCCATTGTCGCAGGTCGAGATCGTCAACTCGTCGCCCTGGACGTGGATCGCCACCCGGACCTCGGTCGCCCGCGCGTGGCGCGCGACGTTGGTGAGCGCCTCCTGCAGCATGCGGTAGACCGAAGTCGTAAGCGGCTCCCTGAAGTCGATTTCGGCGGCGTCCGCATCGAGACCGACGACGATGCCGGTGCGCTGCGAGAACTCGTGCAGCAGGTGCTCGATGGCAGGCACCAGCCCCAGGTCGTCGAGCATCGCGGGTCGCAGATCGTGCGCAATGCGGCGCACGGAGGTGACCGTGGTGTCCACGAGCCGCTTCATGCGCTCGACCTTTTCCCGCATCCTTTCGTCCTCCGCCGGCAGGCGCCCGGCAAGCCACGATACGTCCATCCTCAGCGCGGTCAGCCACTGCGCCAGCTCGTCGTGCAGTTCGCGTGCGATGCGCACGCGCTCCGCCTCGCGCACCTCGTGCATCTGCTGGTAGAGGTCGCGCAGCTGGCGGTGCGAGCGCTCGATTTCCGCCGCAGCCTTCAGGCGCGTCGAGATGTCGCGCAGGACGACGGTGAAGTGCTTCCTGCCGTCCACCTTCACCTGGGAAATCGAGGCCTCTATCGGGAACTCCTCGCCGTCGGCGCGCAGGCCGTAGAGCACCATGTCGCTGCCCATGCGGCGGACCGTGGTTCCCGTCGTTCCGAAATGCTCGAAATGGGTGCGGTGCGCGGCGCGGAAGCGCTCCGGGATGAGGCGTTCGAGAGGGCCGCCGATCGCGTCAGCCGCCGGGCACTGGAAGATCCGCTCCGCCGAGGCGTTGAACACGAGGATGTTCTGGCGCTCGTCCACTGTGATGACGGCGTCCATCGCGGACTGGATGATGGCGGTGAGCGGCGACGCGTCTCCTCCGCGCTGCGTGTAGGCGCGGGGTTTCCGCGCGGGCTGTCGGCGTTTCACGTTCGAAGTATACCGAAACCTCCGCTTGACGCAGATCAAGCCTCGCCGGTGCCACGGGCGCGTGAATTTCTTCGTGCGGACTGCTCCCATAAAATCGCTCGAACGCACGCCACTTCATGCGCGTGAGACAACTCTTCGCGAGAAAGTCCGGCACCTGGGCCGTCCCCAGAGTTATCCCGAAAACCCCGCAGCGGTGGAAGTAGTGCAGACTCATATGTCCGTCGTGTTCCTGACCGGGCAGCACGCCTGGAAGCTCAAGAAACCGGCGCGCCACGACTTTCTCGATTTCAGCACGCTTGAAGCGCGCCGCGCCGACTGCGAGGAGAAGTTGCAGGTGATCCGCTGCGGCGCGCCGGAACGATGCCGTTCACGGCAAGGCAGTCCCGCAGACGGGATGCCGTCAGGCGCGAGTAGTCCTTCGCGAGCTCCTTGACCCGCAGCGACGGCTTCAGCGCGCCGCGCACCGCGCCCCGCAGGAAACCGAGCATGCGGGGGTCGGCGACGATGACGACCGATCCCGTGGTCCAGTTCCGCGCGAGTGCCGCGGCCTTGCGGGCGACCTCCGTCGAGAAGCGCCGCTCGAGCTCGACCTCGTGGCGCGCACGCTGGGCGCCGATGGGATGCATCGGTCCCGCTTCACGGTTGGTGTTGGTCTCGGTCCGCACCCGCCCCGTCACGCTGCGCCCGCGGCTCCTGAGATCGGCGTTGCCGAGGGTGCCGCGCTCGACGAGCCGCACCGCCGCGCGCGGCGCATCGCTCTCCTGCACCAGGAAAATGCGCGCCTGCCTGATGCCGGCGACCACGACGCAGACGTTGTCCATCCCCGGCTACCTGCGGGTCGTGGTCTCGCGCGCCTGCTCGCGCGCGAAGATCTTGGCGAGCTCGCTGAATTCCTCGGCGAGCACTTCGAGCAGATCGTCGATGGAAACGATGCCGATCAGCTCGCCCGCCTTGCCGACGATCGGCAGCCGGCGCACGCCCTTGTAGCGCATGATCTGCATGGTCTCCAGCACGCCCTCGTTCGCGCGCGCGGTGACGAGCTCCTGCTCCATGATGTCGCCCACCGTGATGGCGTTCGGATCGAGCCCGGTGGCCATGACCTCGACCACCGCGTCGCGGTCGGTGATGATGCCCACCGGCACGCGCTTCCCGCCGTTCACCGGGTCGACGACCACCAGCGTGCCGACGTGATGCTGGCGCATCAGCTGGGCTGCCGCCGCCACCGTCATTTCGCGTGTCGCGATCACAGTCTCGCGGGTGCAAATCTCGCCTATCGTCATATCGTCCTTCCTTTCCCTTCCCTGGGGAAATGATAGGGAGGCGCCGGCGCCTGCCGCTTGATCCAGATCAACCTGGCATCCGCAACCGGGCCGCGGCGCGATCGCGCCGAACGTCGCCTGCCGCGGCAACTATCCGAAGAGATTTTGCGTTGGATCAAAACCCCGGGCCGCGCCGGGAGTAACGTGGGCCGCAGGAGGGCGAATCAGGCGTTGCCTTCGGGAGAACAGGCGGACACGAGACCCGCTCCCGGCCCTCCCCAATACACGACAGGAGGGGACATGAGTCCCGTTAAACTGCTCGTTTTCGTGGCGGCGCTCGCCGTTCTGGGTTCACTCGCCTCCGGGCTGTATTCGATGGCTCACAACGGCGAGGTAGCGCATCAGACGAGCGCCCAGTGGATGATCTGGCGCGTCGTGTTCCAGGGCGCGGCGTTCCTGCTGATACTGTTCGCGCTCTTCGTCGTCGAGTAGATCGAGGCTGCCGGCGGCTTGACGGAGATCCATCCGCACGGGCAGCGGCTACATGCCTAGCGCCCGCAGCGGCTCGGTGTACGGATACCCTCTCGCCTGCGCCACTTCGCGCTGCGTCACCGCCCCGCGGCAGATATTGAGGCCCATGCGCAGGTGCTCGTCTTCCACGAGCGCGCGGACGACGCCGCAGTCGGCGAGATTCTTCACGAAGGGCAGCGTCGCGTGATTCAACGCATAGGTCGAGGTGCGCGGCACCGCCCCCGGCATGTTGGCCACGCAGTAGTGGATGATGCCGTCCACGACGAATACCGGGTCGGCGTGGGTCGTCGGACGCGAGGTTTCGAAGCAGCCGCCCTGGTCAATCGACACGTCTACCATGACCGCGCCCCGCTTCATGCTCGCGAGCATCGGCCGGGTCACCAGCTTCGGGGCAAGGCCTCCCGGGACCATGGCGGTGGCGATCACCGCGTCGGCGCCGCGCAATTCATCCGCGATCGCCTGTGGCGTCGAGATGCCGGTCTTCAACCGCGGACCGAGCTCTGTTTTCAGCCGCTCGAACGGAGCAGCTGTGTTGCTCAGCACGACGACCTCGGCGCCCATGCCGATCGCGATCAGCGCGGCGTTCGAGCCGACCACGCCCGCACCGAGTATGAGAACGCGCCCCGGCGGCACACCCGGGGCGCCCGCCAGCAGGACCCCGCGCCCTCCCTGCGCGCGCTCCAGGAAGTGCGCCGCCACCTGGACCGCCATGCGCCCTGCCACCACCGACATCGGGGCAAGCAGCGGCAGCTTGCCCTCGGGTGATGTCACGGTCTCGTAGGCAATCGCAATGACACCACTCTTCACCAGGTCCCGGGTCTGCTCCGCGTCCGCCGCAAGATGCAGGTAGGTGAAGAGCGCCTGTCCGGCACGCAGCAACGCGCGCTCCTGCGCAAGCGGCTCCTTCACCTTCACGATCAGCTCCGCCTGCCTGAAGATCTCCTCGGCACCCGCCACGACCGTGGCCCCGGCCGACGCGTAATCGGCGTCCACCGCGCCGATGCCGGCGCCCGCGTCCCGCTGCACGATGACGCGGTGACCGCGCGCCACGAGCTCGCGCACGCTCTCCGGCGTCAAGCCGACGCGGTACTCGTGAATCTTGATTTCCTTTGGAACCCCGATCAGCATGGAGACGTCAGCGCTCGAGGACGTAGGTGCCGGGCGCGTCCGCCAGCTTCCGGAATCGCTGCGTCGCGAGCGGCGGCGGCGGCGCCGGCTCCCCGCAACGCTCCGCGAGCCAGTCGCGCCAGTCCTCCCACCAGCTTCCGTCATGCTCCTGCGCGGCCGCGCGCCACGCGTCGGCCGCCTGGCCGCGGTGCGCCCGTCCGACGCGGAAGTGGCGCTTCGGCGGCATCACCGGGGGATTGACGATGCCGAGGATGTGGCCCGAGCTGGAGAGCACGACGCGCTTGTAGCCGGTGACCCAGCTGTTGATGCGGAAGGTCTGGCGCCAGGGCGTGATGTGGTCGTCCTCCGCCGCAACCAGGTAGAGCGGCGCGTGGATGCGCGCGAGGTCAATCGGCTCGCCCGCTATCGTCAGCGCGTTCGGGGTGACGAGGCCGTTCTTCAGGTAGAGCTCGCGCAGGTAGAAATCGTGCATGCGGTAGGGCAGGCGCGTGGCGTCCATGTTCCAGTAGAGCACGTCGTGCGGGGCCGGCCGCTCGCCGTAGAGCCAGCCGTGCACCACATAATGCCAGATCAGGCTGTTCGCGCGCAGCAGGCGGAAGGTCGTAGCCATCTCGCGGCCATCGAGGAAGCCGCGCGTGCGCATCAGGTGGGAGAGCCAGCGCACGCTGCCCTCGTCGATGAACACCTCGATGTCGCCCGGAGACTGGAAGTCGACCAGCGTCGCGAGGAGCGTCCAATGCGCGACCGGGATGGCCGCGGGGTCCTTGGCGCGGCGCGCAAGCCAGGCCATGTAGACCGCTAACAGCGTGCCGCCGATGCAGTATCCAACGGCGTGGACCTGTTTGGCGCCGGAAACCGCCCGCGCCACACGCACCGCCTCGTCAACGCCCTGCGTCAGATAATCGTCGAAGCGGGTTTCGGCGAGATTGGCGCCGGGGTTCTTCCAGCTCGTGATGTAGACGTCGAATCCTTCCTGCAGCAGGTAACGCACCAGGCTCTTCTTCGGCTCCAGGTCGAGCACGTAGAACTTGTTGATCCAGGGAGTCACGATCACGACCGGCACCGGCCGCACGCGCTCCGCGACCGGCGTGTAGTGGATCAGCTCGAGCAGCTTGTTGCGGAACACGACCGCCCCCGCCGTCGTGGCGAGATTGACCCCGACCTGGAAATCCTCCGGCTCGGTCATGCGCACGGTTCCCGCACGCATGTCCTCGAGGAAGATCTCGAAGCCCCGGCGCAGGCTCTCGCCCCGGCTCTCGATCGCCTTGCGTACCGCGACCGGATTGGTGAGCAGGAAATTGGTGGGCGCCACCGCATTCAACCACTTCCTCCACCAGAACGCCGCGCGTCTGCGCTCCCGGGGCGAGAGCCCGGGCGTCTGGCGGAGCGCGTCCTGCACGTGGCGCGTGGAGAAGAGGTACCACTGCTTGAGCGCGTCCCAGCCGAACTCGTTCGTCCAGACGGGGTCGCTGAAGCGCTGGTCGTCCGGCTGCGGCCGCACCGCGTCCGGGATCTCCCGCCCGAGGAGCTTCGCCCCGATGTTGAGCTGCAGCGCGGTCAAGTCCGCGGCGTAACGCATCGCGAGCTCCGCGAACTCCATCGGGTGCAGCCCCCACGCGGTGTGCGCATGCACGAGCGGCGCCACCATCCCGAAAGGATCGATCAGGCTCTCGACCCCCTGGCGCACATCCTTCAGCCGCTGGGCGGGAAGCTCGAGATCAAGCCCGATGCCCGCGCCTTCGCGCAGGCTGTCTACAGGAGGTTCCCGTGCCGTCATGTCATGTCCTTCCCCGCCAATATTCATTTTCCCTCGCCGGGGCGGGCAGGGTCTTGATCCAGATCAGGTATACCGGACCGTTCGAGTGACTGCCGGCGGCGCGGGGTCACCGCAGTCGGATGCCCGGCCAGCCGTCGATCGGATCGGTCGAGCGGACGACGTGCATGCCGGCATCCGCGAATCTCCGGAATGCGGCATCCGCATGGTCCGAATATTCGATCTGGAAAAGGGAGCTCGCGACGCGCCATGGCGCACCTTGCGCGTCAACCTTTGACGCAGACCTTCGGCCGCAGGAACGCGACGCGGCGCGCAAGTCCCGCCCGCTCGGTCGCCTCGGCAACCGCGTCGACGTCCTTGTACGCTCCGGGGGCTTCCTCCGCCACGCCGCGCATCGAGCGAGTGCGGATCAATATCCCCTGGCGTGCGAGATCGTCCACAAGCTGCCGGCCCCGCCATTGCTTGAGCGCCTGGTGCCGGCTCATCGCGCGCCCCGCGCCGTGGCTCGCGGAGGAGAACGCCCGATTCTCGCTCTCGGCGGTTCCAACGAGGATCCAGGAGCCCGTGCCCATGCTGCCGCCGATCACGACCGGCTGGCCGACCGCGCGATAGCGTTCCGGCACCGCGGGATGGCCCGGGCCGAAGGCGCGCGTCGCGCCCTTGCGGTGCACGTAGAGCAGGCGCTTCTTGCCGTCAACCACGTGGCTCTCGCGCTTGCAGGTGTTGTGGGAGACGTCGAACAGCGTCTCGAGCTTCGCGCGCGGAATGAGCCGCGTGAAGCACTTGCGCGTGAGGTGCGTCAGGATCTGGCGGTTCGCGAGCGCGCAGTTGATCGCGGCGTTCATCGCGCCGATGTACTGCTGGCCCTCGGGAGTATTGATCGGCGCGCAGGCGAGCTCGCGGTCGGGGAGCCGGATGCCCAGGCGCGAGGCAGCTTTCGCGAGGCTCACCAGGTACTCGGTGCCGATCTGGTGGCCGAGGCCGCGCGAGCCGCAGTGAATCGAAACCAGCAGCTGTCCCTCGTGCAGGCCGTAGGCCTGCGCCGCGGACGGGTCGTAGATACGATCGACCACCTGCACTTCGAGATAGTGATTGCCCGAGCCGAGCGTCCCCATCTCGCCGCGCTGGCGCTTCTTGGCGAGGGGAGATACGTTCTGCGGCACCGGGCCGGCGACGCGCCCGCCTTCCTCGATGAATTCGAGATCCTCCGCCGCGCCATAGCCATGCTCCACCGCCCACTGCGCGCCTCTGCTCAACACCTCGTCGAGCGCCTCGGGGGAAAGCCGGATGTCGCCCTCTTCGCCCACGCCCGCGGGGATTTTTTCGGACAGCTCGCGCGCGAGCGAGGGCAGCTCTCCCGCCACGTCCGTCAACTGGAGATTAGTGCGCAGGCAGCGGATGCCGCAGGAGATGTCGAACCCCACCCCGCCCGCGGAAATGATTCCCCCATCCTCGGGATCGAACGCCGCAACGCCGCCGATCGGGAATCCATAGCCCCAGTGCGCATCCGGCATGGTCATGGCGGGACCGACCAGGCCGGGCAGACGCGCGACGTTGGTAATCTGCTCGATCACCTTGTCGTCCATGGTCGCGAGCAGCTCGCGGCTGCCGTAGAGCTTCACCTCGCCGCGCGCCTCACCCGGCACGGGCGGCACGGTCCACGTCCACTGGTCGATCTGCCTGAGCCTGGAAAGGTCCATCGCTTCTCGTTTCCGGTTGCTCGTTGCCCGTTACACCAGTGACTTCGTCGCTGGCCCAAGGTTCCGATGTCCCTGGGAACGGACCTAGACGTCCACCACGCAGCGCGCCCGCCAGCCGTCGCGCTCCTGCTTGACTTCGAGCATCGTCAACGTCGCGCCCTTCACTTCCGTTCCGCGCTCGAGATCGCGCCGCCACGGCTCGCCGCTCGCGCCGCCGCGCCACTTGACGCCGTCGCGCTCGATCCAGAAGCGGCTGAAGATGAGCCCGTGCTCGCGGGAGAGTCCGAGCAGGAGGTTCAACCAGTGCACCAGCGCGATCTCGACGTCGGCTTCCTCGAAATCGAGCGTCACCGACTGCTCCGGCCGCACGGCGCCGAGGTCCGCCATGATGGCGAAGGTCGCCGCGGCGGCCGACTCGAACGCTTCTTCCAGCGTCGCGCCGCGGCCTACCACGCCGATATCGGCGTCGTGCTCGAAATAGTTGTCGCCGCCGGGCATGATGCTGCGCGCTGGGTTCATGGCATGCTCGTTGACGGCCACCGCCTCCCCGGACCCCCGCTCATGCTATCCGTGAAAGAAGGACCCCGCTTGATTTGCGTCAAACCGGCCGGGTGCGGTCCGGGATGGTGTACTGTAATCTCGATTCCTCTGGAATAACACCGTGTTGATCAGATATCGGGTCTTGCGGCGGGCGCTGGGCGCGCTGCTGATCGGCGCCGGTGCCCTGCTGATGTGGCTCGCCCCGGAATCCTGGTGGGGCATCGCACTGCTGGTGGCCGGCTTCGCGCTCGAAGCCGCAGGCATCACGCTCGAGCGCCGCAGCGGCCGGCCCCGGACGGGGCCCGGCGCCTAGCTGTGCCGCACGACGTTCGCGTTCGGGCGGTCGGAGACGATGCGGCCGTCCACCAGCTCGACGATGCGGTCGCAGCGCTGCGCGAGCCGCGGGTCGTGCGTGACGATCAGGAACGTCGTCCCGCTCGTCTCGTTGATCTCGCGCAGCACATCGAACACGCCGTCGGCGGACTTGGTGTCCAGATTGCCGGTGGGCTCGTCGGCCAGGACCAGCGCCGGTTTCATGGCGAGCGACCGCGCAATGGCAACGCGCTGCTGCTGTCCGCCGGAGATATGCGTTGCCTTGTAGTCGCGCCACGGCGTGAGGCCGACCCGGTCGAGCAGCTCCGCGGCCGTGCCGCGCATCTCCTCGTCGGGCCTTCCCCGGGCTGCGAGCATCGGCATCATGACGTTCTCGAGCGCGGTGAACTCCGGCAGCAGGTAGTGATGCTGGAAGACGAACCCGATCGCCCGGCCGCGCAGCCGTGTCAGCTCGTCGTCCCCCAGGATTCCGGTCTCTTCCCCCCCAATGAAAACACGCCCGCCAGTCGGCTGGTCAAGCAACCCGATCACGTTGAGGAGCGTGCTCTTGCCCGATCCGGAAGGACCGATCAGGGCCGAGAATTCACCGCGCTGGAGCACAAGGTCAATTCCGTGCAGCACTTCGGTCTGGACGGACGTGCCGACGCCGTAGGTCTTGCGCACGCCGTCGAGCCGCAGCGTCTCCATGCTCGCCGGCTTCAACTGCGGATGGCCACGACCGGATCGAGCCGCGCGGCGCGGCGCGCCGGCGCCGCCGCGGCGAGAACGCCGACGATGGTGGCCCCCACCGCCGCAATCGCGAACAGGGACGGCTCCATCTCGATGATGAACATCGGCGTGCCGTCAGGATTCCTCGCGACGGCGCGCCATACCAGCAGGAACGCATAAGCAAGCAGCGAGCCCAGCACCGAGCCCGCCAGCCCCACCGTTCCGCCCTGGATCAGGAAGACCCGCAGCACCTGCTCGCGCGAGGTTCCCATCGCGCGCAGGATGCCGATCTCCTTCGATTTCTGGATCACCGAGACCACTAGCACGCTGGCGATGCCGAGAGCGACGGTGAGCCCGACGAAAACACGGATGAGGGTGTTGGTGACGATTTGCGCCGCCATCGCGGTGAAGAACTGCGCGTTGGTCCTGATCCAGCTGTCCACCTGGAGGTCGGTTCCGGCGCGGAGCTTTTCCGCAATAGTCTCGGCGGCGAACGGATCGAGGACCTTGACCTCGATGGCAGAAACGCCGCCGATCAGGTCGAGCAGGTTCTGCGCCGAGCGCAGCGCGATGTAGACGTTGCGCTCGTTCACGCTCTTGTTGCCGAAATCGAAGATGCCGGTCACGGTCAGCGTCGCGGTCGCGCCGGTCGCCGTCGTAAGCCTTACCTTGTCGCCGACGCCCGCGCCGAGGTCCGCAGAGAGCTCGGTGCCGATGATGATGTCGAGGGGGCCGACGTGCTGGCGCCCGGCGATGATCTTCTCGGGCAGCGCGATCACGTCGAAATAGGTCTCGGGCTCGATGCCCGTGATCGTCACCGCCTTGTTGGCATCGCCGCGCAGCGCGAAACCGGGGCCGGAGACGACGGGCGTCAGCGCCGTCACGCCGGGCGTCTGCGCCACCTGCTCCCGCACTTTCTGCCACTGGTCGATGGAGCGCAGCTGTTGTGATCTCGGCTGGACCTGGGCTGCGATCTCGGCGCGCGGCTCCGCGCGCAACGGGCGCGCCACCTGATCGGTGGGCAGGATCACGATCGGCGCCTGGAAATTGAGCGTGCGCCGCACGACGTTGCTCTGCAGGCCCGACAGTACCGCCGACATGAAGATGATGACGCCGCCGCCGAGAGCCACGCCGAAGATGATGAGCAGCGTTTGCATCAGACCCTCGCGCATGAAGCGGAAGGCGACGATCAGCTCGAAAAATGCGAAGCGTTTCACTTGAAGGCAGCCGCGACGGCGCGCACGCGCTGGCCGCTTCCGACCATTGCTTGGGAGGCTGAAATCAGGCGATCCCCCGGCGCCACCCCGTCCAGCACTTCCACGCGGCCGTCACCCTTCAGCCCGAGCTTCACCGCCCTGCGCACTGCACGTCCCCCGTCCACGGCAAGGACCCATGGCTGCGCGCTGCCGGCGTCGCGCACCGTATCGGCCGGAACGACCACGGCGCCGGCGCTGCGCGCGACCTCGATGTCCACCGAGACTGTCATATCCTGGCGCAGGTACGCCGGCGGCTTCGGCACCCGCAGCTTCACCTCCACGGATCCCCGCAGCGCGTCGATGCCCGGGTTGATGTAAACGAGCACCGCCCCGAAGCGGTCTTTGGGGAAGGCGTCGGCGGATGCCAGCGCATGCTGGCCGATCCTCAGCTGCGCGAGGTTTTTCTCGTCGATCTGGACCACCACCTGCGTCTCACCCTCCGGCGCCAGCACCATCAGTTCCTTGCCGGCCTGCACCACGTTGCCGGGCTCGACGTTGCGCGCGATGAGCGTGCCGTCGACGGGCGCGAGGATCACGGTGTGGTCGAGCTTCGCCTGCGCGACGCCCAGGTTCGCGCGCGCCTGCGCGAGGGCGGTCTCGGCGAGCGCGAAATCGCTGCCCGACGGCCGGTTGGTCGCGACCTGCAGCTTGGCCGCGCGCAATTGGCTCTCCGCGACGTCCAGGTTGCGCTTCGCGTCGTCGAGCGCAGCCTGGCTGACGAAGCCCTTCGCCTTGAGCTCCTTGGAACGGTCGTACTGCTGGCGCGCCTGCGTGAGGTTCGCCTGCGCCTGGATCAGCGCCTGCTCCGCCGCCGGCAGGCTCACCTCGCGCAGCTGGCGCAGCCTCGCCTCGGCCTGGGCAACGGCGCCGCGCGCCTGCGCAACCGACGCGCGCTCGTCCTCGTCGTCGAGCACGATCAGGATGTCGCCGCTCTTGACGCCCTGGCCTTGCTCCACGGGAATGCGCGCGACGCGCCCGGTGATCACGGCCCCGACCGACGCCCGTTGCGGCGTGATGATGCGTCCGCTCGCCACCACGGTCTGCACCAGATCGCTGCGCACCGCCTCGTAGGTCTCGACCGGCTTGCCGAGGATCAGGTTGCGCAGGAGAAAGCCCGCCACCGCCAGCGCAAGCGCAATCAACAAGCCGCGCTTGATCCAGCGCCGGCGCGCAGATATGGGGTGGTCAACCATGGGAATGCATCAGCGTTGGCGCATGGTAGCCACAGCATAAAGGCATGGGTTGATATGGATCAATGGCACGCAGGGCGGCGTGCCATGCGACGAGCGACAGGGCTTTGGCGCGGCGGGCGCGGCAAGTTTTCCTTGCGCCCGCAATACCAGTTTCCCGGTATCAGCCGCGCGCCACCAGACCCGGGTCCGCGGCGCGCGTGAAGATCGAGCGCATGCCCAGCAGGAAGAGCGCGAGCGCGACCAGCAGCATGACGGCCGCGATCGGACGGGTGAAGAAAATGGAATAGCTTCCCGCGGACATGGCGAGCGACTGCCGGAAATTCAGCTCGAGCATGGGCGCAAGAACCAGGCCGAGGATGATCGGAGCGATCTCGAAATCGAGCTTCCGCAGGACGTAGCCCACGACGCCCGCGCCGGCCATGATCCACACGTCCACCACGCTGTTGTTGACCGCGTACACGCCCAGCGTCGCGAAGGCAAGTAACGACGGATACAGATAGGGATACGGTACCCGCAGAACGTTCACGAAAACTCCGACCATGGGCAGGTTCAGGACGAGCAGGACGGCGTTGCCTACGTACATGCTCGCGATGACGCCCCAGAACATTGCGGGCTGCTCCTGGATGAGCAACGGGCCCGGCGCGATGCCGTGGATCATCATCGCCGCCAGCATGATTGCCGGCACGGCGCCCGAGGGCAGCCCCAGGGCGAGCATCGGCACCAGCGCCCCGGAGGTGGCCGAGTTGTTCGCCGATTCGGGACCGGCGACGCCCTCGATGGCGCCCTGGCCGAAGCGCTCCGGATGGCTGGAAAGACGCCGCTCGACCGAGTAGGAAACGAAGGACGAAATGATATGGCCGGGCCCCGGGATGATCCCGATGAGAAAGCCCAGGACGGTACCGCGGCCTATGGGCCCTGCGCTCCTCCGCCACTCCTCGCGGTTTGGCAGCAATTCGCGCAGGCGGGGCGCGCGGATGTCGACCTTGGTGGCGCGCCCCGCGGAGAGCAGGATTTCCGAGACCCCGAACAAGCCAACCGCAACCGGCACGATGCCGATGCCGTCGCCCAGCTCGGCCAATCCGTACTCGAACCGGAAGAGACCCGTCATGGTATCCATGCCGACCATGCCCAGCAGCAGGCCCAGCGCCGCCATGGTGAGGGAGCGCGTGATAGGTCCGCTAGTCATGTACGCGAGCACCAGCAGGCCAAGGACCAGCAGCGCGAAATGCTCCGGCGGACCGAAGCGCAACGCGAACTCGGCGAGGGGGGGCGCCAGCAACATGAGCGCGACGATGCTCAAGGTTCCCGCGACGAACGACCCCACCGCGGCAATGGCGAGCGCGGCGCCCGCCCGCCCCTTCTGCGTCATCGCGTAGCCGTCGATGCACGTCATCACCGATGCCGCTTCGCCGGGAATGCGCATGAGGATGGAAGTCGTCGAACCGCCGTACATCGCCCCGTAGTAGATGCCGGCGAGCAGCACGATGGCGCTGGTCGCGTTCAGTCCGAAGGTCACGGGCAGGAGCAGGCTGATCCCCGCGAGGGGCCCCACGCCGGGGAGGACGCCCACCAGCGTTCCCACCAGGCAGCCCACGAAGGCGTACACCAGCACGTC
The DNA here is from genome assembly GCA_035456985.1 of Burkholderiales bacterium. GTDB lineage: Bacteria > Pseudomonadota > Gammaproteobacteria > Burkholderiales > SG8-41 > SG8-41. Next base: position 39,340 of record DATICE010000046.1, on the reverse strand, counting down.
GGGCGACAGCGCCGTCGCGAAGCCGATGGAGAGGTTGTTCAGTATCTCGACCATCAGGCCTGCGTCCGACAGGCGATCCCGTCACACGCGCCGATCCTGCTGGTTTTCATCGGGCGGGAAGGACGCTCTAGAGACCGAACGGCCCCTTCGGCAGAGGCACGTGCAGAAGGGCGTTGAACAGAAAATAAGTGCCAAGGGAGAAGCAGCCGGCAAAGACGACGCCCGCGAGCCATCCCTTCTTTTCGAGGATGCTGACCAGCGTGAGCAGCGCGATGAAGATCGTGAGGCGGTATCCGAGGCGCTCGAGTGAAAGCGCCATGAAAGCGCAGGTCCCCAGGATGAATACGGCGTGCCGCCATTCCGTCCACTGGACTGCGGCCGCGCGTTTACCGGAGCGGCCCCCGGCGATCACCGCGATGCTGCATGCGAGCAGCGTGAAGGCGAGCAGCGTCGGCATCGCGCCCGGCCCGGGCTCGGCGAGGAACCCGAACGGGATCTTGCGGGTCTCCCAGAGGACGAGGAGCGAGAACGCCGCAAAAAACGCCCCCGCCACCTGGTCGATCGTAAGCGACCGCACGCCCCGGCCCTCGGCAATCCGCGCGCGTTAGCCGCTTTACTTGGCGTCCGGTGACGGAATGCGCCGGACGGCGGCGGAGAGCCTCGCGCAGTCGTTATCAAACCATTTCTCGAACTCGGCCGCGTCGAGGTAAGCGGGCGGCATCTGCATCTTCAAGGATGCATTCGTGAACTGGGGGTCCGTCACCGCCTGCTTCACCGCCTTGCGGATGACATCGAGCGCCTGGGCCGGCACCTCCTTGCGCGCGAACATCCCGACCCAGAGGTAAACCTCCATGTCGTAGCCGAGTTCCTTCATCGTGGGAATGTCGGGAAAGGCGGCGTGCCGGTTTGCGCCGGTATTTCCTATGACGCGCAGTTTTCCCGCCTTCGCCTGGGGCGTCACCGCTCCGGTCGACAGCGCCGACACGAACGCGTGGCCGGCCACGATCGCGGTCATCGCGGGGCCGCCTCCGGTGGTCGGCAGGTGGCGCATCTTGACGCCGGTAGTCTGCTGGAAGATTTCCATCGACATGTGGGCGACCGAGTAGGGACCGGCGGACACGTAGAGAATCTCGTTCGGCCGCTTCTTGGCATCGGCGACCAGCTGCTTGACCGATTTCCAGGGCGTGCTCGGGTGCACGATGATGAGCGTCGGGTCGGCGTTGATGCGGCCGATCGGGACGAACTGCTCGCGGGTGAAACGCGGCTTGCGGCCCGCCACGCGGTCGGCCTCCGGAATCGTGCACATGGAGAACACGGTGATCACCAGCGTGTAGCCGTCGGCCGGGGCCTGCGACACGAACTGCGTGCCCACCGCGCCGCCGGCGCCCGTGCGGTTGACCACGATCACGGGCTGCTTCAGGATTTTTTCCAGGGCCGGGGCAAGCGGCCGGGCGGTAAGGTCAGCCGCGCCGCCTGGCGGATACGGCGACACCAGGTTGATGGGTCGAGCGGGAAATGCCTCCTGCGCGGCGACACCGCCCGCCCACGACATGAGAATCAGCAAACCTGCTGTCAGTATCCGAAGCATGGAACCTCCTCCATTGTCGTTATACGCCTCGCACCACGCCGCTTCGCTGCCGCGCGCGGCGCGGTTATTTCCAAGGGACGCAAGGCTTCGGGGGATACTTTCTTCTAATTGAACTCCCCTTGTCAACGCGCAGCGTCAACTCCGCTTGCGGCGGCGGGGCCGGGCCTTTACGAGCCCGAGCTCGCGGCGCTTCTGTGAACGCCACTTCCCGAACGGGCGCGTCGTCGGGTCGTTCTCGATTCTCCTGCGCGTCGACTCCTCGATCTGGGTGTCGGTGAGCGAGAAGTCGAGCACCACGCGGTGCGGCTGTGCGACGTACCACGGCGTGTCGCAGAAGAACTCGAGCCGGTTGCCTTCGGGATCCAGGAAGTACACCGACCAGGCGTTGCCGTGGTCCACGGGATCGACACCCTCCACCCGGTTGGCGACCGCGAGATCGTGCATCGCCCTCACTTCCTTGAGAGAGGCGACGCGGAAGGTGATTTGATTGACCGTGGACCGCGTGCCCTTCTCGCGCCCCGTGACCAGGACGATCTGATGGTGGTCCTTCGGGTCCTTGCTGAGGAAAGTCAGCCGGGGGCCGCCGCCCCTGAGCTCGCCCTCGTCCATCACCTTGAATCCGAGGAGCCGGGTGTAGAACTCGCGCATCCGGTCCATGTCGGTCACCCAGAGACCGATATGGCTGAGCGCCCACTTGGGCAGTTCCGTCATCGCTTTCTCCTCACGTACTCGAGCGTGCCGCGCAGTGTGCCCGGGTCCTGGTAGCCGTTCAACTGGGCGATCTTTCTTCCGTCCTCGCCCAGGAAGATGAGCGTCGGCGTGCTCCTGACCCCGAGATGCCGCGTCAACGTGCGCTCCGTATAAGCCGCGCCGTCCGTCCACGTCACGTCCAGCGAGCCGCGGACGTTGATGGCGACCACGTCGAAGTGTTTCCGCATGATGTCGTAATTGTCGCCGCTGACGAAGTTCTCCTCCAGCAGGCGCGCGCAGTACGGGCAATTGTCGAGGTGCAGGAACACCATCACGTGCCGGCCCTGCTTGCGCGCCTCGGCGAGGTCCTGACGGAAGTCGAGGAAGCTCGACTTGAACCACTGCGGCAGGGTATAGGCGACGCCCGTTACCGGCTTTTTCGGGTCGCTCGCCTGGCCCGCCGGCTGCGCGGCCGCGAGCCGCCACGCGCCGACGAGCGTCAGCGCGACGAGGACGGCGGTCAGCGATCTCAAACCGGATCCCTTTCGTTCGCTCATCTTGCCCGAAGAGCGCTGCGGCACGGCGCTCACTTGGCGTACTCGTCGTGCTTCGGCAGCGCCTGCGTCTCGACGTACCACGGCGCCCGCGATCCCCAGAAGATGCTGCCTTCGGGGCGCGCATCGGGACTTGCGTCAAGGATCCCTGCAGGCACGAGGTAATTTTCCGTGCCGGGGATCTTGTGCGGGACGCGCGTGCCGCACCGGGTGCAGAAGCTCACCGCGAAGCGCTTGGCTCCGGGCAGGTCGAAGCGCCGGATCAGCGATTCCCCGGCGAGCCAGGTGAGCTGGCTCTGGGGCAGGAAGATGTTCGCGGCATGCGCGGTTCCGGTCGCCTTGCGGCAGCGGCTGCAATGGCAGTACCTGAAACCCGCAAACGGCGGGGTGATTTCGAGGCGGACCGCCCCGCACAAGCAGCTTGCTGCCACGGCTTCATGTTGCATGCTCGCTCCCCTTTCCTAAGCTTCGCCCGAGGATTCTCGTCCCGCTTGCGCAATCTTTCAAGCGGCTGGCGCAAATTCGCGTCTGCACTACTGTCCGGCAGGCGCGCCCGGCCCCTGCCCGCGCATGCGCGCGAGCATCACGGCGAGCGCGACCCCGGCGAGGCACACGCCGCTCACCCCGACGAAGCCCCAGGCGAAGCTGCCCGCGTGGTCTTTCACCACTCCCAGCGCGTAGGCTGTGCTCAAGCCCCCGATGTTGGCGAAGAGATTCCCGAACCCGGTTGCGGTGCCCGCGAAGCGCGGCCCGAGCGCCTCCATCGGCACCACGAAGAGCGGTCCGAAATAGAACTGGAGGAACACCGAGTTGATCGCGATGACGACAAGCAGCAGCGGGATCGATTCGACCGTCGCCAGAGCCGCGTTCGTGCAGGCGAGGATTGCGAGCGCGGCTCCGATCACGAGGGGGGGATTGCGGAGGCGGTCGGAGACGTAGCCGCCCAGCGTGCTCGACGGCGCCATCAGCGCGGCGCTCATCGCCATCACCAGGCCCGCCGCCTGCACCGACAGCCCGCGGTCGGCCACGAGCAGCGAAGGCAGCCAGAAGTTGAAGGCGGTGGTCACGGTGAAGCGCACGAACTGCAGGCTGCTGCACACCCACATGATCGGGAAGCGGGCGAGCGTCAACACCTCGGCCACGGCGACGCGTCGCGCGGGCTGCGTGTGCGGCCTGTCCCTCGCGAAGCCCCGGAAAAGGAGCGCCGCGCTGACGCCCAGCACGGCAAACGCGATGAACGCAGCGCGCCAGCCGTAGCGTTCCGCGAGCGGCGGGCCCGCCAGCGCGATCAGGATGCTGCCGCTGAAGCCTCCCAGCATGAAGAGGCTCATCGCGGTCGCGCGGCGCGCGGGCGGGAACCACGACGCGAGCAGCGCGAGCCCCGGCGCGAACAGCAGCGCGCGGAAGGCGCCCGCGACGAGCAGCGTGACGAGCGCAAGCCAGTACGCGTGGACCATGCCGAAGGCGATGCACATGGCCGACCAGCCGAACAGCCCGACGAAGAACGGGCGCCCGGGGCCGAAGCGGTCGGCGAGGTAGCCCGCGGGGATCTGCATGAGCCCGTAGGCGAGCGTCGCCGCGACCGAGAGGAGCCCCGCCTGGGTGAAGCTGATCTGAAGATCCGCGCGAATGAGCGGAAGCAGCAGCGGGATTCCGGCGATCGTGAGCCAGTGCACGATCTGGCTGAACACCACCAGCGCAACGGTGCGCACCCCGGCCGACCCCATGGGTCCCGCGGCGGGATCGTCCGCAGCGGGAGCGCCCAGCCTCATGGCGCAGAAGATAGCACCCGGCGGCGGCCCGGGAGTTGCGCTGGGTCAACCCCCGCAGGCGGTCTCCGGCTTTTTTTCCGGGGCGGCGCTCAGGCGGCACCGCACGAAGCGGGCAGAACCGGCGACTAATACGTTCCGGGATACACGCCGCCGTCGATCAGGAAGTTCTGGCCGGTGATGAACGCCGCCTGCGCGCTGCAGATGAACGCGCACAGCTCGCCGAACTCGGCCGGGTCGCCGAAGCGGCCGGCGGGGATGGCGTTCTTGCGCGCCTCCCAGAACTGCTCGAAGGGCTGTCCGAGGGCCTTCGCGCGAACCGCCAGGTTGCTCTTCAGCCGGTCGGTCGCGAACTGGCCGGGCAGGAGATTGTTGATCGTCACGTTGTGGCGCACGGTCTTGCGCGCGAGGCCCGCGACGAACCCGGTCAGGCCCGAGCGCGCGGCGTTGGAGAGCCCCAGCTCCTCGATCGGCGCCTTGACCGAGTTCGAAGTGATGTTGACGATGCGGCCGAATTTGCGCGCGATCATGCCGTCCACGGTGGCCTTGATCAGCTCGATCGGCGCCAGCATGTTGGCGTCGACCGCCTTGATCCAGTCCTCCCGCTTCCAGTCGCGGAAATCCCCCGGCGGCGGCCCGCCTGCGTTGTTGACGAGGATATCGGGCTGGGGGCACGCCGCGAGCGCCGCCGCCCGCCCCTCCCCGGTCGTGATGTCCGCAGCGACGGCCTTGACCGCGGCGCCCGTCGCGGCCTTGATGTCCGCGGCCGCCTGCTCGAGCGCTTCGCGGCCGCGCGCAATGATGGTCACGTTCGCGCCCTCGCGTGCGAGCGACCAAGCGCAGCCCCTGCCGAGCCCCTTGCTCGCCGCGCAGACCAGCGCGGCTTTGCCTTTGATGCCGAGATCCATGTCAGTCTCCCGATTGTCGGCCCCGAAGCTCCTGCCGGATTGCGCGCACCCCGCGCTCGAGGTCATCCTCGTCGTTGTAGAAGCTCATCGAAAGCCGTAGCGCTCCGTCCTTGACGTTGGTGACGATGCGGTGCTTCTCGCGCAGCCGCTGCATGAGCTGCGCCGCATCCGGCACCAGCACGTTGACGATGTGCGCGCGCTCCTCCCAGACGTCCGGCGTCTGGCTGTCGAGGCCCGCCGCCTTGAGGAGCTTGAGGCACGCGGTCGTAAGCTCGCGCACGCGGCTCTCGATCCGGTCGAGCCCGATCGCACGCAGGAAATTTGCGCCCTCGCGGAACACGCGGATGCCGAGGAAGTTGGGATTGCCGCCCTCGAAGCGGTGCGCGGTCCGCACGTAGTCGAACTGGCTCACGACGTGGGCGAGCCCCGCCGGTTCCGCCGCGGGCTGCTTCACGAAATCCGCGCGCAGCTGGTTCACCAGCTCCTCGCGGCAATAGACGATCCCGGAACCGGTCAGGCCGAGCAGCCCCTTGTGCCCGCCGGCGGCAATGATGTCGGCACCCAGCGCATCGAGCCGCGCCCCGAGCATCCCGATGCCCTGCACGCCGTCCACCACCAGGAGCACGCCGCGGCTGCGGCAAGCGCGGCCGAGCTCCGGCAGGTTGACGCGATAGCCGTTTCCGTAAGTGACGTAGGCCGTGGAGACGACCCGCGTGCGGGCGTCCATCTTCTCGAGGAACGCCTCGAGCGGCAACCGCCCCTCGCGGTTCCGCGCGAGGCGGATTTCGACGCCCTTCGCCTCCCAGTGCTTCCACACCCAGACGTTCGCCACGTGCTCGAGGTCCGTCAACACGACGTTGTCGCCGGGTCGGAGATCGAAGCCGTGGGCAGCGATGTTCAGGCCCTCGGTCGTGTTCTTGGTGAACGCGATCTCGGTCGGCTTCGCGCCCAGGAGCTGCGCCATCGCGGCGCGGGTCTCAGCAACGTTGACCGCGGACCAGGCATCCGCGCCCGCGTTCTCGTACACGTCCCGCGTATAGTCCTGCAGCGCCCGCTCCTGGCAGCGCGGCGGGATCGTCTTGCGCGCGCAATCGAGGTAGGTCCAGCGGGCGAGCGTCGGGAACTCGTTGCGTATCGCGGCCCAGTCAGGTGCCTTCATGCTCAGGTCATCCTTCCGCCTTCATCCTTCATCCTTCATCCTTCGCTATTCTTGCTTGATGCCGGCGTCGCGCACTACGGCCGCCCAGCGCTTCAGCTCGCCCTCGATCTTCCTGCGGAACTGCTCGGGGGTAGTGGGCGCGGCCTCCAGCGCGCCCGTGGCGAGGCGCTGTTGTGTGTCCGGTGCCGCGATGGCGCGCATCAGCTCGTCGTGCAGGCGCTTCAGTACCGGCTTGGGCGTGCCGCCGACCGACATCACGCTGTACCAGTTGGTCACCTGAACACCGGGGACTCCGCCCTCCTCGAAAGTCGGGATGTCGGAGAGCAGCGCAGTGCGCTTTGCCGTCGCCTGGGCGAGGAGCCTGAGGCGCCCCGCCTTCGCCAGCGCCAGTGCCGGAGGTGGCGAGGTCATGGTGGACTGGATCTGGCCGCCCACGACGTCGGCGACCGACGCCCCGGCGCTCTTGTACGGGACGTGCGTGATCGTGACGCCCGCACGCAGCTTGAACAGCTCGCCCGAGAAATGCGTGCCGCTGCCGTTGCCGGCCGACCCGAGGTTGATCTTGCCCGGCTGCGACTTCGCCGCCGCGACGTAGTCCTTGAGGCTGCGCGAGTACGGGAGCGCGGGATGCACGGCGAGCAGGTACGGCGCCTCGCCGACCACGGTGATCGGGTCGAAATCCTTGAGCGCGTCGTACTTGGCCTTCTTGTAATAGGCAATGTTGATGGTGAAGCCCGCGTCCGCGAGTAGCAGCGTGTAGCCGTCGGGGGCCGCGCGCATCGCGATCTCGGTGCCCACCAGCGACGCCGCCCCGGGACGGTTGTCCACGACGACCTGCTGGCCCATCTGCTCGGTGAGCTTGACGCCCACCAGGCGCCCCACGTAGTCCGATCCTCCGCCCGCGCCGAACGGCACAATCAGCCGGATCGGCCTGCTCGGATAGTCCTGCGCCGGAACGCCCGTCGCGAACAGGCACAGCGCGGCAGTGCATCCCGCCACGAGAAGTTCAAACAACGTCCTGATTCGACGCTCCATATCGGCTCCCTCCCTTTTTAGTAGAGCGCCCCCTTCAGGCGCTCGTACAGCCCCTTGTCGTATTCCTTGCCGTCGAACTGCGCGTGGGTGAGGTCGGCGACGATCGTGCCGAGGCTCGGCAGGCTGCCGCGCTCGATCTGTCGATCCGGATCCCACAGCTTTGAGCGGAAGATCGCCCGGGCGCACTGGAAGAACACGGTATCGACGCGCACCACGAGCACCGAGCGCGGAAGCTTACCCTCGACGCTGAAGCGCGCGAGCAGCGCCGGATCGGTGGAAATCTCGGCGCGCCCGTTGACGCGCAGCGTCTCGCCGATGCCCGGGATGAGGAAGAGCAGCGCGACGCGCGGGTTCGCAATGATATTGCGCAGGCTGTCGATGCGGTTGTTGCCCCGCCGGTCGGGAACCAGCAGCGTCTTCTCGTCGGCGACCTCGACGAACCCCGGCGCGTCGCCGCGCGGGGAAGCGTCCATGCCGTCCGCGCCGCCCGTGGCGAGGACGAAGAACGGCGAGGCGGCGATCAGCTTCTGATAATGCGGATGGAGGTAATCGATCTCCTTCGCGACGGCGGCGCCGGCAGGCAGGCCATAGAGCTTCTCGAGACTTTCAACGTCGGTGATCCTGTGCGCATTGCCTGCAAGCGTATTCATTGGCCATACCTCATCACTCGTCACTTGTCGCTCAACTCAGCCGGGCGCGGATGCGGCATCCCGGGCGACGCGCGCGCCGCGCAGCGGCAGCGGCTGCTCCCCGAGCAGCTCCTTCTCGATCACCGCGCGCACTTCCTCGAGCGCGAGCCCGTGCCGCTCCACGAGGTCCATCACGTCCGCGAGGATTGCGTCGGCGTCCTGCATCTTCTTCAGTCGCTTGAAGCTGTCCTCGCGCTGGATGCCCAGGCTCTCGCCGATCAACTCCAGGAAATTCACCACCGCGAACGGCCACTCGGCTTCATGGCTGCAGAGCTCGCGGTGGCAGGCGTGGTAGACGCCGGCGAGCGCGTCGACTTTCGCAGCTGCGGCGGCCTCGAGTATCCCGCGATGCACTTCGCGCTTGAACGCGGGCAGCGGCTGCAGCGTGTTGCACATGTAGCCCACTTGCGGCTGCGCAAGCTCGACGTACTCGAGGCCCGGGATCGCCCGCAGGATCCGGATCGCGGACTCGCACACGCCTGCGACTCCCGGATGCTCGTGCAGCCCGACACGCTTCGCAACGCGATGGCGCATCAGCGGGCGCAGCCGCTCGAGCTGGCTCGCGAGGTAGACGACGAACGCCTCGAGCTCGTAGGCGGGCGCGTCGGCGCGCCCGGGCAGCACGTTCTCCCCGATCTGGATTGTGCACGTCGGGCACCACGCGAGCACCTTGCCCGCGCCGGTTGCAGCGAAGCGGTCAGTCGTGCGATACGCGATGCGGCCGGAAGCATCGAGGTCGCCGGCGCGAAACTGCAGCACGCCGCAGCAGTCGCCCGGCCCGCCCATCACGCGGTAGGAAACGCCGAGCGCATCGAGTATGTCGAGCGCCAGCAGGACGATGTGGGGAGTCTTCAGCACGTTGCAGCCGGTATAGAAGACGACTTCCGGCGCGGAATCTGCGGCGCCATCGCCGCGAAACCGCCGCAGCACCTCGGCCGGCAGCTGCATGCGCGAGAGCACTCGCACGCCGCGGCCCATTTTTGCGAACGCGGCGCTGCCCTTGCTGTGCTGCTCCTCCGCAGTGGCGCGGCGCTGCATGGCAACTCGCGCGAGCGCGAGCATGAACCGCGGGTTCACGGCCTCCGGGCACGCGGGGATGCAGCTGCCGCTGCCCGAGCACACCTGTGCCCAGCGCTCCGAGTCGGGCGCGCCGGCACCGCCGCGGATGATGCCGAGCACCCCGCCAACGACGTCCGCGGCGTTTTTGTCTGCAAGGCCCGCGGGAGCCGTCATCGGGCACACCTCGAAGCAGCGCCCGCAGCGCGTGCAGCTGTCCAGCACGTCCTGCGCGCGGGACTTGAGATCCTCGGCGAACGATTCGCTCATGCCTTTTCCACCGCCCTCCGCAAGTTTGCGTACTTTACCGGACCTTGGGGATAAACTGTCTGGACGCGATGGATGCTCCGGCCATGAAGAAATAGCGCGAGAACCACAAACCGGTCACGCTCGAGCTTTCGTTGACCGAGCGTGGCCTGTCCAATTGGAAGCGCGCGATTCTTGCGCCGTCAGCCTTCGCCTCTTCCCCTCCTCCACCGCTCCAACTCCCGCCGATCACGCTTGGTGGGCCGCCCCTTGCGCTCGCCCCACACGCTTGCCTGTGCGCGGCGGTCTGCCAACTGAGCGATACGCCGCGCGCGGCTCGCCTCGTCCTCCTCGTAGAGCTCGCGGGCGACGTCCGCGCGCCGGCGCTTGTCCGAGATCGCCTTGACGGTGACCGACCACTCCAACTCGCCGACGCGGATGGTGAGCTGTGTACCCGGTGCGATTTCCTTGGCGGCCTTCACCCGCTCGCCCTTCACCTTCACCTTGCCGCCGACGACCGCGGCCTGCGCGAGGCTGCGCGTCTTGAAGAATCGCGCCGCCCACAGCCACTTATCGAGTCTCACGACGAATTCTGACTCAAATCAATCGATTTCACCCCGGCGGCACATTCCCTGAGGTCCTTTGCCCGGGACTCCGGCCATGCGGGCCCGCGCCGGGACTACCGCGCGGCAAGCCACCGGCCACGGCGAATAATCGCAGTGTCCTTGAGCTGGATCAATAATCCGCCGCGGCAAGAGGCGTATGTTTTTCTCCTTTCAACGAGGCTGGATTGGAGGCTTCGATGGGAACTCACACCCCGGATTTCTCTCTGCAAGTCCAAGGAGTCAAAGGTTTTTGTCCCGCCGGTGAAGTCTACGCGAATCAGCAGATCGAAAGGAAAACCATCCCTGTTCTGTCCTGCGAAGGACCCTGCATCCGTGGAGAGGTCGCCCGGCTCGCAGCCAACTACGTAGCGCAGGACGTGCCGTCTCTCGCGCGCGCGTGTCACGCCGAGACTTTCTTCGTGCCGCATTCATCGATGGCACGGTGGGTCAAGGAGGCCGAGCGGAGCGTCATGATCGACGGCTGTTTCCTGAAGTGCCATGGACGCGCCCTGAAGGGACTTGTTGGCGAAGAGAAGATGATCCAGTTCGATGCGCTGCCGTTCTACAAGAAATACACTGACATCTTCCTGATGGATGATGTGCCCGAGGACGAACGGAAGGCCGTAGCCCGGCAAGTGGCGGACAAGATCATCGCCAAGCTGAAAGAAGACGGCAACTTGATGGCGCGCGCTGCATAGCGCGAGAACCGGTCGCCGGGGCAAGCGCAACCGTCGAGGCAGACGGGACGCCGAACTCCAAGCTCGGGTGACGACTGACGGCCGTCCGCTCAGTCGAAAAACGCGAACGTCCTGGTCTCGATGCTCTCGCGCGGCGGCACTCCCGCCGGCGTCGCGGGATCGTCGAACGCGCTATGTGCGGTGAAGCGCGAAGGCTTTGTGGTGTCGGAGTCGAATACCTTGAACACCAGGGCCTCGTCGCGCGCCATCTCTGGAAAGTAATACCACTCGTGCGCCGGGTTGTGGGCGATGTGATAGACCTCGCCGGTACGGTATTTGTAGCGCCGCTCGACCCGGATAAAGCCCTGTTGCGGAATGGAGCGGCCATCGCAGATGGCGAGGGGATCGATCAGCACCTTGCCGCGGATCGGCCGCCACACCTGGATGATGGCCCAGCGCTTCTTGAATCGGCGCTCGGCCTCGGCATCGCCGACGATCTCGCGCAGCCGCCGCGGCGCGGAGGCCTCGGTGTAGTCGTTGTGCACGCTCTTCACCGTCGGGCGTATGCTCGATGAGCCCCGCGTCTCGTCATCGCTCGCGCGGACCGTGTGATCGAACACGACGACATCCGATGCGCCCGAGTGCTTCTTGACCAGCGCCTGCACCTCCGGGTCGTAGACGCTCTTCCGCTCCGCCTCGTCCATGAAGTCCTTCACCCGCGTCGCGTGGTCCACGAAAACGAACCCGTGCACGTCCAGCTTGAAGGCGTCGCGCAGCGGCCTGCCATTGCGGATCGTCATCTCGCGGGCCTCGTATTGCGGCGGCACCGCCTTGTGCTCCATCTCCGGCCAGTCGATGTAGCGCACCGGCGGCACCCCGGTGTCGACGATGTAGTTGAAGCGGGCGCGAATGGCGCCGGTTAACGGCTTCTCGGCGGTGAGCTGCATGGAAAGTCTCGTCGCTCGTGGGTAATGGGGACGGAGCCCGGCTTTTTACTTGGAGCGAGCGGTACTCGATACCGGGCTCAGAAAAAACCGGGGTCCGTCCCCGGATTATGAGGGATATCAGGCTCTTTGGCGAAGCCACTTGACGAATTTGACAGGCAACGGACCCTCCAGGAAAACCTTGCCAGGAACACGCGCAGCGCCCATACTCGCGCGTCGCTTCAGCCGCCGGCATCCGGTTCCCTTGTTTCCGGACGGCCTCGTAATCTCCCTGATCGATGCCGCGACCACACCGGCCGCGGATTTCAGGAAGCTCACGCGCAGCGCAGCACATAACCGCGGAACGGCGGCAACGCCGCCTCGTTCCCAGAGGAAATCGAACATGGCAAAGGAAGAACTGATTGAACTGACGGGCGTCGTCGACGAGGTGCTGCCTAACACGCAGTGCCGGGTGACGCTCGACAACGGCCACGCGATCACCGCCTACACCTGCGGCAAGATGCGCATGCGCCGCATCCGCGTCCTGGCCGGGGACCGCGTTACCGTGGAAATCTCGCCCTACGACCTCACGAAGGGCCGCATCAACTTCCGGCACAAGGACACCACCGCCCCGCCGATCATGGCGCCGCGGCCGTCGTACCTGCGCCGCCGCTGATCAGCCGAGCTTGGCCAGCGCGATCCGGCCCCTTGCGGTGAGCGCAAAGCCGCCGATCGTCCGCTCGACGAGTCCCCGCTTGAGAAGTCTCGCCCCGACGAGCTCGGGAACCGCGTGCTTCCGGGACCTCAAGGAAAGCTCCTGCAACCAGCGCAGCTCGGTGAATCCAACGATCTCGTCCATGGTTCGCGCTTCTTCACGACTCCTGTTTCGCTTATACGCGCTATGGGCACGAGGATCAATCAATACTTTTCACCGTACAATTCAACACCCGTCACGCTCACCGGTATCCGCCGATGCGAAGCATTTCCAGGGAAGACCTGGCGAATTTGCCCATCCGCCGCTATGACGGCGCGGTGTCGCTGGTGGCAACGCTGAAGGACCTCGAGCAAGCGCGGGCGGACATCCGGCAGGAGCGCGTCGTCGGGCTCGATACCGAGACGCGGCCTTCCTTTGCGAAGGGCGAGCGCTATCTGCCCTGCCTCGTCCAGGCCGCCACGGCGCGGGCGGTATACCTGTTCCAGCTGAGCCGCCTGGACGTCTTCCCCGCCCTCGTCGAACTGCTGGCGAAACCGGAAATCGTCAAGGCCGGCGTAGGGCTCGCCTACGACCTGCGCCAGCTCAAGCTGGTCTTTCCCTTCACCGTGGAGAACGCGATCGATCTCGGCGTCGTCGCGCGCCGCCGCGGCCTCGGCCAGACCGGCGTGCGCAATCTCGCCGGAATGTTCCTCGGGTTCCGCATTCCCAAGGGCAACCGCACCTCTAACTGGGCCGCGCCGAACCTCTCGTCAGCGCAGATCAACTACGCCGCAACCGATGCCTGGGCGTGCCGCGAGCTCTACTTGCGCTTCGAGAGCGAGGGGCTGCTGACGGGAACTTGATCGGGGACAGGCCACGTTTTTCCCCGAAGAAAACCGCGGCGTACCGCCGCGCTGGGCGGCATCCGGGGAAACGCGGTCTGTCCCCGGTTCTTCATTCAGTTGAGCCACCACAGCGCTGCGTTCAGCACGGTGGCGAAGCCGACCCAGGCCGCGTAGGGAACGAGCAGCGCCCCGGCGACCCGGTCGATGCGCCAGAAGAGCGCGGTCGTAACGATTATCGCCGCGAGCAGCACCACGATCTCGGCCATTGCCGCACCGATCATCCGCGCGCCGAAGAACACCAGCGACCAGGAGAGATTGAGGAAAAGCTGCAGCCCCCACACGCCGAGCGCGAGCCACGCACCGCTCTCTCCGCGCCGGCGCCACATCCGCCAGCCGGCGAACGCGATCATCAAATAGAGGGCCGTCCACACCGGGCCGAACACCCAGTCCGGCGGATTGAACGCGGGCTTGGCGAGCCCCGCGTACCACGTCCCTACGCTCGTCGCCGTTGCCGCCCCGCCCGCCGCCGCGACCGCGAAGCACAACACCACGAAGCCCGCCAGCGCAATCAGGTGGCGGCGGCCCGGTTCCGAGGCCTCATTCATCCTTCAGGGGATCGAAGTCCTTCTCGATCCGAACCCCCTCGCGGCGCATGCGCTCGAAGATGCGCGCGCTGAAGCCGTCGTCCGGCGTGCTGTTGCCGCGCAGGACGTCGCCCACCAGGCCGTAGACGGTGTAGCGGTCGCGCAGGCGGGGGTCGGCGACGATCTCTTCGAGCGCCGGCTTCACCTCGCCCGGGGCGAGCTGGCTGTCGAGCAGAAGCGAGACTTTGAGCGACATGGCTACCACCTCCGGGGGCGCTGCGGCTCGAGCACCGGTTCCAGGCGCCTTGCGATGAATTCGCGCGCCCGGAAGATTCGGGTGCGCACCGTGCCGATGGGGATGCCGAGCATGCCGGCGATCTCCGCATAAGGCTTTCCGTCAACCTCGTAGAGCATAAGGGCCTCGGCGAGCTCGGGCTGCAGCCTGGCGAGCGCGCGCTGCACGGTCTCGGCGATCTGCTTGGCGAAGAGCGTGCGCTCGGGGTCCTCCGCATCCGAGACGCCCGGCTCGAACGCATCCGCCCGCTCCTCGGGCGCGGCGTCACCGAGCAGCACCTCGCCCGGATCCCGCTGCAGATGGCTCAGCGCGCTGTTGGTCGCGATGCGGTAGAGCCAGCTGTAAAAGGCGCTATCGCCCCGGAACGAGGCGAGGCCGCGGTAGGCGCGGATGAAGGTCTCCTGGACGACGTCCTCGACGTCGCCCGCCGCCTTCACGTAGCGCGCAACGTGCCGCGCGATGCGCCGCTGGTACTTGACGACCAGCGCTTCAAACGCTTTCGCGTCGCCCGCCTGCGCGAGCCGCACGAGTTCCGCATCCTGGGCCGCCTCCGCCATTGCGGGCCAAGCATACAACAGACGCCGAAATGACTCGAATACGCGGCCCCGGTTCAATCTTTTTTCGGGGTATGTAGCGCAAGAAAACTGAAACCGGGCGCGCGGGGGCCGGGTCAGACGCGGCGTGCTGCCCATACCGGGCATCACGAGTCCCATCAACCCAGTGAAAAGGAGTCATCAATGAAGTCGCTGTCTCGTTTTATCGCTGGCGCCGCGCTCGCGGCCGCCACGTCGGTTGCGCTCGCCGCCGACATCGTGGATACCGCGGTCTCCGCGGGTCAGTTCAAGACGCTGGTCAAGGCGGTGCAGGAAGCAGGCCTAGTCGACACGCTGAAGGGCGAGGGCCCGTTCACCGTCTTCGCGCCCACCGACGAAGCGTTCTCCAAGCTGCCGGCCGGCACGCTCGAAGCCCTGCTGAACGACAAGGACAAGCTGGCCGCGATCCTCACCTACCACGTCGTGCCGGGCAGGGTGATGGCGGCGCAGGTCAAGCCGGGCCAGGTGAAGACCGTTCAGGGCCAGGCGCTGACGGTGAGCGCGAACCGCGGCGGCGTCATGGTGGACAACGCCAGGGTCGTCAAGACCGACATCGTCGCCTCCAACGGCGTCATCCACGTGATCGACACCGTCGTCCTGCCGCAGTAATCGCTGTGGTTGTTGCAGTACCCCGCCCGGCGCCAAGCCGGGCGGTCTATTTTTGGGGCAGCTCCGCGAGCTCGATCAGGCAGTTCTCCGTCGCCTTCGGGTCGATAAACGCAATGCGGCAGCCGGCATGGCCGATGCGCGGCTCCGGGTCCAGCAGCGGGAACCCCTTCGACTTCAACTCGGCCAGCGCCTCGTCGATGTTCTCGACCTCGAAGCAGATGTGATTGAGCCCGCCCTTGCCCGCCGCCACCATGCGCTGGTGCTTGCTGTCGGCTCCCTTGCCGGCAATCAGCTCGACCATCGATTCGCCGACGTAATAGAGCGCAAGCTTGCGCCTGTCGTTCTCCTCCTCGCCGCCGAGCGGGATGCCGAAGCAACCTTCCCACAGCCGCCGGCTCGCCTCCGTGTCTTTCACGACCACGCCTACGTGCTCTATCCGCTTGATCTTCATTTCAGGCTCACCCTTTTTTTCCCTGTCCGTGACTGGAACCATAGGGTCTGACCCTGTTCCCTCCTTGGATTCTATTCCAACTGTGGCATTATTCACCGACGCTGCACGCCGTCCATTGAATACTTGCGCGGTATGCATATGACCCGGTTATACCTTGCCGCTTTCGGGCTGGTCCTGCTTGCGCTGGGCGGTTGCTCATCGGCGCCGAAGCAAGCCGGCGCGGACGTTGGTGCCAGCGCCGCCCGGCACGCGCTCGAGATGCAGGGCAAGCCGTACCGCACCGGCGGCAACTCGCCGCGAGGATTCGACTGCAGCGGGCTCGTGCAGTACAGCTACGCCCGCGCCAACATGCGTTTGCCGCGTAGCACGGAGGGACAGTGGGCAAGTTCGCGCGCCATCGCCCGGAAGGAGATCCGTCCGGGCGACCTGCTGTTCTTCAACGAGGAAGGCAAGCGCAACTCGCACGTGGCAATTTATGTCGGAAACAGCCGCTTCGTGCACGCGCCGTCAAGCGGCAAGCGGGTCTCGACCGCGAGCCTGGCCGACCGCTACTGGAGCCAGAGCTTTGCCGGAGCGCGGCGCCCGGTCCTGTAAGGCCCGGATCCCCGTTATTGCCTGAACAAACGGGATCGAGGTCGCAGTCGTCATTCCGCCGCTCGTCGTTGAGCGGAGTCTGTCAAGATATTCCAATCGCGAGAGCGCGGCGAGCTTTTTCCCGCACCCCGGCTGCTGCGGAGGTTAACGTCTGCGATTAGCGGCCTCATCCTGCTGCAGGTATTTGTGGACGAAGGCGATCGCCATACTGCCCTCGCCGACCGCGGAGGCGACGCGCTTGACCGGGCTCAATCTCACATCCCCGCAGGCGAATACACCGGGGACACTCGATTCGAGAAGGTAGGGGTCGCGGCCGTGCAACCAGCGTCCGGCTTTCACCACATCGTCACCGGTCAGGACATATCCTCGTGCATCGCGAGCGATCTCCGCCGGCAGCCAACCGGTCTCCGCGTCGGCGCCGATGAAAATGAAAACGCCACCACAGTCTTGTCGGCAGATCTTTCCGCTCGCGCCATCGCGTATGTCGATTCCCGTCAGGTGCGTGTCGCCGTGGGCGGCGACCACTTCCGAGCGCAGCTGCACCTTCACGTTCGATTTCCCGCCGAGCTGCTCGATCAGGTAGCGGGACATGCTCTTCTCCAGGGAGTCGCCTCGCACGACAAGCGTTACCGTTCGTGCATGATTGGCAAAGTACAAAGCGGCCTGGCCGGCTGAGTTTCCGGCGCCAATGAGGTGGACGTCGAGCCCGTGCGTCGCACTCGCTTCGCTGCGTGCCGCTCCGTAGTAAAGACCCTTGCCGATGAGCCGATCGAAGCCTTCGATTGCGAGGCGGCGCCAGGTGACGCCGGTTGCAAGAATGATGGTCCGCGCCTGGACGACATCCCCGCCATCGAGGTAGATCTGACGCGTTTTCGGATCGATGCGAGCGACAGAGCGCGTCACCAGAATCTCCGCCCCGAGCCGCCCCGATTGCTTGAGTGCCCGAGTCGCGAGCTCTTCGCCTGAGACACCATTGGGGAAACCGAGATAGTTCTCGATGCGCGATGACGTCCCCGCCTGGCCGCCGGGTGCCTCGCGCTCCACCACGAGGGTGCGCAGTCCCTCGGATGCTCCGTATACCGCCGCCGCCAGACCTGCCGGTCCGCCGCCGATGACAATGGTGTCGTATTCAGAAAGGCGCGCGCTCGTTTGAAGGCCAAGGCGCTGGGCAAGGTCGCGCGTCGCAGGTCGACTGAGGAGCGTCCCGTCGGCCAGCTTCAGCACAGGGCAATCTTCATCCGCTGGACGGGCTCCGGGCCAACGCGTTGGCAGATCAGGCGCATCCGGCGTCATCCAATCATGGGAAATCTGGTTGCGCGCGAGGAACTGTCGCAACTCGGCGCAGGCGTTGTCCCAGCGGTGACCGACCATGGTGACGCGCGGCTTGCGCGCCTCAGCCTCGATGCCCTGCATCCCGCCGATGCGCTCGCGCGCCAGCGCGGCGACCTTCAGGGAAATCTCGGGCGATACCGCCGCGATCGCGTAATACTCCCGGATGTCCACGCGCATGACGCGAGAGGGTTCCGACGCCCGATAACTTCCGTAGAGCGGCGTGCCAAGGGCGATCGGCAGTTCGCCGAAAATGGTGCCGGGGACGCGCCAGCCCAGGGTGCGCTCGACGCCGTCGAACAATCTGACGACTTCCATTTTGCCGGCGAGAACCGCGAACAGCGCGCGCTCCTCCCCGCCGGCATGCGCGGCGAATTCCCCGGCGCCGAGGTGCAGGTCGGCAGATGTCCGCGCGAGGCGCTCGAGTTCCGGCACTGCAAGTGTCGAGAACAGCGGGATCGCCCGGACGTCCTCGATTGTCAGCATGGTTTGGCCAAGAGCAGGATCAGGGAGCAGACCAATAATCAAAAATTACCCATTCGGGAATGGGGGCTCGCTTGGCCTACTCCGGACCGACGAAGCCGATGTAGGCGCCACAGGCGTCGCCGGGCGGCACCAGCATCGCGTGCTCGCCGGTATCGCGCACGCCGCGCGCGGGCGGCGGCACGCCGTGTGCCTCCATCCAGCGCGCGGCCGCGCCCATGCTGGTGGTGCGATAGAGCGCCTGGAACGGGCCGGGTCCGCGGCGCTCCAGCGCGTCGGCGGCCGGCCCCGGCGCATAGGGGTGCGCGATGGTGAGGCCGGCGGGGCCGAACTGGAACACCGCCATGTGCGACATGATCACCGTGCCCTTGTACATCCGCGGCTGCGTCATTCCCAGCACTTTGCAGTAAGCCGCCACCGAGGCTTCGAGATCGTGCACGACGATGTAGGTGCGCTCGAGGAAGCGCACGCCGTTGGGATGGGGGCCGGTGTCCGCCAATTGCTTGCGGCGCTCCGACATCGGCGTCAGGTGCTGGATGAAGAAGATCGGCAGCGGATTCTTCGGGCCCAGCGTCGCTGTTTTCCACTTGAGCTCGAGCCCCGCCGGAGTGCGCCGGCCGGCGTCGATCGCGTCGCTCACGTCCACGCCGCGGGCGCGCATCGCGGCCACATCCGACGCCAGGTCATTGCTTTGAATGATCGCGTAGCGGATCCCGCCGCCTGCCGCGATGAAGCGCTCGAGCCCATGCTGGTAGGTGCCGGGCTTCGCCGCCGCCCGCTGCTCGGCCGGATCGCGGATCGCCAGCAGCTCGAGGTAATCCTCCTCGTTGAGCGCGATGGCATTGTGAGTGCCCTTTCCCGGGTGGATCCCCCCGGCATGGATGTTGAAACCCAGCTTGCGGTACTGGGCGATGCCCTGTTGGAGATCCGACGTGCAGATCATCAGGTGGTCGAGGCGCGTGAACATGAGTGATGAGTTACTTCGGGGCAAAACCGAAGATGCGCTCGAAGCGCTGCACGTACTTCGGCCAGGCGTCCGGGTTGACGAGGCGCGGGGGGCGCTCGCCGCGCAGGATGGCGGCGACCTGCAGCGCGTTCCAGTTGCGCATGTTCTCCCGCGAATCCTGCGTGATGCCGGCGGTGTGATAAGTGGCGATCACGTTGTCGAGCGCGAGCAGCGGGTGCGAGAGCGGCGGCGGCTCGTCGTTCCAGACGTCCACGCCCGCGCCGGCGATGTGCCCGGACCTGAGCGCGTCGGCGAGGGCGATCTCGTCCACGATTCCGCCGCGCGCCGTCGTCACCAGGTAGGAACCGGGCTGCATGGCGGCAAGCTCGCGCGCACCGATCATGTTGCGGGTCTCGTCGTTGTACGGGCAGTGGACCGAGACGAAGCGCGATTCCTTCAAGAGCGCGGGGAGATCCACCTTGGTTGCGCCGCGCGCCCGGATCTCCTCCGCCGTGAGATAGGGGTCGCAGGCGAGTACCTTCATTTCCAACCCCTTGCCGCAGATCCGGGCGACGCGCCGGCCGGTGTTGCCGATACCGATCACGCCGACCGTGCGGCCGTGGGCATTCCAGCCCTTGAAGCTCTCGCGCGGGGCGCGCTTCTCGGACCGGAGCGAGCGGTCGGTCTGCGGAATCTTCTTGGTAAGCGCGAGCATCATCGCCACGGCGTGCTCCGCGACGGCGTCGGCGTTGCCGCCCGACTGGTTCACCACCAGCACGCCCGCCGCGGTGCACGCGGCGACGTCCACCGTGTCGTAGCCCGCCCCGCTCGTCGACACGACAAGTAGATCGGGGCAGCGCGCAAGGAGCGCCGCGTTGGCGCGGAATTCCTCGGGCTGCTCCTGGCGCGTGGAGGTGATGCAGTAGACGTGCGACGCGGACATCGCGCCCCAGATATCCGCCTTCGGCCCGGTGTAGGCGAGGCGGTGGAGCGTGATGTCCTTTTCCTTCTCGAGCTCGTCGGCGACGTTGGGCCGCTTTCCGTCGTCGAACCAGAAGACCGTCTTCCGGGAGTTGCGGGCGGGCATGCTACTTGGTGCCGAGCCACCCGTGCTCGGAGAGATCGATGGTGACGCCGTCGGGACCGGTGAACTTGACCTCGATGTTGCCGCGCTTCTTCATGTCTTCCGTTCCCGGGTAGGGACGGTGCACGGCGCCCGCCTTCTCGATGCGCGCGCGCGCCTTCGCCATGTCCTCCACCTCGACGCCGAAGTGGTGCACGCCGGTGTAGCGCGGCGCGCCCTCCGTGATGGCGGGGTCCTCGCTCTTGAACTTCAGGATGGCGATGTTCACGTGGCCGTCGCTCAGGTAGTAGCCCTCGGCGGTCGCGGAGTTGAGCTTGCCGACCTCCTTAAGGCCGAGGCCCTCCATATAGAACCGCGCCGTCGCCTCGGGATCCCGGGTGCCGATCGCAATGTGGCGTATGCGTGCCATGGTCGCCTCCGTGACGAGTATCGAAAGATGAGAAACGGGTGCCGCCGCGCCGATCGAAGCCGGCCGGCCTAGTCGGCCTTGGCGCCGCTCTTCTTCACGACATCGGCCCACTTGTTCATGTCGGCGAGCATGAACTTGCGGAACGACTCCGGGTCGCTCCCGATCGGGGTGCCGCCGAAGCCGACGATGCGCTTGTTGGTGTCGGGCTCTTTTAGGACCTTGATGAGCTCGGCGTGCAGCCGCGTCACCAGCTGTTTCGGGAGCTTCGGCGGAGTAATCACCCCGTACCAGCCCACCACCACGAAGTCCGGCAGGCCCGATTCCTTCACGGTGGGGATGTCCTCGTAGCCTGGGATGCGCTTCTCCGTGGTGACCGCAATCGCACGGATCTTGCCGCCGCGAGCGAGCGGCAGCGCGCCCACCAGCCCCGCGAAGTTGTATTGGTATTCCCCGCCCATCAGCGCGATCAGTGAGGGCCCGGCCCCCTTGTAGGGGATGTGGCTCGCCTTGACGCCGGCCTGGATCTTGTAGAGCTCGCCGGCCAGATGCCCGCCGCTGCCAAGCCCAGCGGAGCCGAAGTTGAGCGCGCCCTTGAAGTTGCGCGTCCAGTCGAGGAACTCCTTGAAATTCTTCGGCGGCGAGCTGGGATGGATGACCAGCGCCAGCCCGGCTTCGGTCAATTGCGTGATTGGCGTGAAGTCATTGACCGGATGGTACGAGAGCTTGAGCAGCGCCGCGTTCACCGTGTGCTGGTGGTAGGCCATGAAGAGGGTGTAGCCGTCCGGCGTTGCCGCCTTGACAATCTCGGCGGCGAGCACTCCGGAGGCGCTGCCGCGGTTGTCCACGATGACCTGGGTCTTCAACGTCTCGGTCATGCGCGCGCTGAAGATGCGCGAGAGCCCGTCGGTGGTGCCGCCGGGCGCGGCGGGCGTGACGAAGCGGATCGGCCGCGCCGGCCAATCCGCGGCGGGCGCGGCGGCGGCGGCAAGCACGAGACAGAGCGGAATGAAGATGTGCGGCAGACGACGGCATATGCGCATTGCGGACTCCGCGTTATCGGGCTTGTGGAAGGCCGTCATACTGGCGTGAAACGGAAGACAGCGCAAGCCATGACGGACAGAATGTCCTTGCTCGGGCGGTCGGCGGCGATCATGCAACGTGAAGGCGTAGTACTTTGATTGGAGACGGGATATAATGCCAGTCCAACGGGAATACTCCCGGCGGGACGACACGCGGAGCGAATGGCCAAGAGATACGACGAAAGTTCAGTCAAGAAGTTACGCGGCATCGAGCCCGTTCAGCGGCTCCCGGGGATGTATACCCGGACCTCCGATCCCACCCACATCATCCAGGAAGCGATCGACAACGCGGCCGACGAGGCGCTCGGCGGCCACGCTGACAGAATCGACGTCACCGTCCATCTCGATGGCTCGGTTACGGTCACCGACAACGGCCGCGGCATTCCGGTCGGCATTCACCCCGAGGAGAAGATCCCGACGGTCGAGCTGGTGATGACCGAGCTTCACGCCGGTGCCAAGTTCGCGCGCGCCGACGTGGACGCCGCCTACAAGTTCTCCGGCGGGCTGCATGGAGTGGGCGTTTCGGTCACCAACGCCCTCTCCGAGCGGCTCGAGGTCGAGATCAAGCGCGACGGCGAGGTGCACCAGATCGCGTTTGCGGACGGCAAGGTCGCAAAGAAGCTGCGCAAGACCGGCGCCTGCGGGCAGCGGGCGGGCGGCACGTCGCTCCGCATCTGGCCGAACAAGAAGTACTTCGATTCCCCCAAGGTGCAGCTGGACGACCTCGAGCGGATCGTGCGCTCCAAGGCGGTGCTGCTGCCCGGCGTGAAGGTCACGCTCGGCATCGAGACTGCCAAGGAGACGAAGCAGAAGACCTGGAACTACCCCGAGGGCATGAAGGGCTACCTCGCGGAGCTGATCGGCAACGCCTCCGCGGTCGCGCCGATCTACGACGGCGAGAAGTTCGTTGCCGAATCCGATGCCAACGGCTTCGCGGCGGGCGAAGGAGCGGCCTGGGCGTTCGCGTTCGTCGAGGACGGCAAGGGCGGCGGCGAGTCGTACGCGAACCTGATCCCTACTCCGGACGGCGGCACGCACGAGTCGGGCCTGCGCGAGGGAATCTTCGAGGCGGTCAAGTCCTTCGCCGAATACCACGCGCTCACCCCCAAGGGGATCAAGCTCCTCGCCGAGGACGCGTGGTCGTGCTGCGTCTACGTCCTCGCGGCCAAGGTGCTGGAGCCGCAATTCCATGGGCAGACCAAGGAAAAACTCTCCAACCGCGACGCGGTGAAGCTGGTTTCGACCATGGTGCGCGACCCCTTCGCGCTGTGGATGAACAGCAACGTCGAGCACGGCAAGAAGATCTGCAATCGGGTCATCCAGCAGGCGGTCGAGCGGCTGCGCACGGTGCAGAAGGTCGAGCGCAAGAAGTCATCCAGCGTGGTGATGCTGCCGGAGAAGCTGACCGACTGCGAGTCGACCGACGTGAAGGACAACGAGCTCTTCCTGGTCGAGGGCGATTCCGCGGGCGGCTCGGCCAAGCAGGCACGCAACAAGCGCTTCCAGGCGATCTACCGCATGCGCGGCAAGGCGCTGAACTCGTGGGAGGTGAAGCGCGAGCTCCTGTTCTCCAACGCCGAGATCCACGACATCTCGATGGCCCTCGGCGTGGATCCCCACGACGAGAAGGACAACCCCGACCTCTCGGGCCTGCGCTACGGCAAGGTCGCCTCGATGACCGACGCCGACGTGGACGGCGCGCACATCTCGGTGCTGCTCCTCACCCTCTTCTACCGGCACTTCCCGAGGCTGATCGAGAAGGGCCACATCTATATTGCCTGCCCCCCGCTCTACAAGGTGGACGTGCCGGGGCATGGCAAGCGCGCGGCCAAGAAGCTCTACGCGCTCGACGAGGACGAGCTGAAGTCGATCCTCGACCGCGCGCGCGACGACGGCGTGAAGAAGGAATCGGTCTCGATCCAGCGCTTCAAGGGCCTGGGCGAGATGAACCCGGACCAGTTGTGGGAGACGGCGCTGAATCCCGATACGCGCAAGCTGCTGCAGGTCAGGGTCGAGGACAAGACGAAGACTTTCGCGCTCTTCAACATGCTCATGTCGCGAAAGGAAGCGGAGAAGCGCTGCTCGTGGATGGAAGAGAAGGGCAACGAAGTCGAGGCTGACGTATGAGCGACGAACGGACGCACGCCCGGCGCGCCACCGATGCGGCGACGCTCGATCTCTTCGAGCCGGCCGCGCTGCCGGCGGCCGCCAAGAAAGCGGATGCCCAGGCTGCAGCGAAAGGAAAGAAGCCGCAGGCAAAGGGCAAGCGCGCGGGCAAGGACAAGGCGGGGCCGGTGACCGGAGCCGGTCGTGGCGGCGGCGGCGCGGGAGGTGGCGGCGGACGGGCCGGCGCGGGCGACGACTCCATCGACATGGCGTCGTTTGCCGAGCGCAGCTATCTCACCTACGCGATGAGTGTCGTGCGCGGGCGCGCGATCCCGAACGTCGAGGACGGCCAGAAGCCGGTGCAGCGCCGCATCCTCTACGCGATGAACGAGCTGGGGCTGAAGAGCGGCGTCCAGCACTCGAAGTCCGCGCGCATCGTCGGCGAAGTGCTCGGCAAGTTCCACCCCCACGGCGACGCCTCCACCTATGAGGCGCTGGTGCGCATGGCGCAGGACTTCTCGCTGCGCTATCCGCTGATCGACGGCCAGGGCAATTTCGGCACGCAGGACGGCGACCCCGCCGCGGCCTACCGCTACACCGAGGCACGCCTCACCCCGCTCGCCGAGCTGCTGCTGTCCGAGATCGACCAGGACACGGTGGATTTCATCGCCAACTACGACGGGCGCCTGAAGGAGCCGAAGCTCCTCCCCGCGCGGCTGCCGATGCTGCTCCTGAACGGCGCCTCGGGCGTGGGCGTCGGCATGGCGTGCGAGCTGCCGCCGCACAACATGCGCGAGATCGCGGAAGCGGCGGTGTTCATGCTGAAGCACCCGAACGCGACGCCCAAGGCGCTGATGCATATCGTGAAGGGCCCGGACTTCCCGGGCGGCGCCCAGATCATCAGCCCGCGCGAGGAGATCTTCCAGGCCTACAAGACCGGACGCGGGTCGCTGCGGGCGCGGGCGCGGTGGAAAGTCGAGTCCCTCGCGCGCGGCCAGTGGCAGGTCGTGGTGCACGAGCTGCCGCCGACCACCTCGGCGAAGAAGGTGATGGCGGAAATCGAGGCGCTCACCAATCCCAAGCCCAAGGACAAGGGCGGCAAGGTCACGGCGGCGCAGCAGAACCAGAAGCAGGTCGTGCTGAACCTGCTCGAGAAAGTGAACGACGAGTCGGACAAGGAGAACAAGCTCCGGCTCGTACTGGAGCCGCGCTCCTCGCGCCAGGACCCCGACGAGTTCATGCGCTTCATGCTCGCGCACACGAGCCTGGAGGAAAACTTCCCGGTGAACCTGGTCGCGCTCGGGCTTGACGGACGGCCCACGCGCAAGAACCTGGCGCAGCTCGTGGGCGAGTGGGTCCAGTTCCGCTCCGCCACCGTCACGCGCCGCATCCGGTTCAGGCTCGGTCAAGTCGAGAAGCGGATCCACATCCTCGAAGGCCGCATCATCGTTCTCCTCAATATCGACAAGGTGATCAAGGTCATCCGCAATTCCGACGATCCCAAGCCCGATCTCATGAAGCAGTTCAAGCTGACCGAGATGCAGGCCGAGGACATCCTCGAGATCCGGCTGCGGCAGCTCGCGCGGCTCGAGGGCATCCGGATCGAGACCGAGCTGAAGGAGCTGAAGGACGAGCGCAGGAAGCTGAAGGGGGTGCTCGGCTCGGATGACGCGCTGAAGAATCTCGTCACCGAGGAGATCCGGGCGGACGCGAAGCAGTACGGCGATGCACGGCGCACGCAGATCGAGAGCGCCGAGCGCGCGACCTTCGAGCGCCAGGTGATCGACGAGCCGCTGACGATCATCGTGTCGAAGAACGGCTGGGTGCGCGCGCGCCCGGGCCACGGGCTCGATCTCTCCAGCACGACCTACAAGACCGGCGACGGCCCGTACGCCATGTTCGAGACGCGGTCGGTGCACAGCATCGGGATCATCGACTCGACCGGCCGGGCGTTCTCGGTGGAGTGCTCGGAGCTGCCCGGCGGCAAGGGCGACGGAGCGCAACTGACCACGTTCATCGAGCTGGCGCCGGGCGCGCGTCTCGCGCACGTGGTGGATGCGCAGCCGGGCAAGCGCTATCTCTTCGCGAGCTCGGGCGGCTACGGCTTCATCGGGAAGTCGGAGGAGCTGCTGACGCGGGTGAAGGCGGGCAAGGCATTCATGACGGTCGAGCCGGGCGACGAGGTGATCCGGCCCGCGCCGGTGCCGGACAAGCCGGAGCTGGCGGCGGCGTTCTCGGAGAAGGGGCGCATGCTGCTCTTCCCGGCGGCGGAGTTGAAGGAGCTCGCGCGCGGCCGCGGCATCACGCTGATGGGGCTGGATGACAAGGAGAAACTCGTGGCGGTCGGCTTCGCGAATGCCGAGTCGGTGACCGTCGCGGGCGTTTCGCGCTCAGGCAACGAGCGCACCGTCAAGGTGAGCGGCGAGGATCTGAAGAAGCACATCCTCCACCGCGCCCGCAAGGGCTGCCTGCTCCCGGGCAAGCTCCGTCCCACGGGAGTGACGTCCGGCGACTGACGCGCGCCGGATGCAAAAAAGTAACGCCGGAGGCCTTGTGAGCTTCCGGCGTCGGCCACACTGACCACGCTTCGCCGCTTGGACCCGCAAAGGGTACCGGTGCATCGTTATCGCGCCGGTCGGCATTGCGTCGACCCCCGAAGAGGAGGTCGATCTGGCCGGGAGAATCACTTCCTCCCGCCTGGTGCCTTGTGCCGCGGAGTACCCGGGTGCGGCTGCCGGGCACGCCCCATGACTGCGCAAGGCAATTTCTTTTTACTCCAGGCGCAAGGGCGGGGCTTTGACCTAGGTCAAAAATCGTCGCGATTCGTTCCCGCGAACGGGGGAAGACCCACGGCGAGAACTACCGGTTCTCGAGACGGCGCAGAAGAAAGCCGAGCGCCCCGTCCTCCGCAAGTCCGGTCTTGCGGACGGCCTCGATCAGCTTCGGGCGGTCCACCCGCGACCAGTCCGCGAACAGGAACACGGGCGCGACTGCGTGCTTCGTCTCCCTGGCGAGGTCCATCGTCAGGAGCTGCATGTAGGCATTCAACAGCGCGCGGTCGCGGATATTCTGGCGGGCGATCACGTGGAGCGCCCGCTCTGCTGCCGCGACCCCGCCGGTACCGCGCCCGATCTCCGTCGCGTACCACCCGAGCTCCGACGTCGTCATGGGGTGAGCCTCGAAGAAGATCTGTGCGCTGAGGAACAGCTCCTCGTCCCGGCTGAGCAGCATGGCGCGAATGCCCTGTCTCGCATCGGCGTCCCCCAGGCAAGCCCGCGCGACGCCGAGACCCGGAGCCGAACGCTCGGGAATGCGCAGCTCGCCGAGCTTGATGTTCCGCTGCTTCGCCAGGTCGCAGACGATGTCGGCCTCTCCGGAACCAAGCCGCGGCGCCTCGATCATGGTCTGGACGATTCGAACCTGCTCTTGCCGCAAATGCGCCGGCGTCAGCCAGCCCAGGCGAGAGGCCAGATCCATCATCCGCACGCGCGCCGGCGGCGGATCGGCGTCGCGGGCGAACTGGAGAAAGCGCTCGCGCGCGACACCGTCGCTGGCAATCCGGCCCAGGCTTGCCCGCCACTCGGGCGAGACCGTCGTTGCGCCGGGGAGGCCTTCGAGATAGGTTTCGATCCGCTCGAGATACATGCGCACTTCGGCCATCTCGCGCTGGAGCAGCTGACCGACGAAATCGAGCTTGCGGGCCGGGGTCAGGCGGTCATCGAAGAACTTGCACATTTCCGCCCTGACCCGCGCCTTGGGCTCGGCCGGGGTCAGCCCCCCCACGATCCGCATTTGATCTTCCCCGAAGTAGCTCGCCAGCCGGTGATTCGCCAACCGGTGGCCGGCTCCGCGGACGAGCCGTTCCTGCACCCGGATCATCTCCTGCGTGGCACCCGGCGCCTGAAAATAGCGGGCGAGCACCGACGCAGCCTCCGGCCCCAGCGGCGCCTTGTTCCCGAATCCGTAGAGCGCAGGCACCTCGTAGAAGATGCGCCGCATGCGGTCCTGGTTGCTCTCCGAGTACTGTCGATTGAGCGCGCGCAGGAATCGATCGGTCTCGGCGCGGGATAGCCCCGATCGCTCGAGGCTGCGGCGCGCGTCCGCCCCCGCGCTTTGAACGGCCGCCGAACTCAGCGTGCCGCAACCGAACAGAAACGCTTCCTTCAGATTCCCGAACAGCCCCGGACACGACTCGCTGCACGAGACTCGTTCCATTTCATCGAATGGCAGCTGATCCTTGCTCTGGAGCCGGTCGGAAAAAAAACTCCCGCTCGCGAAATGCCCCGAGATGATGAGCATGTCGCAACGGATACCCTCGGCGCACGACTTTGCCAGCCAATCCGGCCGCCCCGCTTCCACGAGCTCGACGAACTCGAATCTGTCCCTGGGCAGGCGGCGCTGGAATACCTCCTTTTCATCCGGCGAATTCACGGTGATCGTGCACACCGTGGTCTTGCGCGCATGACCGGGCTGCGGAGCCAGAATTCCCAGCCCGATCAGGAAGATGAGCCACCGCAGCTGGATGGGGATCAACTCGAATTCCCTAAGCCGTGCCAGTCTCTATCTTTTCGTACTCCCGCTCGAGCGACAACGTACTGATCTGCGTCAATGCTTGCCCCGGCATTTGGCGTAAAGGTCGATCGTAAAGGAGGGGCTTTGCCGATGCGTTGCACAATCCCGGCGTGCTTTCGCGGCGTCCTGATGGGTGCGGGCGCTTTGCTGCTCGCCGCCTGCGGGACAGCACAGGTCGGGCGCGACTTTGAAATCAAGAATTTTGAGAGCCGAGTCGAGCGCGGCGTCACCACCAAAGCGCAGGTCCATGCCTGGCTGGGCGCACCGAGCAATACGGGCGTGGCCGTGAACGAGACCGGGGAACGCAGCGATGAATGGACCTATTTTTTCGGCCGCGGCAGCCTGCCGCAGATGTCGGACACGTCGTTCAAGTATTTGCAGGTCCGCTTCGACGCCGCGGGGAAGGTGCGGAGCTATTCCTGGTCGGGCGAGGCGACGAAGACGCCCGGCCGATAGGAAAGTGTACCGGGCGAGCCATCGCCGCGTCAGCGTCCCATCGTCCGCGCGAGGAGCGGCCGCAGCTCCTTGAGGCTCCGGGTGTTGAGCACGTCCTTCGCCTCGAGCCAGCCGCGGCGCGCCTGATATCCTCGATCGGCTTCACCCGGAGCGCATCGTAGAGCCCCCGCACCCGCTTCGGGCCGAGTCCGGGGATCCTGCGATGTCGGCATTGTGGCGCGGCACAACTAGAGAGTGGGCATGCCCTCGTGGACGTGGGTCTTCTCGTGCTGGGCCTCGCAGGCGAAGCAGCGGATGGCGGTGGGATAGGCGGCGAGGCGCTCGTAGCCGATGCCCTGGCCGCAGCGGGCGCACACGCCGTAGGCGCCGGCGGCGAAGCGCTCCCGGGTGCTCTCCACGTCGCGCAGGTCGCGCACGTGGCGGTCGATGAACGCCGCGTCGAGATCGGCCAGCAGATTCGCAACCGACTCATCGCCCACGTCGCCGACCATGCCCGCAAGGTCCCGGTGGTGCTCCACGTCCGATTGCAGCAGCAGTGCGCGGATTTCCGCACGCAACTCGCGCTCCCGCCGCTCGAGGATGCGGTCGAGGTGGGCAATCTGGGAGTGCGTCAGATGCTTCACGCCGGCGCGGCCTCTTTCCATGCAGCGGGACGGGAATCAGCGCGGAAGGTAGCGCAGGGCGGCGCCAATCTAGCGTGTCAGACCACGGGACGCGGCCCTGCGGATGAGCGCCGCTTATCGACGGCCCAACAGGATGCCAAGCACCAGACCCACGCCGGCAGCAACGCCGACCGCAGTCCAGGGATTGCTGCGCACCTGCTGGTCCACGCTGCGAGCCGCCTCAGTGGTGGTTTCCTGCACCGCCTTGCTCGCTATTTGGATCCGGTTGCGCGCCGTGCGCAGCGACTCCTCGGCTTTTGCGCGGATTTTCTCGATGCGCTCTCCGGTCTGCCCGGCCGTGGCTTTGAGCAGATCCTCAGCGTCCGCGACCACGAGGCGCATGTCCTGCATCAATTTTTCGCTCGTGACAGTTTCCATGATGTTCTCCGTGATTTGTTCCGGCGGTATCATGCTACCCGCACTGGCGCGCCCACTCTTGATCCAGATCAATCACAGCGGTGGCCGGTTGCGGTGAAATCATCATGGTAACCGCGGCGCATCGAGAGCGCCGGCCATCTCCCGCACATGAGGCGCCCAATTCGATCCGCGCCGGCACTTCCCCCCTCGGCGGCCGATGCTGCGCCACCGCTCTTCGCGGCGCTCCTGGATCCTGCGTGCTATCCGCACCCGGTCGCCGGGGTGCGGGTGCTCGAAACGCATATTTCCTGGGTCCTGCTGACGGGCGAATACGCCTACAAGATCAAGAAGCCCGTGAAACTCGGGTTCCTCGACTTCTCCAGCCTCGAGCTGCGCCACCGCTACTGCGAAGAGGAGCTGCGGCTGAACCGCCGGCTCGCCCCGGAGCTCTACCTCGATCTCGCCGAGATCCGCGGCACGCCCGGGGCGCCGCGCATCGGCGGCGACGGCCCGGTGCTCGAGTACGCGGTGCGGATGCGCGAGTTCCCGCAGGCGTCGCTCGCCAGCCGCGCACTTGCGGGCGGAGGGTTCGGTGCGGCGGAAATCGACGTGCTCGCGGCGCTCGTCGCGCGCTTCCACGCCAGCGCGCCTCAGGCGCGAACGGAAACGCGCTACGGCGCGCCCGACAGGGTGCTCGCCGACGCCGTGCAGAATTTCGAGCAAATGCTGCAGCTTGCCAAAGCCGCGCCCGATGACGGGGCACTGCGCGCGCTACGCCTCTGGACCCAGCACGAATTCGCGGCGCGCAGCGGCGACTTCGCGACGCGCAGGAAGCAGGGCTACGTACGCGAATGCCACGGCGACCTGCACCTCGGCAACATCGTCCTGCTGGAAGGACGGCCGGTGCCCTTCGATTGCATCGAGTTCAATGACAGCCTGCGCTGGATCGATGTCATGAGCGAGGTCGCCTTTCTCGCGATGGACCTCGAGGACCGCGGGCGCCGCGATCTCGCGTGGCGCTTCCTCAACCGCTATCTCGAGGCGACCGGCGACTACGCCGGACTCGCCGTGCTGCCCTTCTACCTGGTCTACCGCGCGCTGGTGCGCGCCAAGGTGCATCTCATGCGCTCGCGGCAGAGCGGCCTGCGGCGCCCCGAGCGGGCGCGGCTCACGCGCGCTTTCGAAGACTACCTGCACCTCGCGGGCCGGCTCGCGGCGCCGGCGCGCCCCGCGCTGATTCTCGCCCACGGTCTCTCCGGCTGCGGCAAGACGACGCTCACGCAGCCGCTGGTCGAGGCGCTGGGAGCGATCCGCGTGCGCTCCGATCTCGAGCGCAAGCGCGCGCACGGCGTCGCGCCGCTCGCCTCGAGCGGATCCGGGGTGGGAAGCGGCCTCTACAGCGCGGTGATCAACGCGGCAACTTACCGGCGCCTCGGCGAGCTCGCCCAGGAGGCGCTGCGCGCCGGGTTTTCGGTCGTGGTGGACGCCGCCTTTCTGAAGCGCGCCGAGCGCGACGCCTTCCGGGCGATCGCGGAACGGCTCGACGTGCCGTTCACGATCCTCGACTTCCACGCCCCGCTGGAAGAGCTGCGCGCGCGCATCACCGAGCGCCTTGTCCGCGCGGACGACGCCTCGGAAGCCGATCTTGCCGTGCTCGAGCGCCAGCTTCGCGCACGCGAATCGCTGACGCCTGCCGAAATGGCCGCGTCCTACGCGGTGGACACGACCGTGCCCGCCGCGCACGAGATGTGGCGTCCGCTGATTGAACGGCTCCATCGGCTCGCCAGCGGCACCGCCCCGCATCCGGCCGGCCGCGCTTCCCGTCCTGACGATGGCTAGATCGCCCGAATCGGGCTGGCGCCAACTCGGCAAATTCCTCGACCACACCGCCGAGGCGATCCTCGTCACTGACGCGAGAACGCGGATCGTCTACATCAACCGGTCCTTCACCCGGGTCACGGGCTACACGTGGAAGGAGGCTTCCGGCAAGACACCGCGGCTCCTGCACTCGGGCCGCCAGTCCGCGGAGTTCTACGCCCACATGTGGAAATGCATCCACTCGACCGGACGCTGGCAGGGCGAGATCTGGAACCGCCGCAAGAGCGGCGAGACTTATCCCGAGTGGCTGTCCATCACCGCGGTCAGAGGCGCCAGCGGCAAGGTGGAGCACTACCTGGCGATATTCTCGGACATCACGCTGCGCAAGCGCGAGGAGCACGAGCTCTACGATCTCGCGACACACGACGCCCTGACCGGCCTGCCGAACCGCTACTTCTTCAGCGAGCGCTTCCGGCACGCGATGGTGCGCGCGAAACGCGCGGCGAGCCTCGTCGCGCTGCTCTACCTGGACCTCGACGGCTTCAAGCCGGTCAACGACGCGCTCGGGCACCGCTGCGGGGACCGGCTGCTGCAGGCGGTGGCGAGGCGTCTCAAGCGCTCGGTGCGGGAAGTCGACACGGTCGCGCGGCTCGGCGGAGACGAATTCGCCGTCATCCTCGAGCAGCTGTCGCAGCCGCGGGACGCCGCGGCGACCGCGAAAAAGCTGCTCCACGCGCTCGCCCGTCCCTACCTGCTGGAGGGGCACAAGGCGAAACTCACGGCGAGCATCGGCATCACCGTCTATCCGCTCGATGGCGAAGATGTCGATACGCTGCTCAAGCGTGCGGACGGCGCGATGTACCGGGCCAAGACCGAGCGCAGGAACGACTACCGGTTCTGGGGCGACCCCGCGCTCTACTCGCGGGCCGGCGCGGCGACCCGCCCTAAGTGACGCCGGCGGCTACGGCAAGATCCCCGCGCTGCGGGTAACAGCGACCGCCACGATATAGGTGAACACCACCTGCGCGGCAAGCCACGCTCCGATCCGCAGCGACCGGGGCCGGCCCGGTCTCAAGGCCAGCATGCCGAGCCCGATGTAGAGCACGAGCGCAAGCACCTTGGCAGTCATCCAGCCCTGGACGAACGGGTACTGGCGGCTCATGGCCGCGATAGCGATCGCGCTCGCGAGGAGAACGGTGTCGTTCACATGCGGCACGATCCTCACCCAGCGGCGCTCGAGCATCGCGGAGCCGCGGATCATCCAGATCCCGCGCAGGAAAAACCCGATGAAGGACAGCACGGCGCAGGCCACGTGAAGCTGCTTCAGCACGATGTAGTCCATCCGCCTTCCCTGCCCGATCCCCCGCTTCCGCCCGCCGTGCGGATTCTAGCGTTTCCGACACGGACTTTGACGTGGGTCAAAACGCATCTCGCCCGGACCGCAGACAATCTGCGGCTATGCCAAGGGCGCGCCTGCCGTCTCGTCCGCCAAGACTGCTCCTGATCAATCCGCGATTCCCCGAGAGCTTCTGGAGTTTCCGCTGGGCGGTCGATGAAGTGCTCCCCGGCAAGCGCGCCGTCAATCCGCCTCTCGGGCTCGCCACCCTCGCCGCGCTGTGCCCCTCGCACTGGACGGTCGAGATCGTGGACGAGAACATCGAGGCGGTGCCGCGCGAGCCTCGCGCGGATGTGATCGGCGTGTGCGGCATGGGCGTTCAGCACGCGCGGCAGGCGGAGCTGCTCGCCTATTACCGCAAGCGCGGCTATTTCGTGGTCGCAGGCGGCAGTTTCGCGTCGCTGTGCCCGGAGCGCTACGCCCTGCTCGCCGACGCGGTGATCGCGGGCGAGGCCGAGTACGTCTGGCCGCGGTTCTGCGAGGATTTCGAGCGCGGCGCGCCGCGGGCGCTCTACCGCGAGACCGGCGTCGTCGCCCTGGCCGACTCGCCCGTTCCCCGCTTCGAACTGCTCAAGCTCGAGCGCTACACCACGGCGACGCTGCAGTTCTCGCGCGGCTGCCCGTTCCTGTGCGAGTTCTGCGACATCATCGTGATGTTCGGTCGCAAGCCGCGCCACAAGACGCTGCAGCAGGTCGGGCGCGAGCTCGATGCGCTGAGAGCGCGCAACGTGAGCAACGTCTTCTTCGTGGACGACAACCTGATCGGTAACAAACCCGCGGCCAAGGCGCTGCTGCGCTTCCTGCGCGAGTACCAGGAACGACACCGCTACCGCTTCGACTTCGGCACCGAGGCCTCCCTCAACATGGCGCAGGACCGGGAACTGCTGGAGCTCTTCCGTGCCGCCCATTTCACCTGGGTTTTCATCGGTATCGAGTCGCCCGATCCCGAAGCGCTCCGGCACACGCGCAAGACGCAGAACGTCCACGAGGACATCCTGACTTCGGTGCGCCGCATCTACTCCTACGGGATGGACGTGCTCGCCGGCTTCATCGTCGGCTTCGACAGCGACACGCCGGCGACCTTTGACCGGCAGTACCAGTTCATCCGCGAGTCCGGCATCCTGGTTGCCATGGTCGGGTTGTTGACAGCTCTGCCCAGGACCCCGCTCCACGAGCGCCTGCGGCGCGAGGGACGGCTGATCGAGCACGCCGACGGCACCGACAACACGAGGATCGGCACCAACATCGTACCGAAACGGATGCGCTACCACGAGATGGTGGAAGGGTACATCGGTCTCTACCGGCGCCTGCTGTCGGACCGGTCGATTGCGGACCGCGTGCGCAACAAGCTGCGTCATCTGCGCCGCCCCGTGTATCGCGGCGAGTACGCGGCCGCCGAAAAGCCCGGTATCGTCGCGCGTTTCCTGGTGAGGGGAATCCTGCGCGGAGGCTGGTCGCGCCTCTTTCACTTCGCGCGCAGCCTGCCCTGGCTTCAGCCCGGAAAGCTGCCGCTCGCAATCATGGACTGGATCGGGGCAATCGCGATGCGCAACTACGCCGATCGCCACCTCTCCCCGCCCCGGCCCCGGGACGCCGCGCTGGCCGGAAAGTGGTTCGCCTCCTTCGAGCGCGCGATCACCCGTTACCTGCGTGACGGCCGCGCCAGCGCCGAGTTGAGCCTCGAGGTGGGCGATGCGCCGCGGGTGAAACTCCGGTTCGCGTGCGGACTCGACCGGGCTTTCTTCAAGCGCTGCGCGCCGCGCCTGCAGCGGCTGCTGCGGCGTTCGCGCGCTTCGCTCATGCTGGTGGTGGAGGAGATCGAGATCCACCAGGTACGCAATCTCCAGCGTCTGCTGCGCGACCTTGCCCGCTACGGCGACCGCATCTCGATCGAGATCAGCGATCGCCTGCACGACCTGGTCGCGGTGGATTCCTCGCTGTTTCACCTCGTGCTCGAGCGGCCGCGCGCGAACTGACCCGGCTCCCGCCTGCCGGCGCCCGTCATTGATATGATGGCGCGGAAATGAGCGAGACCGCCATCGATCCCGCGCGTCCCGATGCGGACGTTGCCGGCCACGCGCGCGCCGTGTGGGACCGCCGCATCGCCGCCTGGCTGATCGCGTGCTGCGCGCTGGTGTTCGCGATGGTGGTGCTCGGCGGCGTGACCCGGCTCACGCGCTCGGGCCTATCCATCGTGGAGTGGCAGCCGGTCATCGGCGCGCTCCCGCCGCTCACCGCCTCCGAGTGGGAGGAGCTCTTCCTCAAGTACCAGCGGACTCCCGAATATCAGAAGGTGAATCAGGGCATGAGCCTCGCCGGCTTCAAGGACATCTTCTGGCTCGAGTACTTTCACCGCCTGCTCGGGCGCCTGATCGGTGTCGCGTTCCTCCTGCCCCTGCTCTACTTTCTGTGGCGGCGCGCGCTCGCGCCGCCGCTCGCATGGAAGCTGGGCGGCATTTTCCTGCTGGGCGCGCTGCAGGGGGCGATGGGCTGGTTCATGGTGATGAGCGGCCTGGTGGACGACCCGCGGGTGAGCCACTACCGGTTGACGGCGCACCTCGCACTTGCGTTCGCTATCTACGCCGCCATGCTGTGGATTGCGCTGGGACTCCTCGACCCGCCGCCGGCCCGGGCAGCAACGCCCGCGCGCTTCACCCGGCTGCGGCGCCTCGCGTGGACGGTCACCGGCCTGGTCGTCGCGATGGTCGTGACCGGCGGCTTCGTGGCCGGCATCCGCGCGGGATACGCCTACAACACTTTCCCGCTCATGAACGGATACTGGATACCGCCGGAGATCTTTCTCATCGAGCCGTGGTACCTGAACTTCTTCAACAACATGGCGACGGTCCAGTTCGACCATCGCCTGTTCGCCTGGCTCCTTGCGGTCGCGGTTCCCTGGCTGTGGTACGAAGCCGGCCGGGCGGAGCTGCCGGCGCGCGCGCGCCTGCTCACGAATTTCCTGCTCGCGACGCTCATCCTTCAGATCGGGCTTGGCGTCTCGACCCTGCTGCTCGCCGTCCCGGTTACGCTCGCTGCGGCGCACCAGGCCGGGGCGCTCCTCGTTTTCACGGCCGCGCTCGCGGTGAACCACGCGCTGCGCGGCGCCGGCGCTAAGAGCCCCTGACATGATGAAACGCGCGTGCGGTGCGAGCCAAAATCGTCGATAGCACGAAGCGAGGTGCAGCCAATATTCGCCATATTGGCAAGCCGAGCGACAAAGCGTCCCGCGCAGGGCGGAGCAGGTTCCAAGCGTATTGTGCTTGGATGCGACCCCGGAGTGGGACATCGGAGCGCCTGATGCGCGGTCCTCACACGCGCCTGCACGGTCGCATCCCGCAAGCGGGTCCCCGCTCCACGTTCCGGCGCGTCGGCGATTTGGGCCGCAACCCCTCGTGGGCTGGCGCGATTTTGGCCCGGGGCTAATTTCAGCCACTAACCTGCAAGTCGGTTCCCAGACTATCTGCTGCAGATTCGCAGCCAAAATCGTGACAGCGCAGCGTGTGTTTCATCATGTCAGGGGCTCTAGATGTCCGGACCGACTCCAATCGGCGGCGGGGCCAGGTTGACGATACGGTCGAAGAGTTTCTCGAAATCCCGGGTGTCGCGGTCGGCTGCGAGCGGATCGCGGTTTTCCGCGAAGGCGCGATCGATCGCCTGCCAGTCCTGCGCGCTGAGCATGCGCTCCGCCATCGGGAACACGATGCTTTCCTCCTTGTGCATGTGGTCCCGGTATTCCCGGATGAATTTCGCGACGGCATCCGCGAACGCCTGGAATTCCCTGTCGCCGCCCTCCTCGTAGCGCACCAGGCATTGCTCGAGCCGCCTCAGCGCGCTGCCCCCCGCGGCATGCTCGCGCTCCAGGTCGGCGACTGCGGTCGCGGCTTCCCCGCCGCGGTTGCGCAGCGCGCTGAACAGGAAGCGATCCTCCTTGGGATGGTGCATGCGCTCGGAGAAGGTATCCAGGTAGTAGATCATCGCGCGGAATACGCGCGGGTTGATCTTCGCCTTGCGCGCGCGGACCCTGTCCACCAGGTACTCCATGCCGTGCAGGATCGCGGCAATCGACCGGTGCTCGTCGCGGATGATGTCCAATGTCTTTGCCATAGGCGACTCGCCGATATCTGTCTGCATCCCTGATTTTTCTAATCTCGCAGAGTACGCCGCCAACCGGTTTGACGCAGATCAAGCTTGCCCCGGGGCCGTCGCACGCGCCCGGCTGTCGCAACCGGCGTACCTGTGGTAGCTTTTCCCGCTCTCGCATCCCTGTCAGCCGATGAACCTGCACCGCCTGCTCCAGCAACGCGCCTCCGAGTCGAGGCCGCTGCGCGTCGCTCTCATCGGCGCCGGAAAGTTCGGCTCGATGTTCCTCGCGCAGGCGCGGCGCACACCGGGCCTTCACATCGTCGCTGTCGCCGATCTCGACCCCGTTCGGGCGCGCGACGCCCTGGCGCGCGTCGGGTGGGACAGTGAGCGTTACCGCGCCCGCTCGCTCGACGAGGCGTATCGAAGCGGGACGACCTGCGTGACCGACGACGCCGCGGGCGCAATCGCCTCGGACGCTGTGGAGATCGCCATCGACGCAACCGGCAGCCCCGCCGCCGGCATCCGGCACGCGCTCGCCTGCTGCAGACACGGCAAGCACATCGTGATGGTAAACGTCGAAGCGGACTGCCTGGCGGGGCCGCTCCTCGCCCGGCGCGCGCGCGAGGCCGGCGTCGTCTATACGCTCGCCTACGGCGATCAGCCCGCGCTGATCTGCGAGCTCGTGGACTGGGCGCGCGCTGCCGGCTTCGATGTGGTGGCGGCCGGCAAAGGGACAAAGTATCTCCCTGCCTACCACGAGTCGACGCCCGCTACCGTATGGGGACATTACGGCTTTACGCCCGAGCAGGTCGAGCGCGGGGATTTCAACGCGCAGATGTTCAATTCGTTCCTCGACGGCACCAAGTCCGCGATCGAGATGGCGGCGGTTGCGAACGCGACCGGGCTTGCGCCGGCGCCGGACGGACTCTCGTTTCCGCCGTGCGGCGTGGACGATCTGCCGCGCGCGCTGAAGCCCGCGGCCGAGGGCGGTGTGCTACACCACCGCGGCCAGGTCGAGGTCGTCTCCAGCCTCGAGCGCGACGGGCGGCAGGTCGCGCGCGACCTGAGGTGGGGCGTATACGTCACGTTCGCTGCCGACAGCGAGTACGTGAAGCGCTGCTTCAGCGAATACGGGCTCGCCACCGATGAGTCTGGAAATTACGCCGCGATCTACAAGCCCTATCACCTCATCGGGCTCGAGCTGGGGATTTCGGTTGCTAGCGCCGGATTGCGGCGCGAGCCGACGGGCGCGCCCACCGGATTTCGCGGCGACGTGGTAGCGGTGGCAAAGCGCGACCTCAGGGCCGGGGAAACCCTCGACGGTGAAGGCGGCTACACCGTGTGGGGACGTCTCATGCCGGCGCGCGACTCCATTGCCTGCGGGGCCTTGCCGATCGGCCTCGCCCATGGCGTCAAGCTCATCCGCTCGGTCAGCAAAGGCAATACGGTTACTGCGCGCGACGTCGCCATGCCGGAAACGGAGACGGCGCGCGTCCGCCTCGAGATGGAAACGATGTTTGCCATTGAACTCGGAGTTCGCAGTTCCGGGCCCAATGTTCAAGGTCCCGGGACTCGCCCCGGGGCCAAGACTTGAAACCTTGAACTTTGAACTTTAAACTCGCCCTGTATGCAGCGGCGGGATTTCATCAAGGTTTGCGCGGCAGGGGCAGCGATCAGCGCCAATGATCTCCTCGCCGCCCAGGACCTCAAGCCGCGCTTCTACTCACGCACCCTCCTCACGGACGAGGGCGGCCGCCCGCTGCGGGCCGCGAGCCTTGCCGCCGGGCGCAACTACATCTTCCACTACCCGTTCGAGAGCACGCCCTGCTTTCTCCTGAATCTCGGCAAGCCGACGGTGCGCGACGTGCAGTTGAAGACCGAGGACGGCTCCCGCTACCAGTGGAGCGGCGGCGTCGGGCCCAACCTCGCGATCGTCGGCTATTCCGCGATCTGCGCGCACCGCATGAGCTACCCCACGCGGCAGATCAGCTTCATC
>DATICE010000045.1:0-12589 GCA_035456985.1 Burkholderiales bacterium | reverse complement strand
TAGCGCACCGTCTCGCCCACCCGGAACCAGGTTTCTCCCTTGATCGCGGAGTAAACGACGTCGGGCTCGCCCACGCCGCGCGCGATGCAGTTGAATACGCCGCCGCTGCAGGTGTGCGAGTCGCTGCAGACGAGGATGGTGCCGGGAAGCGCGTAGCCGTGGTCCGCCACCAGCTGATGGCTGATGCCCTGGTCGTAGCCGACGTCATGGAAGCGCTTGATGCCGAATTTCTCCACGAATCGCCGGCCGGTGCGGTGCGCGCTGGCGGCGTCCTCCGTCGAGGCGGGCGCGCGGTGATCGAACACGACGACGATGCGCGCCGGGTCGCGGACCTTCTGGATTTCGCGCCAGCGGCTCGCGATGAAGCTGTTGTCGATCATGACCACGGTGTCCACTTCGACCGTGACCAGATCGCCCGGGGACACCTTCTTCTGGCCGCTCTTCCTTGCCAGTATCTTCTCGGCAATCGTCATTCCCATATCAAGCCCCGTGATTTCAGCCGCCCGTATAGCGGCGCTCCAGCGCGTCGAGCTCCGCCATGCCCATGAGGTCGTTCAATTCCTCGAACGACACCTGGAGGTCGGTGCGCTCGACGAGGCGAT
This sequence comes from Burkholderiales bacterium, assembly GCA_035456985.1. GTDB lineage: Bacteria > Pseudomonadota > Gammaproteobacteria > Burkholderiales > SG8-41 > SG8-41. The sequence continues at coordinate 11,987 of DATICE010000045.1, read as the reverse complement.
GCTTCTCCATCACTTCGTCCTTGAACACCGTCATGGCGTTCATCATGCCCCGCAGCGCCGCGGTCGTGAGCAGGCGCGGGTAGCTCACCACGGCGACGCCCAGCGCTTCGAGCTCCTTCGGCGTCATGAGCGGCGTCGTCTTGCGCGTGCGCATGCCGAGTCCCATGTTGACGATGAGCGGCTTTGGCACGCCCTTCGCGACCTTTGCAATGTCCTCCTTCGACAGCAGCGCGTCGGCATACATGCAGTCCGCGCCGGCCTCCGCATAGAGATTGAGCCGCCGGATCGCCTCGTCCACGCCGTGCGTGCCGGCGGCGTCGGTGCGCGCAATGATGATGAAATCGGGATCGAGGCGCGCATCGCACGCGGCCTTCACCTTCTGCACCATCTCGTCCGCCGGGATCACGCTCTTCCCCGCCATGTGCCCGCAGCGCTTCGGCCACACCTGGTCCTCGAACATGACCGCAGCGACCCCCGCCTTCTCGAACGCGCGCGTCGCGAAATAGACGCTCATGGCGTTGCCGTAGCCGGTATCGGCGTCGGCGCGCAGCAGGAGGTTGCTGCAATCGGCCAGGCGCCGCGCGTTGGCGACGTTCTCATCGAGCCCCATCACGCCGCGATCGGCCCAGCCGAGGCGGCTCTCGGAAGTCCCGGCGCCGGTGATCGAGCCGGACTTGAAGCCCGCTTTCTCCACCAGCCGCACGCTGTAGCCGTCGTAGACCCCGGGCGTGACGAGTATCTTCGGGGACTGGATCAGCTCCTTCAGCTGGCGCCCTTTGCTTGCCATCTTCGCTTCTGCCGGAAATCAATCGGGGAGGTCGAATCTTAGCACTCCGGTGACGCCCCAAACGTCGCGCGGAAGCGAAGTCGCTGTAACGACTAGATGCTTGACAGGACCCTGCCCCAGCGCGGATCGGGACGATGCGTGATGTGACCCGCGGATTGGAGCGCCGTCCAGATCGTGGAGAGGATATTGAGCAGCACCGGCCGGCCGTGCTCGGCTTCGAGCAGCGGCACGGCGTGGATGGCGTGCCACAGCCCGCCCGGCATCAGGAGCGCTTGCGCGTCCGGCGCCTCGCGCAGGACCTGGCCGCCCAATTCGAGGGCGAGCCGATGGTCGTCGGCTGCGCTCGACTGCTTGTTTTCCGCCAGCGTGCGCGCCCGCGAGCGGCAGGCGATGACCTCGATTCCGGCCTCGGCCAGATAGCGGCTCAGTGCGGCGTTCACCGCCTCGGGCCAGCGCGTGGCGAGCGCGATCCGTCTTGCTCCGAGATGCTGCAGCACCGCGATGTGCGCCTCGAGGTCGGTGTCGCACGGCAATCCCGTCCGGGTCCGGCCTTCGGCAAGGATCTCGCGCATCTTCTTCCTCCCGAACGCCGAGGCAACCGGAACGCCGGAGAGCGAAATGCGGTCCACCTTTTTCTTCGCGAGGAGATCGAAGCGCTGCCACAGCGAGGGCAGCTCCTGCTCGACCGCCCCGGGCGTGTAATCCTTGAGATCGAGTCCCGTCGTCACCAGCATCATGCCCTCGGGCGCGACGCGGTAGAACTGGTACGCGTCCATGTCCGTGTAGAGATGGGGAATGACGTAGCCCAGTTGATACCAGGGATGGATGACGCTCATGGGACGACCGCCTCGGACCGATTATCCATATTCTGGTCTCCGCTCCGGAAAAATTGACCGTGGTCAAGCCGGGAACAGCACGCGTTCAAATATAATCGCGCGCGGCGCCGTAGCCGAGAAACCACTTAAACTGAAAGGTGCTTGATGATCACTGAAGTGCTGCTGATGCTTTCCCCGCCCGCCCTCATGATCGGGGGCCTCGCATTCGCCCTTCATCCGTGGAAGGAGCAGGCGAAACATTTTGACGAGCGCACGCGCAAGGCGCGCGCCGCGGAGGGAAAGGACGCGTAAGCATTTACACTGGACGGGCGCCTCCGGGCGCCCGTTTCAATTGCCGAGCCGGATGATCCTCAACTGGCTCTGCACCAGGTCGGGCACGACTACCGTGAACCCCTTGTCGTCGGGAATGACACAGAAGTCGGCCGGTCCCTTGAAGCCCTTGGCCAGCACTTGCACCCCGGCCTTCGCGCTCCAGTGCGAAAGCGATCCCGTGTCCCAGTTCGTGATCAGCAGGCTTCCGTCACGCAGCTGATAGATACCGTCCACCCGCCCGACGCCCTTCGCAAGCGTCTTGATCTCCCCGCTCCTGCTCAACGAGTAGATGCCGCGCGCCTCCTTCGGGGACAGGAAGCCCCCCATCAGCAGCGAACCGTCGCGGGCCGGATAGAGGCCGTTGGGATTGATCGACTTCCCGGCGAAGGCGACCGCGATCATTGGCCGCTCCTCCTTCAGGAAATCTGCCGGCTCCACGCGATAGAGCAGGTCGTTGCGGTTGTCGCTGATGTAGAGCGCGTTGCCCAGGATTGCCGGATCGTTGGCAAAGCCCATTCCTGGCAGCTCGAGCTTGCGCCCCTTGCGCGACTTCAGATCGAAGAGCCACACCGCGTCGATGTCTGTGACCCAGAGCCGCTCGCCCCTCACCCAGATGCCCTTGGGCTTGTGGAGCGTCTCGCCGTGCGCGGGAAGAAACCGGTCCTCCAGGACCTTCCCGTCCAGCGAAAGTTTGCTGATCTTGCCCTTGCCGTCCTTCTCAGGGGGCTTCAGCTCTGCCCACTGGCCCGTGTACAGCACTTTGGCCTTGGGGTCGTAAGCCACCGACTCAGGAAATGAGATGCCCGTGACCGTCTGGTCGGAGACGACCCGCAGCCCCTTTGCCTCCTGTCCGGACGCCGCTCCGGAAGTTCCCAGCTGCGCAACCGCCATGCAAACCGGCAGAACCAGACCTGCCAGCGTTCTCTTGTTCATGGCATCCTCCCTTACAAAAAATGGCCGACCTTGCTCGTCACCGCGCCACTATAACAGCCCTCACCAGGCGACGCTGCCTCCGTCCACCGGGATGATCGCGCCGGTCATGAAGTTGGAGGCATCCGACGCGAGCAGCACGGCGATGCCCTTCAAGTCGTCCGGCCCGCCGGTGTGGCCGAGGGGGATCTCGCGCAGGATGTGCTGGCCGCCGCCGCCCTCGAACAGCTTCTGGTTGATCGGCGTCACGAAAAACCCCGGGCAGATGCAGTTCACGTGGATGTTGTGCCGCGCCCACTTGACGGCGAGATCGCGGGTGAAATTCACCAGCGCGCCCTTGCTGGTGTTGTAGACGATCGAGTCGTAGGCCTCCGGGTCGCGGCCCTGGAGCCCGGCGATCGAGGCGATGTTGATGATCTTGCCGCGCTTCGCCGCGATCATCTCGCGGCCGAAGATCTGCGAGCAGATGAAGGCCGCAGTGATGTTCAAATCCATGATCTGCTGCCAGCGCTCGAGCGGCATCGTCTCGGCCGGCGCGACCCATGCCTTGCCGGCGTTGTTGACCAAAACGTCCACGCGCCCGAATTTGCGGAGCGTTGCGGCCTTCACCGCCTCGACCTGGTCCGGCTGGGTGACGTCGGCGGCAAGTCCGAGCGCTTTCACCCCGAGCTTCTCGATGCCGGCGGCGGCCTGCTCGCAGTTCGCGAGCTTGCGCGAGCAGATGACGACGTTCGACCCGGCTTCCGCCAGGCCGGTCGCCATCTGCAGGCCGAGGCCCGTCGCCCCGCCGGTTACCACGCTTACTTTCCCCTGGAGATTGAACAGCTCTTTCACGCTTGCCATATGATTGTCCTCATCACGCATCTTTCAGCAGTTGCGCGGCGATGATGTTGCGCTGGATCTCCGAGCTGCCCTCGTAGATGCGGGTGATGCGCGCGTCGCGGTACGCCGTCTCGATCCCCGCCTCGCGCATGTAGCCCATGCCGCCGTGGATCTGCACCGCGCAGTCCGCGACCTTGGCCAGCGCCTCCGTCGCGAAGAGCTTCGCGGCCGAGGCCTCCAGCGTGCCGCGCGCACCGCCCAGCATTGTCTCGACCGCGCGCCAGGTGAGCAGCCGCGCGGCGTCCCGCGCGACGCCCATGTCTGCGAGCATCCATTGCAGGCCCTGGTGCTCGGCGATTTTTTTCCCGCCCTGCACGCGCGTCGTCATGTATTCCACGCAGCGCTCGATCAGCCGGTCCATCATGCCGCAGCAGCGCGCCGCGATCGTGACGCGCCCCATCGTCAGCGTCTTCAGGGCCTGGACATAGCCCATGCCTTCCGGACCGAGGAGGTTCGCGGCGGGAATCTCGCAATTATTGAACGCAAGCGGCACGGTCGTAACCCCGTGCATGCCCATCTTGTGCTCGTTGCTCCCGATGGTGAACCCCGTGAAGCCGCGCTCGACGACAAAGGCCGAGATGCCCTTGATGCCCTTCGACTTGTCGGTGATCGCCATCACCGTGAAAACCTGCGCAATGCCGCCGTTGGTGATGAAGATCTTCTCGCCGTTGAGTAGATAACGGTCGCCCTTGCGCACCGCGGTCGCCCGCATCGCCGCGGGGTCGGATCCCGCCTGCGGCTCGGTCAGCGCGAAGCAGCCGAGCCACTCTCCGCTCGCCATGCGCGGGAGGTACTGTCTCTTCTGGGCTTCGGTGCCGAGCGCGACGATGCCCGCGGTGCCGATGCCGGTGTGATTGCCGAGAAAGGTGGCGAACGCGTAGCTGGTCCGCCCCATCACTTCCTCGATCGCGCACTTGCCCGCAAGGTCGAGCCCGATGCCGCCGTACTGCTCGGGAATGGTGATGCCGAAGAGGCCCATCTCGCGCGCCATTCGCACGAGCTCATCGGGAATCGCATCGTGCTCCTCGATCCAGCGCGCGCGAGGATCCACCTCTTTCTCGACGAAGCGTCGCACCTCGTCGCACAAACGGGCAACTTCGGGAGAGAGCTGCATGGCTAGTTTCCGGTTTTGGGACGGATCAGCGCATCCGCTGCCTTCACGCCCTTGCCCTCGGCAAAGACGAAGAGCGGATTGATGTCGAGCTCGCTTATGTGATCCCTCAAGTCTACCGCCAGCGCGGAAAGGCGGACGATGGCATCCACCAGCGCATCCACGTCGGCCGGCGGCCGCCCGCGCGCGCCGGCCAGCAACGGGTAGCCCGCGATCTCCTCGACCATCTCGCGCGCCACCGACGCCGTCACCGGCGCGAGCCGGAACGAGACGTCCTTCAGCACCTCCGCAAAGATGCCGCCCAGCCCGAACATGACCGCCGGCCCGAACAGGGCATCGTTCACCACCCCCAGGATCGCCTCGACGCCGTCCTTCGCCATCTCCTGCACGAGGACGCCCTCGATCCGCGCGCCCCTCTGGTGCGTGCGCGCGTTCGTGATCAGCTCGTCATAAGCCGCAATGAACTCCGCGTCGGACGCGATATTGAGCCGCACCGCGCGCGCCTCGGTCTTGTGCGGGATGTCGGGCGACTGCACCTTGAGCGCAACCGGGTAGCCGATCGAGCGTGCGATGGCGAGACCTCCATCCCGGTTCGGAGCCAGCGCCTCGCGCGTGACGGGTATCCCGTAATCGACCAGCACCCGCTTGGCGACGTGTTCGGAGAGGTCCACGGCGCGCTCCGCGAGCGTTTGCCGCGCGGCGGCGCTGGTCAGCACGGCGGGCTTTTCAGTCTTCTGGCGATCCCGACGGCGCCGCGACTCTGCGTACCAGGACAGGGCCGCCAGCGCGCGTCCGCAGCGCACCGGCGACTTGTAGCGCGGGATGCGCGCGGCGTCGAGCGCCGCATAGGCTTCGGGCGCGACTTCTTCGCGCGCGCTCCAGCAGATGAAGACCGGCTTCCGGGTGCGCGATGCGCCCGCGACGATCTGCGCCGCGACCTTGGCCGCGAGCTCGCCCTGCAGCGAGGCATTGATCATCGCCACACAGTCCACGTTGGGGTCGTCCACGATCGCCTGAAGAGTCTGGCCAATCAGCTCGGTGTTGTTGAAGATCGCGGCGGTGACGTCCACCGGATTCAGCAGCGAACCGTAGGCGGGCACGAAGCCGCGCAGCTTCTCCCCCGTCTCCGGCGCAAGCTTCGGGATCCGCATGCCGCGCGCGATGCATTCATCGGTCATCAGGATGCCGGCGCCGCCGGATATGGTGATGATGGCAAGCCGGCTGCCCTCGGGAAGGCGGCCGCCGCCGAAGGCACGGCCATAGTCCACCACGTCCTGGATGTCCTCGACCTGGATGATGCCGGACTGCCTGAACGCGGCCTTGTAGAGCGCCATTTCACCGCCGAGGTTCGCGGTGTGCGAGCGCGCAGCGAGCTGGCCCTGCTCGGTGTTGCCGACCTTCCACATGAGGACCGGCTTTCCCGCATCGAGCGCCCGGTTGCCGACCTCGAGCAGCCGGCCCGCGTCCTTCAGCCCCTCGATATAGCCAACGATGATTTCGGTCTTCGGGTCACCGATGTAGTAGTCGATGAAATCGAGCGTGGAAACACCGATTTCATTGCCGGTCGTGACCATCTGTCGGAACGGCAATCCCCCGTCCTTCGAAGAGAGGTTCATCACGGAGAAGCCGAAGCCGCCGCTTTGCGACACCATGCTGACCGCGCCGGGCTCGTAATCGGCGTTGAACACGGAGCCGAAGCCCGCGAAGACGCTGTCCGCGACATTGATCATGCCCTGGCAGTTGGGACCGATGACGCCGATGCCGTGGTCCTGAGCGATGTGGGTCAGCTGCCGCTGGAGCCTGACGCCCTCGCCGCCCATCTCGGAAAAGCCCGAGGTGAAGATGATCACGTACGGCACGCCTTTCACCCCGCACTCGCGCAGGATGTCGGCAACGCGTGCGGCGTTGACCAGGATCAGCACGAGGTCCGGGACTTCCGGCACGTCCGCGATCGAGGGATAACACTTGACGCCCGCGACTTCCCGGTAGCGCGGGTTCACCGGGTAGAGCCGTCCCCTGTAGCCGTGGCTCTTCAGGAATTTCAGCGGCTGGCCGCTGATGGTGTCGAGGTCCTGCGACGCGCCGATGATCGCGATGGCGCGCGGATTGAAGAAACGCTCGAGGTCGCTGCGCATGGCCGCGCTGCCCGGAAAGTTCTTATCGTGGAACCCCGTGCGTTGAGCCGCGACCCATTCGTCGGCTCGAGCGCGCGGAGTTGAACCGGCGCGAAGCGCCCGGATTCAACGGGAAATTATACGACGCCCGCCCTTGGGGGCCCGGGGCGCGGATGCTATCATGCGCGTGCTGCGAAAAACCCCGAGACCGCATCGTGAACACTGTCGCTACCGCCACCGCCGCCGCCGCGCCGCGCTCGTTCAAGGACATCTGGCTGATTTCCGCCGGCCACGCCTTCACGCACTGGTACACCGCGACTTTCTACCTGCTGCTGCCGCTGATCGGCAGGGAGCTCGGCCTCTCCTACACCGAGATCGGCCTCATCATGACCACGCAGCACGTCGTGGGCGCGCTCTCCAACCTGCCGGGCGGGATGGTCGTGGACATGGTCGGCAAGAAGGGCTACCTGATGGCGACGTCGCTCTTCTGGGTCGGCTTCCCCTACGCGCTCATGAGCCTCACGCACGACTACTGGATGCTGCTCGTGTGCGTGACGCTGGTCGGCATCGGCAACAACCTGTGGCACCCCGCCGCAATCACGACGCTCGCCTACCGCTATCCCGATCGCAAGGGCCTGGTGATCTCGATCCACGGGATGGGGGGAAACGTGGCCGACGGGCTCGCTCCCCTCGTGGTGGGGGCCCTCCTCGCCTGGTTCACCTGGCGCACGGTGGTGGTGATCAATGTCGTGCCGGGACTCGTGATGGCGGTGATGATCCTCGTCATGCTGGGCGCGTTCACCATGGGCTCCTCGCACGACCACGTCAACGCCGCCGCCCGGTCGCGCGGAGTGAAGGCTTATCTTAAGGACTTCGTGAGCCTGCTCGGCAACCGCGCGCTGATGCTGGTGTCGATCGGCTCCGCGTTCCGCACGATGACCCAGACGGGGCTGCTCACCTTCCTCCCGGTCTATCTCGCCTACGAGCTCGACTACTCGCCGTTCGTCGTCGGCGTCTGCATGTCGGCGATGCAGGTCGCCGGCTTCGCCGCGAGCCCGATCGGCGGACACCTCTCCGACAAGCTCGGCCGCAAGCGCATCGTCATGTCGAGCATGGTGCTCACCTGCGTGATGATCGTGTTCATGGCGCTCGCCGGGAAGAGCTTCACCTTCGTGCTGTTCATCGCGCTGGTCGGCTTCTTCCTCTACGCGATGCGCCCGGTGCTGCAGGCGTGGGCGGTGGAAGCGACCCCGCGGGAGCTTGCCGGCAGCGGCGTGGGGCTGCAATTCGGCATCCAGCACATCGGAGCGAGCATCTCGCCGGCGCTCTTCGGGATGATCGCCGATGCCTACGATCTCTACACCGCGTTCTACTTCCTTGCCGGCACCATACTCTTCGCCAACCTGCTGATCGTCTTCATGCCCAGCGAGCAGAAGGCGCGCGCGAAGGCCGCCGCCTGACCGAGGCCGTGATGGGAACCTGGGAGCGCAAGCTCGGGCTGATCGTCCCGTCGTGGAACACTGTCATGGAATACGAGGTCCAGCGCATGGCCGGCGGAGCAATGTCGGTCCATTCCATGCGCATTCCGCACACGGCGGACACCGAGGAGAAGCTGCTGTGGCTGGGCACGCAGGCACCGGCAGCGGCGGGCCTGCTGGCCCACGCCAAGGTTAACGTCATCTGCTACGGCTGCGCGGCGGGGGGATTCCTCAAGGGCCCCATCGAGGACCGGGCGCTCGGCGAGAAAATCGCGAAGGAAACGGGAATTCCGGTTGCAGTTTCATCGGCAGCAGTGGCGGAAGCGTTGCGCGCGCTGGGTGCAACGCGCCTGAGCCTGGCGTCGCCGTATGCGCCGTGGTTGAACGAACGGCTGCGCCAGTACCTTACGGCGGCGGGCTTCGAAGTGATGGCCATGCAGGGCCTCGACACGCAGAACCATTCGGCCGTGACGACGGAGCGCATCGAGGCGCTGATCACCGAAGTGGACCGGCCGCAGTCGCAGGCGATCTTCGTCAGCTGCTCGAATTTTCCCACGCTCGGCATCATCGAGTCGATGGAGCGAAAGCTCGGGAAACCGATCGTCGCGAGCAACCAGGCCTCGATGTGGAAAATGCTGCGCCTAATGGGCGATTCGCGCGTGGTGCCCGGAGCAGGCCGGCTGTTTCGCGAAGCATAATTCTCCGCGTAAGGCCGTCACATCGCTTTCGCGGCAAGGGATTTCGCCGGTTTCCCACGGAGGTCAACATGAATCAGGAAGCGCACGAAAGAGGCATGGCCCTGCGCCGCAAGGTAATGGGTGAGAAGCATATTGCGAAGCGCGCCGCAAGCCCCGACCGGTTCACCAAGCAGCAGAACGAGCTGGTCACCTCGATCGCCTGGGGCACGATCTGGTCGCGGCCGGGCTTGCCGCTCAAGGTGCGGAGCCTCGTGACGCTCGGCATGCTGACGGCCCTCAATCGCCCCGATGAAATCAAAGGGCACATCGCCGGCGCGCTGAACAACGGCGCGACCCCGGATGAAATCATCGAGGTATTCGTGCAGGCGGCCGGCTATTGCGGCTTCCCGGCCTCCAACGGCGCCGTGCGTCTCGCCGTGGAGGTGTTCGCGGAGCAAGGGCTCCTGAAGGGATGAGTTGTGCTATTCTTGTCGCCCTCGCTTTTGCGCCAAGGACGGGATCTACGATGAGAATGGAAGTTCATGTCCACGGCAACGTCTTCCTCGGGCGCGGCGTGCGCCTGTCGCAGGTCGAGCACGCGCTGCGGCCGTGGCTCGAGTACCTCGACGTGGACACGATCGCCGAGGCGCACAGCATCGAGCGCGAAGAGCCCGGCATCCAGTTCGACACGCGCGAGCGCACGGTGAATTTCTGCTGGACCGGGGAAGTCGGCCGCAGCTTCCACGCGCGCCTGACGGAAGCGTTTCAGAACCTCGGGCCGCTCACGGAGTACGCCTCCGAGGTCGAGGCCACCTACTACCCGGAGAACGGCGAGGACGAGTTCTACCAGCTGTTCGTCGGCCCCACGCCCGAGGCGATCCACGAATTCCGCCGCCAGTGCGTGACCGAGGATGTCTCGGCCATGCTGGCCCGCCATCTCGGCAAGGCCGATGTGGACCAGGTCGCGGCGCTCGTCAATCAGCTCTTCGAGCAGGACTGGGCGGCGCGCAAGGTCACCGGCGAGCACACGACCGGCTCTTCTACCGTTATTCCTCTACATCCGCGGGGCAAGCACCTGCACTAGAGCGCGCTGCTAGGCGCGCTTGACGATCGAGTCCGTCCGGAAGCTCAGCACCGCGTCCGGGTCCACCTTGGCGTGAATGACGGCGGGCTTCCCCGCCTTCATCGCGTGGTTGACGGCATCGGCGGTCTCCCCCGGCCCGGTAACGTAGTATCCCGTGCCGCCGCAAAGCTTCATCACCTCGTCGAAGCGCGGCGAGAGCACGTGGGCGCCGATGTAGCGCCGGTTGTAGAAATCCCGCTGGTAGGCGATCTCCGCGCCCCACGTGCCGTTGTCCATCACGACCGCAATGGTGTTGATCTGGCTCTGCACCGCGGTCGTCATCTCGCCCATGGTCATGCCGAAGCCGCCGTCGCCCATCAGCGAGATCACCGTGCGCTCCGGGGCGGCGACCTTGGCGCCGAGCCCCGCCGCGTAGGAGAAGCCGATGTTGCCGCAGTCGAGCGGTGCAACCAGCGACGGCACGGTATGGCAGGGGAGCCTGTCGGTCGCCTGCAGACAGGTCGTGCCGGCGTCGATGGTGAAAAGCGTGTTGCGCGGCGCGACCTTGCGCAGCTCCGAGTAGATGGTCTCGGGGTGGAGCAGCCGCGCCCCCTTGCGCGCGATCTCCTCGCGCCCCGCCCACAGCTCCCGGCGGTCCTTGACGAATTTCTCGTTGCGCGCCCGCCACGGGGCGTGCCCCGCGGGAACCGCTTCCACCAGGTCCGCGAGCGCGCCGGCCACCGCCCCCGCGTCGCCGACGATCCCGAGCGCGACCGGGTAGTAGCGCCCGATGGCGAGCGGATCGATGTCCACCTGCACGATCTTCGACCGCGGCGTCACGATCTCGCTGGTGAAGCGCGTGGTATTGAAGCCGAGGCGCGTGCCGAGCGCGAGGATGAGATCGGAATCGCGCACGAGCCCGGTCGCGACCGGGTTGCCGCGCGGGCCCACGCCCCCCGCGTAGAGGGGGTGGTCCACCGGCGCAACGTCGGTGTGCCCGGCGGAGTTGGTGATCGGAAGCTGGAGCTTCTCCGCGAGGCGCACGAGCGCCGCGGTGCCGCGCCCCCACTTGATGCCGGCTCCGGCGTGGATCACCGGCGACTTCGCCTCGAGGATCATCGCCTTCACCCGCTCGAGCGCCGCGCGATCGGCCGCGCCTGCCACGACTTCCGGCTGCCCGCCCATTGCAGGGATCGCGACGTCCACCTCGTGGTTGAGCAGGTCGCGCGGAATCTGGACCACCACGGGACCGCGCCGCCCTGAGTTGGCAATGCGAAACCCCTCGAGCAGGAACTCGGGCACTCGCTCGGGACGCGTCACCGTCAACACGCGCTTCGTCACCGGCAGGAACATCGTGTGCTGGTCGATCTCCTGGAACGTGTCCCGGCCGAGATCGGCGGTCGACGGCAGCCCGGCGATCACCACGACCGGGGAATATGCCAGCTTCGCCGCGGTGAGCCCGAGCATCATGTTGGCGACGCCCGGTCCCGCCTGCCCGCAGATGAAGAGGCCCGGCGCCTGCGTCACGCGTCCGTAGGCGTCCGCCATGTGCACGCCGCAGTTCTCGTGGCGCACGCCGATGTAGAGCATGTCCTTCGCGTCGTAAAGCGCGTCGTAGATCTCGAGCGTGGAGGAGCCCATCAGACCGAAGACCCGGCTCACGCCCGCTGCGCGCAGCGCCTGCACCGCCGCAACGCCGCATCTCATCTTTGCCATTCCCTTCCTCCCAGACTCACGATTTCTTAATGGCTTCGGGATTGAGCACGTTGATCGGCTTGCCCTCGGCAAAGGCGAGGA
>DATICE010000044.1:0-4167 GCA_035456985.1 Burkholderiales bacterium | reverse complement strand
ATCTTGGGCAGCATGCCGCCGGAAATGGTGCCGTCGGCAAACAGCTCGTCGATCTTTTTCGCGGAGAGGCCGGTGAGGAGGTTGCCGTTTTTGTCGAGCACCCCCGGCGTGTTGGTGAGCACGATCAGCTTCTCCGCCTTCAGGATCTCGGCCATCTTGCCCGCGACGAGGTCGGAGTTGATGTTGTAGGTCTCGCCCTTCTTGCCTACGCCCATCGGTGCGATCACCGGAATGAAGTCGTGGGTGTGCAGGCGGTGCACGATCTCCGGGTCGATGCTCTCGACTTCGCCTACCTGGCCGATGTCGATCTTCTCGTCAGAATCGCCTTCGCCGCGCACCAGCATCTTCTTCGCGCGGATCAGGCCCCCGTCCTTTCCGGTCAAGCCGACGGCGCGCCCACCGTGCTGGCTGATGAGGTTGACGATTTCCTTGTTCACCTGGCCGCCCAGCACCATCTCGACGACATCCATGGTCTGGGCGTCCGTCACCCGCATGCCCTGGACGAATTCGCCCTTCCGGCCGAGCTGCTTCAGCAGTTCGTCGATCTGCGGGCCGCCGCCGTGCACCACCACCGGGTTCATGCCGACGAGTTTCAACAGCACGACATCGCGCGCGAAGCTCTTCTTGAGCTTCTCCTCGGTCATCGCGTTGCCGCCGTACTTGATGACGATGGTCTTGCCGTGAAAGCGCTGGATATAGGGCAGCGCCTCGGCGAGGATCTTCGCTCTGTCGGCGGCGGTGGTGCCGGTGAGTGCCATGGTAATCCGGTAGCGTATCCGTCGCCGGGTATTCTACGGGAGGGCGAAAAAAAACGGCAGGTGTTTTCACCTGCCGTGACTGATATGCGCCCTGCGCGTTGAGCGGCGGAGCGCGCTCCGTCCGCTCCAATGCGCGGAGTTAAACCGGCGGCGAAGCCGTCCGGATTTAACGTTTACTGGATGGCGATGCGTTTCGCCTGCGCCGCGGCCTTCTTCGGCAGCGTCAGCTCCAGCACGCCGTCCGCATACTTGGCGCTGGTGCCGGCTTCCTCGACCGCCTGGCCGAGGGTGAACGCGCGGTACAGCTTGCCGTAGTAGCGCTCCGTGCGCAGCACGCGGTCGCCGTTTTTCACGTCCTTTTCGTGCTTCACTTCCGCGCTGATCGCCACGGTGTCACCGTCGATGGTGACATTGATGTCTTCCTTCTTCACGCCGGGCACTTCGGCGCGCAGCGTGTACGCCTTCTCGTTCTCGGACACGTCCACGCGGAACTGCGCGGCGCCGGCCGGTGCGTCATAGCTGACCGGGCGCACGAAGAAACCGCGGAACAGGTCGTCGAACGCCTCGTCGAACGGGTTGTAGCGGGTGATGTTTGCCATTTCGGGTCTCCAGGTTCAATTAGGCGCTCCATGCGCCGATACCCGAGATATGGGAGCCTGCCCGGGGATTTCAAGAGCGGACGAGGCGATCGGATACCTTCCTGATTTTTCGTTAGTTTCCGAGCGTCACCCGTTAGTGCTGACGGTCGGTGGCGGATCCGGCGTCCCGAACCTCCGCTTCAATGGTGAGGATGCTGCGGCTCGCCGCCCCGGCACGCTCCACGGTGAGGGTCAGCGGCACCTTTTCCCCGGGCTTCAGTGGCTGCCGGAGATCCACGAGCATGATGTGAAGGCCACCGGGCGCGAGCTTCACCGCCTTGCCGGCGGGAAGCTCGATGCGCGCGACCAGGCGCATCCGCATGACGCCCCCTTCCATCGACATGCTGTGAAGCTCCGCCCTGGCGGCGGCGGCGCTCGCAACGCCAGTGAGCGCCTGCGGCGTGCGGCTCACGAGTTCCATGTACGCCCCTGCGACCTTCTGCCCCGGCGCGGGCGCGCGCACCCAGGCATCTCTGACGGTTACGGGCTGCGCGCGCGCCTCGCCCGCCGCGACGGCGCACCCTGCCGCGATGAGCACTACGAGCGCAAGTCTCGATCGGCCTGGCCGCATCCGTGTCACGCACGAGCCCCCTTGAGAAGGGCGGATTGTTTCACCCGTCGCGACGATCGCGCAAGGGCACGGCGGCGCGCATCCGCTTTGATATAATCGCCGCCGCATGCGTGCGCTACCGCTTGTCCTGCTGTCGGCCCTCTCCCCCGTCCTTCACGCCCAGCATGAGCCCCCCGCGGCTCCGGCCGCGCCCGCGATCGCGGCGAAGGCTTACCTGCTCCTCGATTTCAACAGCGGCCAGACGCTGGTCGCCCACAATGCGCGGGAACGGGTGGAGCCGGCTTCGCTCACCAAGCTGATGACGGCCTATCTCACGTTTGCCGCGCTCGATCAGAAACGGATCCGCCCCGACCAGGCGGTGCCGGTCTCCGAGTACGCATGGCGCACCGAGGGCTCACGCATGTTCATCGAGCCGCGCAAGCCGGTCACCGTCGAGGAACTGATCCACGGCATGGTCGTGCAGTCCGGAAACGACGCGTCCATCGCGCTGGCGGAAGCGATTGCCGGCAGCGAGGAGGCATTCGTGTCGATGATGAACCGCGAGGCGCAGCGCATGGGACTGAAGGACACGCATTTCGTCAATGCGACCGGGCTGCCGCATCCGCAGCATTATTCCAGCGGGCGCGATCTCGCCGAGCTTGCCGCGGCCGTCATCCGCGATTTTCCGGGGCGCTACCCGCTTTATTCGCGCCGGGAGTACCGCTACAACAACATTACGCAGGCGAACCGCAACCGCCTTCTATGGGTTGATCCGACGGTGGACGGCATGAAGACCGGCTACACCGAGAAAGCTGGCTACTGCATGGTGACCTCGGGCAAGCGCGGCGAACGGCGCCTCGTCTCGGTCGTGCTGGGCGCGGCGAGCGAGGCGGACCGCGCAAGCGAGAGCCAGAAACTGCTCAATCACGGCTTCAGGTCCTACGACGGAGTCCGCCTCTATCCTGGCAGGCAGCCGGTGGTGACGCTGGAGGTGTTCAAAGGCACGTCGAGCGAGGTGGGCGCGGGCTTTCTTGCCGACCTCCATCTCGCCGTGCCGCGGGGCCAGGGCGAGAAGCTGAAAGCGAGCGTAGAGAGCCTGCAGCCGCTGTTCGCCCCGATCCAGGCCGGACAGCGCATCGGCACGCTCAAGTTGACGCTCGACGACCGTCCCTACCGCGAGGTCCCGGTGGTGGCGCTGGAGAACGTGCCGCTCGCGGGCGTGTTTGGGCGCGGCTGGGACGCGTTGCGCATGATATTTCGATAGGACGCCGCTCGGGGGCAGCGCCTTATAATGGGCGGACTGCGCGCCAACCAAACGCCTTCAACCCCGCCATTTCTTCACTTGCGAGCCCCCCATGAGTGACATCGCCTACCTCAATGGAGAATTCCTGCCGCTTGAACAGGCGCGCGTTTCAGCGCTTGATCGCGGCTTCATCTTCGGCGACGGCGTCTACGAGGTCATCCCGGTCTATTCGCGGCGCCCGTTCCGACTGCCGGAGCACCTGCGGCGGCTGCAGAGGAGCCTCGACGCGATCCGCCTCGGCAACCCCATGACCGACGAGGAATGGGCACGGCTCATTCACGATCTCGTCGCGCGCCACTCCGGCGAGGACCAGTCGCTCTACCTGCAGGTGACGCGCGGCGTGGCGCGGCGCGATCATGCCTTTCCCAAGGAGGGAAAGCCGACGGTATTCATGATGTCGAGCCCGCTGGTGACCCCGGCGCGGGAGCAGATCGAGAACGGAGTGCCCTGCATCACCGCAATCGACTACCGGTGGCTGCGATGCGACGTGAAATCGGTGTCGCTGCTCGCCAATTGCCTGCTCAGGCAGCAGGCGGCCGAAGCCGGTGCCGTCGAAGTCGTCCTGTTCCGCGACGGCTGCCTGACCGAAGCGTCCGCAAGCAATGTGTTCGTCGTCAAGGGCGGCAAGCTCCTCGCGCCGCCGAAGAATAACCTGATCCTGCCCGGCATCACCTACGATGTCGTGCTCGAGCTGGCCGCGGCGAAGGGCATCGCGGTCGAGCTGCGCGCGATTCCCGAGCGGGAAGTGAGAGGCGCGGACGAGCTCTGGGTGACCTCTTCGAGCAAGGAGGTGCTGGCGGTCGCGACGCTTGACGGCAAGCCGGTCGGCAACGGCCGGCCCGGGCCCATGTTCAAGACAGTCCATCAGGCCTTCCAGGAATTCAAGCGCAAGGTGATGAGGGTGGCGGCATGAGCGGC
>DATICE010000043.1:0-7811 GCA_035456985.1 Burkholderiales bacterium | reverse complement strand
ATGGCCAGGACCGCCGAATGGTAGCGGCTCGAAATCCACATGTGCCTGCCGTCGGGCGACAACTGCCCCATGTCCGGGCTGCCGCCGGTCTTCCATTTGGCGGTCACCTTCCGGCTCGCGATGTCGATCACCGAGATCGAGCCCTCCTCCCGGTTGCTCGCGTAGAGGCTTCTCTCGTCGTGGCTCAGCAGGATGCCGTGCGTGCCGCGGCCGGTGGGGATGAACTCGATCATCTTCCAGGCGTCGGGGTCCACGACGAATACGCCGTGAACGCCCTGATCGGCAATGAACATGAGATTCTGGCGCGGCGGCCGCACCACGTCGATCGGCAGCTTGCCGAGCGCCATGTTGGCCACGAGCTCGAGCTTCTTCAGGTCCACCTTGACGATGCGGCCCGACCACTCGCAGCTCGCGACGAGATAGGATCCGTCGCGGCTGAACGCGAGGTGGTCGACGCCGGGCCATTCCACGGGAACGCTCTTGATCAACTTCCAGGTCCGAAGATCGCGGAAATCGAGGCGCTTGTGCCGCTCGGCCACGACGATTGCCATCTTCCCGTCCGGCGTGAAGTAGAGGTTGTAGGGATCCTCGACGCGGATCTCGCCGCTCACCTGGCCCGTTATCGGGTCGATCACGGTCAGCGAGTTCTGCCCGGTGTTCGTGACGTACAGCTTCGTCAGGTCCCAGGACGGCGTAATGTGGTGCGGGTAGCGGCCAACGGTGTGGGTCGCCGTGATCTTGAACGTCTTGGGGTCAATGACGTGCAGGGTGTTGCCGGCCGCAGCGGGCACGTAGACCCGCTCGGGATAGCGACCCAACGCGCCTGACCCCGGCTCGGCGGCCGGTAAAGGCGCGCTTCCGTGAGCGACAAGATTTAACGCCGCCGCCGCCAGAATGATGGATTTTATCTTGTGCCGGCGTGCTGCAGGATACGCGCACTCCCGGCTCATGAGCCGATCCCCGTTGCGGCGAAGATCTTCTTGGCCCGATCCGATGCAAGGCTTCGCGCCAGGGCGCGCGCGGGATCCGGTGCCCGGCTCGAGCTCGCGGCGGCGGCGTCGTAGCTCGTCACGTTCTGGATCTCGTCGGGCAAGGGCGCCGCGAGCTTGACCGCGCAACCTTTGTCGATCATCACCATCACTTCCGAGATCTGTGCAAGGCCGACCGCCGCCGGCGGATGGGCCGCGACATACTCCATGATCGCCGATCCGGTCTCGACCACGACGATCTTCGGTCCCAGCGACTCCTTCAGCCCGAGCTTCTCCAGGAGCTTTGCCGCATAGATGCCGCTGGAAGCCTTGTTGTGCACAACCGCGCTCGCGCCGAGCAGCGCGCGCTTGAACGCCGCGGTGTCCCCCAGGGCCGGTGCCGCCGCATTTGCGTGGACCACCACGCCCATGCGCGAGCGGCCCACGAAGCCGCGGCTGTCGACGACGATCTTCCCCTGCTCCGCGATCGCGTCCATCACCGCGGGGGGCGCGACGATGACATCCGCCGTCCCGCCCGCCGCGAGGCGCTCGCGGATCGCGGGCGCCGTCATGAACTCGATCGCCACCTTGTTGCCGGACTCGCGCTCGAATTCCTTCGCGATCTGCGCAACGCCGCGCTTGACGGCGCCGGCGGAAAGCACCTTGAGCTCATGCCCTGCCATGTCGACCCTCCACTTTTGGGTGCCCAAGCTTAACAACGACACCATCCCGTGACAACGACGGCGTGACCCGTCTTCTGAATGTCACCGCTCTGTGCTATTCTCGCCAAAAGCACATCTCGCGGCCCGTTTCCGGGCTGCCGCAGCATCCGCAATTCGAGGAGGCATGCATGAAACAGCCGCAACGCATCCGTGGAGTACTCTCTCCGGTCGTCACTCCTTTCGGGAAGGATCTGAGCCCCGATCCCGCGCGCTTCATCGCGCACTGCCGCTGGCTCGTCACGCAGAACTGCGGGCTCGCGGTGTTCGGCACCAACAGCGAGGCGAACTCGCTCTCCGTCAACGAGCGCATCGCGCTGCTCGACGCTCTGCTCGCCGCCGACGTCGACCCTGCGCGCATGATGCCGGGCACCGGCTGCTGCGCGTTGACCGACACGGTGCGGCTGACCGAGCACGCGGTCAAGGCGGGCTGTGCCGGCGTGCTGATGCTGCCGCCGTTCTACTACAAGGACGTCTCGGAGGATGGGCTCTACCGCAGCTTTTCGGAAGTGATCGAGCGCGTCGGCGACGCGCGGCTCAAGATCTACCTTTACCATATTCCGCCGGTCGCAGTGGTCGGCATCACCACCGGGCTCGTCGAGCGTCTGCTGAAGAAGTACCCGACCGCCGTCGCCGGAATGAAAGACAGCTCCGGTGACTGGAACAACACCAAAACCTTCCTCGACGCCTTCGCAAAGAACGGGTTCGATATCTTCCCCGGAAGCGAATCGTTCCTGCTCGCCGGAATGAAGAACGGCGGTGCGGGCTGCATCTCGGCCACCGCCAACGTGAACCCGGCGGCGATCGACAGGCTCTACCGCGACTGGCGCAAGCCCGACGCGGAACTCCAGCAGGAGGCGTTAAACGTCCTGCGCAAGACCGTCGGCCAGTACGTGATGATTCCGGCCTTGAAGGCGGTCGTCGCGCACTACTCCAAGGACCCGCAATGGGCGACGGTGCGCCCGCCGCTGACGGAGTTGAGCGCGGCGCAGGTAAAGAACGTGATCGACGGGCTGAGGAAGCTCAACTTCGACATGCCCGGCCTCGAGCAGGCGCAGGCCAAGGCTGCCTGAACGGCGCGCGCATGAGCCCGCAACCCGCGGCCGGCGCGGAGGCGCCGGTATGCGCCGGCCCTGATCCGAATCCGCGCAAGCCCAAACTGAAGCTTCCGCCGCGCGCGTGCGACACTCACGCGCACATCATGGGGCCGAAGGCGCGCTACGCGTATTCCCCCGCGCGCATCTACACCCCTCCCGACTGCCTGCTGCCCGATTACCTGAAGATGCTCGGGACGCTCGGCGTGGAGCGCGCGGTGCTGGTGCAACCCAGCGTCTACGGTACCGACAATACGGTGATGCTGGAGGCAATGAAAGCCGCGGGTGGTCATTTCCGCGGGGTCGCGGTCATCTCGGACAGCATCTCCGACGCGGAACTGATGAAGCTCGACGCCGCCGGTGTGCGCGGGGTGCGGGTCAATATCGTGGACGTGAAGGACCGCAAGCCAGGCACGCTGCCGATGGACATGCTGAAGAAGCTGGCGCTGCGCGTTGCGCCGCTCGGCTGGCACATGGAATTTCTCATGCACGCGGACGAGTTTCCGGATCTCGACCGCGCCTTCGCCGGATTCCCGGTGGACATTGTGCTCGGCCACCTCGGCTACATGAAGACCGACAAGGGGCTCGCCAACGCCGGCTTCCGGGCGCTGCTCAACCTGATGAAGGCGGGGCGCGCGTGGGTGAAGCTCACCGGGCCCTCCCGCATCACCACTTCGGGAGGACTGCCGTACGCCGACGTCGTGCCCTATGCGCGCGCGCTCATCGACGCGAATCCCGAGCGCGTGATCTGGGGCACCGACTGGCCGCACGTCATCATCATGACGCCGATGCCGAACGACGGCGATCTCGCCGATCTCCTCTCCGATTGGATCCCCGACGCGCGTCAGCGCGAGCAGGTGCTGGTGCGCAATCCGGCGCGCCTCTACGGCTTCTAGCTACTTCAAAAGCTGCGTCAGCAGGCCGATCTCTCGCATGTAGCGGATCACGCCTGGATGGATCAGATCCCGGCTCGGGGCCGCGGCGAGGGTATTTTCCAGCGTCGACTCCCTGGCCTGGTCGATCTTCTGGGAGAGCGCCGCGTGACCCTTGTGAAGCGCCCTCGCCAGCCGGTAGGCAACGTCCTCCGGAAGCGAAGCGCGCGCCAGCACGAACGGCCATGAGCCCACCGAGTTGACCGGACCGCTCTGGCCGGGGTAGCTCCCTGCGGGCATCGTGGTTCCCTTGAGAAACGAGTGCTTCGCCTGGATGCGCCCGATCTCGTCCGCGCCCGGCGCGATGAAGCGCGCGCCCGCCGGCCCCTTCGCGATCGCCATGAAGGGAGGCCAGCCCACTCCCCCGCCCCACATCGCCGCCGCGCGCCCGTCGAGCACCATCGGCGGGCCGTCACCGGCCTTCTCGAGCAGGATCGCCTGGAAGTCCTTCTTGTAGTCGAGCCCGAGCCCGTCCATCACGTAGCGCGCGAGCACGATGAATCCGGATGTGCCTGCGCCCCACACGACGGGCTTGCCCTTGAGGTCGGAAATGCTGCGATACGGGCTGTCGGCCTTCACCATGAACATGCCGGCCTGCGAATAAGTCGCGTTGATGATGCGCAGGTTTTTTGCCTTCGGCCCGCCGATGCCGGAGATCGCCTCGTAGGTCACCTCACCGGTGACGAGGCCGAGGTCGAGGTCGCCGCGCTCCAGCCGCGGCGCGTTCTCGGTGCTGCCCTTGGTGTTGATCGGCTCGATCGCGAGCGTGGGATCGGTCCCGTTCAGGACTTCGGCGTACGGCCACCCGTAGGCGGGAAAGCCGCCACCCGGCGTCGCCGTGCCCAGCACTATTCTTGTCTTCTCCTGGGCCATCGGCTTATGCGCGCGCGACTTCGACCAGGCAGTCGTAGTAGGTCGCGGCGCCGCCCATGTCGGCGATCGCCTGGGAAGTAAGGTCGTTCGCGTTGCAGCCGTCCGGCGAGAGCTTCTTCCACCAGACCGAGGGCGCGACCACCACGCCCGGACGGGCCCGGTCGGAAACCGCGGCCTTGAGGGTGTACGAGCCGCGGTCGTTGAAGACCCGCACGCGGTCGCCACTGGCGATTCCGCGCGCGCGCGCGTCGTCGGGGTGGATGTCGAGCCGCGGCTCCTTCGCGGACGCGAGCGCAAACGGGAGATTCGCGAAGCTCGAGTTGAGAAAATCGCGGTTCGGCGGCGAGATAAAAGCGAGCGGATAGCGCCGCGCCAGCTCGGGCGCCGAGTGGACGTTCTCGCGCGGCGGGGTGTAGCCGGGCAGCGGGTCGAGTCCCATCTTCAAGGCGGTCTCGCTATAGAACTCGCACTTGCCCGACGGAGTGGGAAAACCGCCCTCGGCAAACGGCGCGTAGACCTCCGGCACCGCGAGCCGTTGCCAGCCCTGCTCCTTCAATGAGTCCCACTCGATGCCGCGCATCCGCGGCGCGCCGGCGCCGAGCGTCTGCCGGCAGAGGTCCTCGTCGGTATCGTCGAAGCACGCCTCGGTAAAGCCCATGCGCTTCGCGAGGAGGCGGAAGACCTCGCTGTTCGGCTTCGCCTCGCCCACCGGCGCGATCGCCGGGTTGTTCGCCAGCACGTAGAGATGCCCGTACGACTTGTGCACGTCGTAATGCTCGAGCTGCGTCGTCGCCGGCAGCACGATATCCGCATAGTCCGCCGTGTCGGTCAGGAAGATGTCGTGGACGACCGCGAAGAGATCCGGCCGGGAGAATCCCGCGATCACCTTGTTCGAATCCGGGCAGACCGCGACCGGGTTGGTGTTGTAGACGTAGATTGCCTTGACCGGCGGCCTCGCCGAGGTCAGCGCATCGCCGAGCGCGGCCTGGTTGATCGTGCGCGGGCTTCCGCGGATGAGGTCCGGGCGTTCGAGCGTCCTGTGGTCCAGGGTATAGAAGTCTCCGGTGGTGAGCACGACGCCTCCGGCTGCGTCGCGCCACGCGCCGACGAGCGCCGGCAGGCACGCGATCGTCCGCACCGCCATGCCGCCGCCGGCGTGACGCTGCAGGCCGTAGTTCACCCGGATCGCCGCCGGACTCGCCGATGCGTACTCGCGCGCGAGGTTCACGACCTCCTCCGCGCCGATGCCGCAGATGCCCGCAACCTTCTCCGGCGGGTATTGCCGGACGCGCTCCTTCAACTGCTCGAATCCCAGCGTGTGACGCTCGACGTAGTCGCGGTCGATGCGCCCCTCGCCGATGATGACGTGCATCATGCCGAGCGCGAGCGCGGCGTCGGTGCCGGGAAGCGGCCGGATATGCTGGTGGCACTTTTCGGCGGTCTGGCTGCGCCACGGATCGATTGCGATGAGCTTCGCGCCGCGGCGCTTCGCTTCCTGGCAGCGCGACCAGAGATGCAGGTTGGAGACGACCGGGTTGGAGCCCCAGATGAGTATCAGCCGCGCCTTGTCGAAACGCTCAGGGTCCATCCCCACTGAGGCGCCGAGGGTGATCTTGACGCCGGCCTTTCCCGCGGAGGAGCACAGCGTACGGTCGAGAAGGCTCGCGCCCAGGCGGTTGAAGAACCGTCGGTCCATCGACATGTACTGCACGAGCCCCATCGTCCCGGCGTAGCTGCAAGGCAGGATCTGCTGCGGGTCTTCCGCGGCAATCGCGTTGAAGCGCGCCGTGATCTCGTCGAGCGCGTCATCCCAGGAAATCCGCTCGAGGCGATTTGCCCCCGGCCCCTTCGCGCCGATGCGCCGCAGCGGATGGAGCACGCGCTCCTTCGAATAGGTGCGGTCGAGGTATTTCGCGACCTTGGTGCAGAGCGTCCCGTCCGTGAACGGCATCGCACCGCCGCGCACCTCGACCGCGACGCCGTCCTCGACGGCGATTTCCATCGCGCAGGTGTCGGGACAGTCGTGCGGGCACGCCGCCTTCACGATGCGGCGCGCGGTCGTCCGGAGATCGTCATTTCCCATGCCAGTCCTCGGCGCGCGGTTGGGAGAATTCTACGCTTCCCCGCTCCTCACAGGCGGACGCCGGTCGCGTCCTCCCAGTAGCGCACGATCTCGGTCTGGTCGCCGCCGGCACCGATCTTCTCGGACGCGGCGGTCCAGATCTCCGACACGCGCTCGGCGAGCGGCGCGAACGCGCCGATGGATTTCGCGGTCTCCGTCGCGATCCTCACGTCCTTGGCGACGAAGCCCATGGCCATGCCGGTGCCGTACTTGCGCGTCAGCACGTGCGGAACCACCTTCTTTTCCACGGGGTGATTGCGCCCCGCGCACAGGGTCGTCAGCGCGTCCGCCATGAGCTTCGCGTCGAGCCCGAAACGCTTGCCGATGGTCATCGCTTCGATCGTGTTGATGAGGGCGCACGCGTTCACGTAGTTCGCGAGCGCCTTCATCGCGTGCGCCGCGCCGGTGCCGCCGCAGTGAATGACGCTGCGGCCGAGCGCAGAAAGCACCGGTTTCACGCGTTCGACGAGCGCCGCTTCCCCACCCACCATGATGTCGAGCGTCGCGTCCTTCGCGAAGATCACGCCGCCCATCACCGGCGCGTCCACGACGTCGAGCCCACGCGGCCTCAACGCTTCGGCAAGCGAGCGCGTGGCCGTGGGATTGCAGGTGCTCATGTCGATAACGATCGCGCCCGTGGCGAGTCCCGCAGCAACGCAATCTTCGGAGCCATCGCCCAGCACAACCCTGCGCACCACTTTGTCATCGGGAAGCATGGTGATGACCGCATCCATCCCGTGCGCTGCATCCACGAGCGAGGCCGCGCTTTTTCCGCCATTCCGCGCGACGAACGCATTCATTGCCTCCGGCCGGATGTCGTACACGGTGACGTCGAAGCCCTTCTTTACCAGGTGCCCGGCCATGGGGGCACCCATGTTCCCGATACCAACAAAACCGATCTTCTTGATGGGGTTCATAAGGGGTTTCACCAGACCGCGCCGCGCGCCGTGATCGGCCAAATGGCTTCGACCCGGCCGTTGCGCACGCAGACGTACTGGTCGTAGAGGTTGACCGTGGGATCGCAATGTCCGGGAATGAGCTTCAGCTTCTCGCCCACCGCCAGGCGGACGCTGCCATTGAGCTTCAGCACGCCGTGTTCGTCG
>DATICE010000042.1:0-7000 GCA_035456985.1 Burkholderiales bacterium | reverse complement strand
CGTTGCTTGAGATCGCGGATCGAGCTGATCATATGCGAGACGAGTAGCGGCGACAACCCGACCGAGGGCTCGTCGACGAGCAGCAGGCGCGGCGCGCTCATCAGCGCGCGCCCGATCGCCAGCATCTGCTGCTGCCCGCCGGACAAGGATCCTGCGAGCTGCCGGCGGCGCTGGTTGAGCACCGGGAACATCTCGTAGCAGCTCGCGAGGCTCGCATCAATCCCGGCTCGCGCCTGCATTCGGAACGCGCCGAGCAGCAGGTTTTCCTCGACCGTGAGCCGTGGAAACAGTCGCCGGCCCTCGGGGACCATCGCGATGCCGAGATTCACGATGTCTTCGGTCGGCAGCCGCGTGAGGTCGTGCGTTTTGCCGTCGATCTGCAGCGTGACTTTGCCGCGCGACGGGCGCACGACGCCCATCACGCACTTCATCAGCGTGCTCTTGCCGTTGCCGTTGGTGCCGAGCAGCGTCACCGTCTCGCCGTCCTCCACCCTGAGCGAGATACGGTCGAGCACCTGCACCGAGCCGTAGCCCGCGCTCAGATTCTCGACACGGATGCTCGCGCTCATGTCCGCAGTCTTTCCTTCCGGCAATGGTTCCGGCCCACTCTCATCCGGTCGCTATTCACCCAGATAGGCCTTGATCACATTCGGATCCGCCGCGATCGCCTGCGGGTCGCCGTCGGCGATCTTGCGGCCGGCGACCAACACGGCGACGCGCTCGGAGAACTTCATCACGGCGCGCATGACGTGCTCGATCATGATCACCGCGACCCCGCGCCGGTTGAGTGCGAACAGCGTCTCGAGGATCTCGTCCACCTCCGAGCTCGAGAGCCCCGCCATCGCCTCGTCCGAGACCAGCAGCCGCGGCTTGGCGGCAAGCGCCCGTGCGAGCTCCAGCTTGCGCATGTCCACCTGCGTGAGGCTGCCGGAACTCGCCCCGGCGCAGTGCTTGAGGCCGATCAGCTCGAGCAGCTCCATGGCCTCTTCGGTGATCCGCCGGTGCTCGGCCCGCGACCACGCGGCATACTCCAGAGGCACGCGCAGGTTCTCGAGGACGCTCATGCTGCGGAACGGCTTGGGGATCTGGAAGGTGCGGGCTACGCCCAGCCGCGCGCGCTGGTGGGGCGGCAGGCGCGTGATATCCCGGCCCTCGAATTCGATGCTGCCCTCGTCGTTCACGAGCGCGCCGGAGATGCAGTTGATGAGGGTGGTCTTGCCCGAGCCGTTGGGGCCGATCAGCCCGAGCCGCTCGCCGGAAGCGAGGTGCAGCACCACATCTTCCAGGGCGACGAATCCCCCGAAGCGTTTGGTGATGCCCTCGGCGCGGAGGACGATCCGGCTCACCGGAAAATCCTCCGGTGCAGCTTCTGCGCCAGGCCGACGATGCCCTGGGGTGCGAGCGTGATGAAGAGCACGAGCATGATGCCGACGAGAAGCACGTTCAGCTCCGAGGAGATGGTGACGGTGATGATCTCCTGCAGCGAGCCCACCAGCAGCGCGCCGATCACGGGCCCGATCCAGTGCGCGGTGCCGCCGATCATCGGCATGGCGATCGCGTTCACCGCCACGAAAAGATTGAACGCCGAGATCGGATCGACGAACGTGACGAAGAAGGGGTAGGGCGCGCCCGCGACGCCCATCATGGCGCCCATCACCGTGGTCGACACGAGCTTCAGGCGCAGCGTGGGAACGCCCGCGCACTCGGCGGCGAGCTCGTCGTCGCGAATCGCGGCGAGCCCGCGGCCGAGGCGCGAGGAATTGAGTTGGCGCGAGATCGCGACCGCCGCCAGCGTCAGTCCCAGCATCACCACGAACAGCATCTCGATGTAGGTGTCGAACCAGAGGTGCTTCTCCGGGGTCAGGATGTAGACGCCGCGCGCGCCGCCGACGTACGACCAGTTGTTGACGAAGGTCTCGATCACGATAGCCATGGCGAGCGTCGCGATAGCGAAGTAGACGCCCTTCAGGCGCAGGGTGAGATAACCGACGCCCAGCCCGATGAGGCCGCACACGGCGGCTGCCGCAAGTATCAGAAGCGGAAGGGGGAGACCCAGTGCCTTGTCGAGAGCGATGGACGTATAAGCGCCGACCGCGAAGAAGGCGGCGCTGCCGAAATTCACGTAGCCGGTGAATCCGCCCAGGATGTTCCACGCCACCGCCATGATGGTCGCCTGCAGGATCACGTAGAGCGCGTTGAAGTAGTACGGGTTCACCGCGGTCTGGGTGAGCCCGAGCCCGGCGAGGAAGACAAGGGCGATCGAGCCCCAGAAAACACTGATCTTCATTTACTGCCGCCCGAAGAGTCCCGAGGGCCGCACGGCGAGCGTGAGGAGCAGCAGCCCGAACGCAACGGCCGGCGCCCACGACGGCCCCATGAACGATGCCACCAGCGATTCCGCAACGCCCAGGATCATCGCGGCGATGAACATGCCCGGGATGCTGCCCATGCCGCCCAGCACGACGATGGCGAAAACGCGGCCGATGTATTGCCGGCCCACCGACGGCTCCACCGGGCCGATGATGATGAGCAGCGCGCCGGCGACCGCGGTGGTCGCGATGGCGAGCCCGAAGGCGAATTGCTTGATCCGCACCGGATCGGCGCCCATCAGCTGCAGGGCCAGGCGATCCTGCGCCACCGCGAGGATCGCGCGCCCCATGAACGTGCGCGAGAGATACAGGTAGATTCCGGCGGTGAGCGCGGAGGCGACCAGGAACGGCACCGCCATGCGCAGCGGGATGCCGACGACGCCGATCTCGATGGTCTTGCCGATGTAGCCGGTCGTGACGAGCCGGTAGTCCACGCCGTAGACGAGTATCAGCGCGACCTCGATGATGAACATGACCCCAAAAAAGAAGGCGAGCCCGGAGAGCGACTCCTGCCCGGTGCGCTCGAACGCCGCGTAATAGATACGGTAGATCGCGGCGCCGACGAAGAAAAATACCGGCGCGACCATCACCCCGATCAGCACCGGGTCGAGGCCGAGGCGCGAATTGAGTATCCAGGCGATGTAGGAGCCGACGATGACGAACGCCGGGTGGGCGATGTTGACGATGTCGAGCTGGCCGAAAGTGATGGCCAGCCCGATCGCCACGGCGGCGTAGAAGCCGCCGAGCAGGATACCCGCGACGAGGCCGTTCGCCAGGAGATCGAACGAGAACACCGCCGCGCGGGCCCCTGCCGCTCGCGCGCTACTTCTTGTACGGGTAGACGATGTCCCCCGACTTCCACTCCTTCGGGTGGAGCACGACGCGCTTGCCCGGCCCCGCGAACTGCTCGAGGTTGTCCGGCTTCACGTCGCGAAACTGGACGAACAGCACCCGGCTCCTCTCCCATTCGCCGTTCTTGCCGAATTTCACCTTGCCGACCACGGTGTCGAAGGTGGTCTTGTGCATGTGCGCGGCGAGCTTGGCCTGGTCGAGGCTCTTCACCGCCTCCACCGATTGCCCCAGCACCTCCAGGTAAGCGTAGGCGTACGGCGGCAGGTAGTGGCCGAGGGGGTCCACGCCTTTGTCCTTGGCCGCTTCCTTGTACTTGGCGAGGAATTGCTCAACGCCCGGGAACTTCAGCGTCGGCTCCGGCACCCAGAAGTCGTAGTTGACGATCCCGTTCAGCATCGGCCCGAGATTCTTCTGGATCGCCGCGAATTGCAGGCCGACCATCCCGCCTCCGAAGAGCTTCGTCTTCAATCCCACCTCGTTCGCCGCCTTCACCATGCCCGTGGAGTCCGGGGGATACGAGCCCACGTATACGATATCCGGGTTGGTCGCCTGGATGGCGCGGACGATCGGGGTGAAGTCGGTGGTGGCCGGCGGATAGGTCCGGTCATAGACGATCTTCAGGCCGAACTTTTTCGCATTTTCGCGCGCGCCCGCCGCCGCATTGAGCGCGAATTCCGCGTCCGCCGCGACGATCGCGATCGTCGTGGGCCGCGGCTTCTGCGCCAGCGCGAGCTCGAAGAAGCCGCCCGACCAGTCGGTCTTCGGCTTGGGTCCCGCCGGCATGATCTGGAAATAGCGGTCGTAGTTGAACTCGTCGTTCACCGCGAGGCCGAACAGCGACGGAAACACCAGCTTCTTGCGCATCACAATCGGCATCGCCGGCGCGATCTCGTTGGTGCCGTAGCTCGACACCACGAGATCCACCTTGTCCACGTCGAGCAGCTTCGAGTAGATGCCGGGCACCTTGGCCGGCTGCGTGGCGTCGTCGTAATAGACGAACTCCACGGGCCGCCCGAGCAGGCCGCCTTTCTTGTTGACGTCGTCGCGCCAGATCTCCATCGCGATCAACGCCGCCTTGCCCGCCCCGGCGAGGCCGCCGGTCAGCGCCATGCTGAAGCCGATCTTGATCGGCTTCTTCTCCTGCGCGGCCACCGGGCCGGCGAGTGCGAGTGCGATTGCCAGGGCGCCCAGAACACGCCCCGTAAAGTGCAGCATCCCTTTAAGTGTGTCCGACATGATCCCCTCCAGGAAATGGTTGCGGAATACCGGCGTGCGGCGCCCTGCTTATCCCCTCGAATCGGTGCCTTCACGATCGGCCCTCGGAACGTCCCGCGAGGGACGTTTCTCCGGCAAGCCTGTCAGGCGATTATGAGAGGGCGATGCCAATTGTCAAGCATCGGGACCTCCAGGGCGCAGCAGTGTTTTCCTTTCTGCTATATATTGCGATGCACGAGAGCGAGCGGAGGTCGCCAATGACAGTGCGCTCACTGCAGCACGTTGCGCTGGCGGTGCCGGACCCGGCAGTCGGGCGCAAGTTCTACCAGGACTTCGGGCTGGACGCGCGCGAGGAGGGACGGCGCATCGTCATGCGCTGCCACGGGCGCGACCAGGACCAGATGGTGCTGCTGGAAGCGCCGAGCCGCAGGCTGCACCACCTTTGCTTCGGCGCGCGCGCCGAACTCCTGACCGGACTGAAGCGCCGCATCGAGGACGCCGGCGTGCGGCTGCTCGATCCGCCCCGCGAACATCCGGCCGACGGAATTTGGCTGCGCGACCCGGACGGTGTCCTGCTGAACGTGCGCGCAGCCGAGCCCGCGCCCGCGCTCGGCGGGCCGGAGTGGCGGATCAACACGCCTGGCCACTACTCGCGCGTCGGCGCGCGCGGCTGCCCGCCGCGCGACGCAGCCGTGCGCCCGCGGCGCCTCGGCCACACGCTGCGCTTCACGCCGGCTCTCGACCGGCAGATCGATTTCTATACCCGGGTGCTGGGACTGCGGCTTTCCGACCGGGCGCGGGATATCGTGGCGTTCCTGCATTGCGAGGGCGGCAGCGACCACCACATCCTCGCGTTCCTCAAGTCGGATCGGCCGGGCTACCACCACGCCAGCTTCGAGGTCGCGAATATCGACGAGATCGGCCTCGGCGCGAACCGCCTGCTCGACAAGGGCTACGGCTACGGCTGGGGGCTCGGGCGCCATGTCCTCGGCTCGAATTTCTTCTTCTACATCCGCGATCCCTGGAAGGGGCTCGCCGAGTATTTCTGCGACATCGACTACATCCCGGCCGAGGCGCAATGGGACGCGCGCGACTGGCCGCCGCAGGACGCGCTCTACGCCTGGGGCCCCAACGTGCCCGAGGACTTCGACAGGAATTTCGAAACGGCCGGCTAGACTTTGCCCAGTGCCTTGAGCACCCGCTCGGGCGTGAACGGCTGTGCGGTGACGCGGGCGTTGAAGGGCGCGAGGGCGTCGTTGATCGCGTTCATCACCGCGCCCGGCGCGCCCGCGGTTCCCGCCTCGCCGGCGCCTTTCGCACCGAGCTCGGAGGTCTTCGTGGGCGTGGACACGTGCCCGACGACGATGTCCGGCATCTCGCCCGCCATCGGCACCAGGTAATCGGCGAGATTGCCGTTCAGGAGCTGCCCCTCAGGGCTGTAGAGGCAGTGCTCGCAGAGCGCCGCGCCGATGCCCTGCACGATGCCGCCGCGGACCTGCTCGTCCACCAGCATGGGATTGATCACCGTGCCGCAGTCCTCCACGCACCAGTGCTTGAGGAGCTTCACGAAGCCGGTGTCCGTGTCCACCTCGACGAGGGAAGCCTGCATGCCGTTGGTGAAGGCGAAGCCGTAACCGCGCGGGGTGTAGTGGCGCGTCACCATCAGCTCGGACTGGAAATCCATCGGCAGCGTGTCGGGCCGGAAATAGGCGACGCGCCCCAGCTCCGAGAGCTCGAGCCGCGGCTCGCCGCTGATCTTGCTCACGATCTCGTTGTCGGCGACGTCGAGTTCCGCCTTGTCCGTTTTCAGTATCGCGGCCGCCACGTCGAGAATGCGGGAGCGCAGTTCTCTTCCGGACTGAAGCACGCACTCGCCGCCGATGCCGGCGCCGCGTGAAGCCCACGTGCCGCCGCCATACGGCGTCGTTCCGGTGTCCCCCGTGATAACGCGCACGCGGTCGAGCGTGACGCCGACGGCGGTGGCGGCGATCTGCGCGAACACGGCCTCCGTCCCCTGGCCCTGCTCGGTTACGCTCACCATGCAGGTCACCATGCCGGTCGGCTCGAAGCGCAGCGTCGCGCCGTCCTGCGAAGAGATGCGCGCGCCGCCCACGCCGTAGAACGCGGGGGAGGGGTTGGTGACCTCGATCATCGCGGCGAGCCCGATGCCGCGATGGATGCCTTTCTTCCGCAGCTCCGCCTGCTCGGCGCGGAGCTTCTTGTAATCCATCAGCTCGAGGAGCTTGTCGAGCGCCTGGTGATGCGAGAGCTTCTCGAACTTGATCCCGGAAGGGAAGGTATAGGGATAGGCGTCGTCGGGGATGAGATTCCTGCGGCGGAACTCCGCGGGATCCATGCCGAGCTTGTGCGCGGCGAGATCGACGATCCCTTCGGTCAGCGCGACGGCGATGGGGTGGCCGACGGCGCGGTACTGGCAGGTCACGTTCTTGTTGGTGAAGACGACATTCATCTTGGCGCGGTACTGCTGGTGCTTGTAGGGCCCGCCGGTCAGGTTCACGACCTGGTTCCCCTCGATGCCGCTGGTGCGTGGATAAACCGAATAG
>DATICE010000041.1:0-9203 GCA_035456985.1 Burkholderiales bacterium | reverse complement strand
GTTTCCTGCGACGGCATGGACTTGAGGCGGGTCGCCAGCATGGTGCGCAGCCGCTCATAGGTCGCGAGCGCTTCGCCGCGCTCGCCGCGGCGTTGATAGCACTGCATCAGACTGCGGTAAAAGGCTTCGCACAGCCCGTCGGCGTCGATGCAGCGCAGGTAGCAGTCGATCGCCGCCTCCGGCATCCCGTTGTCCTCCCACCAGCGCGCAACGCGCGTGACGCACCGCAGCAGCTTGCCGCGAAGCTGCTCGCGGCAGGCGATATAGCTCGGCTGCTCCGATTCGTCCGGGAGGAAGGGGCCGCGGTAGAGCGCCAGCGCTTCATCGGCAAGCGCGCGTAGCAGTGGTTCCGCTCGCCCGCGCGGCTCGCGCAGCGCGCCGTCAAGTTCCGAGAGGAGCTGATCGAGCGCCCAGGTATCCACCCATACGAGTTTCGGCTCCATGCTCAGGCGCGTCTCGCGCAGAATGAGCGCATCGTCATCGTCGAAGATCCGCCGCAGCCGGTGCAGCGTCGTGGTGAAGGACTTGTGTGCGTAGTCCGCGTCCACGCGCGGCCATAACGCATCGGCGAGCTGGTCGCTGCGGACGTTCTGCCCCCCGAGCGCGATCAGCACCTTGAGCAACTCCATCGGGCGGCCCGGTCCTTTGCTCGAGAATTCCACCGGTTTGGACTCGTGCAATAGAGTAAAGCCGCCCAGCGCGGTGACCTGGAAGGGACGGGGCCACTCCTTCACGCGCAGCGCGGAAGGCGGCGGCGGGAGCTTCCACGCGCGCACCAGCGTGCGGACGTATTCGGGCTCGATGCCCCGGCGCATGGCCAGCGCGCACGCTTCAGCGAGGAGCTTGGGACGGATCGCGGCGATGTAGCGTAATCCGAGCTCGCGCGCCGATGCGAATCCCGCCCGCAGCGACGCGAGCGTGGCGTCCTCGTCGTGCGCCAGAATCGCCGTGCCCGCCGTCGCGAAGTGTACCGGGACGAGGAGGAGCGGACTGCGAAGGCGTTCGGCAATGACTTGGGCGCTGCGGACCTGCGCCTCGGCCCCGCGGCGGTCACCTTCGACACTGGCGAGCTGGGCCGCTCCGATGCGCGCGAAGCATTCCAGCCACGGGATCCCCAGTTCAACGGCGAGCGCAATGGCCAGCTTCGCTTCGCTGCCGGCCGCCGCCGTGTCGCCCCCGACCGCTGCAAGCCAGCACTTCAGGTAATGGATGAAGGCGTGATCCCCGCGGCGCAAACGGGAGCCCGCAGCCTCGAGCGCCTGCAGCTCCGCGCGGGCCGCCTCGCGGTCTCCGGCACCCAGAGCCGCCGCTGCGGCAAGCGCGTGCAACCACTCGTCGTATGCGCGCATCCCTTGCGCTTCCGCGATCGTGAGTCCCTCGCGGGCTGCGCGCAGTGCAGTCTCGTGCGATCCGTCCAGTATATGGCTCATCGCGGACGCAATCTCAATCGCGATGCGCAGGTCCGGGGATTGCTCGGCTACCCGCGAGCGCAGCGCGCCGCTCGCGGCTTCGGCGGCGGTAAAGTCGCCGCGCAACAGCGCCAGCACGGCACGAGCAAGTGCCAATTCCGCCAGGATCCCTGATGCGGCGCGCGTATCCGGGCTCGCGCGGGCCACGCGCTCGGCGCGGTCCAGCCACTCGTCGAGCCGCTCATTGCCGGGATCGCGCAGCAGCAGCATTCGGATCAGCGTCGCCGCAGCGGCCGGATCGACGCCGCCGCCGCCGCGCTCGCCCCCGGTAAGAAGCCCGGAAAGAGTGCCGATCCATTGATCGAGCGCGGTCAAGTCGTCGAACTCCAATATGATCGCGCGCGCCACCCCGCAGCAGCTCCGAATCACGCCGCGCGTGTTGCCAGCACGCAGGAACCCGTCGTACGCCTGCACGAACAGGCGGCGCGCCGTCCGGGGACTTGCGTGCACACGGCTCGCGGCGTGAGCGAGAAGCAGCCGCGGGTCAGTTTCGAGAGTTCCTGCGGGCAGGAGGTCCAGCCAGCCGCCCAGGGTCTCGCTGCGGCCTTGCTCGAGCATGGCGTCGGCTTCTTCCGCGGCGATCTGGGCGAGCTCCGCCCACTCGCGGTTCTCGGCGAGCAACGAGACGGCATCCTCCAGGTGCCCCGCTTCGCGCAGCAGCGCCGCTGCGCGCTTCAGTTCGTCGGCGCCCACCGCGTCGGGAAGGACCTGAGCCGCGCGGTCGCGCAGGAAGTCGCGCAGCAGGGGGTGCAGCTGGTAGAAGCGGCCCTCGTCACCCGGAACCTCGCGCACGAAATAGTCGTTCTGCGAGAGGTTGAGGAGGAGGCGGCCGGCGCGCGCGTCCCCGGACAGCGCCTCGGCTACTTCCGCGCTCAAACGTGGCAGGCAGGCGATCCGCAGCAGGAACTGCTGCGTCTTCGGCTCGAAGCGCTCGAAAATCTCGCCGGCGAGGTAATCGAATATTACCTTGGGCGTCGCGTCTCCCGGCAGCTCCGCGATGTGCCCGGAAACCTTCGCGTGCTCGAGCATCAGCACCAGCCCGGCAGCCCAGCCCTGAGTGCGCTCCTGGAGCTTCGCCAGCGCTTCCGGCGAGAGCGACTGGCCGCGCAGGTTGGCGATTTCGGCGATCTCCTCGGGCCCTATGCGCAAGTCCTCCGAGCCCAGGTGGACCATCCCGCCCCCCAAACGCATCCGCGCGAGCGCGGCGGGCGGCTCGGTGCGGCTGATGATCACGACGCAGCAGTGGCCCGGCACCTGCGCGAGGCCCGCCTCGAGCGCGGCGTGCAGCGTGCTGTTCGCGGAGACCTCGTGCAGGTTGTCGAGCACGAGCACCATCGGCGACTTGACGTGCATGAACAACTGGCGGAAGAAGTTCCGCGCGAACGCCGCAACGTCCCCGGAGTACTGCGGCGCGAAGGCGGGGAGCTCGCGCATGCGGCCGGCGTCGAGCCGGCGGGCCGCGTGGCCGAGGTAGTGAAAGAAGGTGGCGACGTCGGCGTCATCCGGATCGACCTGGTACCAGATGCAGGCGTAATTGCGCGCCTCGATGTAGCTCGCCGCGAGCGTGCTCTTGCCGGCGCCGGGAGGCCCCGAGATCCAGACCACGGTGCGGCCGGGGGTTCCGTCCATCTGCGCGAACAGCCGCTCGCGCCGCACGGCGCTGCCGATGACTGGCCGCGT
This sequence comes from Burkholderiales bacterium, assembly GCA_035456985.1. Classification (GTDB taxonomy): domain Bacteria; phylum Pseudomonadota; class Gammaproteobacteria; order Burkholderiales; family SG8-41; genus SG8-41. Next base: position 6,054 of record DATICE010000041.1, on the reverse strand, counting down.
CGTCTTGGCGAACGCAACGCCACGCTGCCGCTCCTGCGCCATGCCTACCCTCCCGCGGATGCATTGTAGCCGCGCGCGGTGGCCGAGTGTATGCTGGCACGACCGGAACAGGGGCAAACATGTCTACTTTGCTGATCGTCCTCGCCGCGCTCGCGATCGCCTGGATCCTCGCCTACCACCGCTTGCCCGCCGTCGTCTGGACGATTGCTTTCGCGTGCGTACTGGCATTGATCGATTGGTACGCGGAGTGGCCGCAGCCACTCGTCGTGGCGCTGTGGGCGATTCTCGTCGTCGGCGCGCTCGTGTGCGGTCCGACTCCGATCCGCAGCGCGCTCGTCGCCCGGCCGCTGCTGGGGTTGTTCCGCAGAATTCTGCCGCAGGTGTCGCAGACCGAGCAGGAGGCGCTCGAGGCGGGCACGGTCTGGTGGGACGGCGAACTTTTCAGCGGCCGGCCGGACTGGGGGACGCTCCTCCGCTATCCGAAGCCGGCGTTGACGGCGGAAGAGCGTGCTTTCATCGACGGCCCGGTGGAAGAACTGTGCGCGATGGTGCACGACTGGGAGGTTTCGCACGAACTCCACGACCTTCCGCCCGACGCCTGGCAATTCATCCGCGACAAGGGCTTCATCGGCATGATCATTCCCAAGGAGTACGGCGGGCTCGGTTTCTCCGCGCTCGCGCACTCCGAAGTGATCATGAAGCTCACCACGCGCTCCAGTACGGCGGCGATCACGGTAATGGTGCCGAACTCGCTCGGTCCTGCGGAGCTGTTGCTGCACTACGGCACGACGGCGCAGAAGAATAACTATCTGCCGCGGCTTGCCAAGGGCCTCGACATTCCCTGCTTCGCGTTGACCAGCCCCGAGGCCGGCTCCGACGCCGGCGCAATCCCGGACTTCGGCATCGTGTGCCGCGGCGAGTGGCAGGGGAAGAAAGACGTGCTGGGCATGCGCCTGACCTGGGAGAAGCGCTACATCACGCTCGCACCGGTCGCGACGGTGCTCGGGCTCGCATTCCGGCTCTATGATCCCGACCACCTGCTCGGCGACAAGGACGACATCGGCATCACGCTCGCGCTCATCCCGACGCAGACCGAGGGCGTCCACATCGGGCGCCGGCATTTCCCGCTCAACGCTGTATTCATGAATGGCCCGACGTGGGGCAAGGACGTGTTCGTCCCTCTCGAATTTGTCATCGGCGGCGCCGAGTACGTCGGCCAGGGCTGGAAGATGCTGATGAACTGCCTTGCCGCGGGGCGCTCCATCTCGCTTCCCGCCAACGCCTGCGGCATTGCCAAGGGCTGCGCGCTCACCACTGGCGCCTACGGGCGCGTGCGCCAGCAGTTTCGCCTTTCGATCGGACGCTTCGAAGGGGTGGAGGAGGCGCTCGCGCGCATCGGCGGCAATACCTACATCATGGAAGCGGCGCGCGTGATGACGGCCGGCGCCGTGGACCTGGGCGAGAAGCCCTCCGTCGTGTCGGCGATCGTCAAGTACCACCTCACCGAGCGCGGCCGCAGCGTCATCAACGACGCGATGGACGTGCATGGTGGAAAGGGCATCTGCCTGGGGCCCAGCAACTATCTCGCGCGCGCCTACCAGCAGGTGCCGATCGCGATCACGGTGGAAGGCGCCAATATCCTGACGCGCTCGCTGATCATCTTCGGCCAGGGCGCCATCCGTGGCCATCCCTTCGTGCTGAAGGAAATCCAGGCGACGCAGGAGCGCGATCCCGTCAAGGCGGTGCGCGACTTCGACGCCGCCATTTTCGGCCACGTCGCGTTCATCGCGTCGAACAAGGCGCGCGCCTTCTGGATGGGGCTGACCGGTGCGCGCTTCGTCTCCGTGCCGGGCGACCGGCATACGAAGCGCTACTACCAGCATCTGACGCGCCTGTCCGCCGCGTTTGCCTGGGCCGCCGACGTATCCATGTTCCTTCTCGGGGGATCGCTCAAGCGCCGGGAGCGGCTGTCGGCGCGGCTGGGCGACATTCTGTCCAATCTCTACCTCGCCTCCTCCGCGCTCAAGCGCTATGAAGACGACGGCCGGCCGGCCGAGGACCTGCCGCTCCTGCACTGGTCGGTGCGGGATGCCCTGGCGCGGACCGAGGACGCGTTCTACGGGCTGATTGCGAACCTGCCCAGTCGGTTCGTGGCAGGGGTACTGCTGCGCGCGATCATCTTTCCGTTTGCCTTTCCCCTGGGCCGGGAATTCTCGCCGCCGCGCGACCGCCTGGGGAGCGAGGTGGTCGGGTTGCTGCTCACACCCGGCCCGGCGCGCGCGCGCCTGACTGCGGGCGTATTCATCCCGCGGGACGCCGACGAGCCGGTTACGGTGCTGGAAGCGGCGCTGCGCGCGGTGATCGCCGCGGAGCCGATCGGCGCCAAGATCCGGAAGGCGCGCGCGGAGGGCACGATCGCCGGGGGCTTCGCGGATGCCATCGTGGACGAGGCGTATGCCAAGGGCGTGATCACGCAGACGGAGAAGGAGGCGATGGAACGCGCGAAAGATCTGCGCCGCCGCGTCATCATGGTGGACGATTTCCCGAAGGATCTCGGCAAGACCGAGATCCATCAAACCACGCAGCCGGTTACGTTCGAAGCGCTGCGCGGCCGGACCTCGTGGCCCGAGCTTGAGAGTCGCGATCACGAGCCAAGCCCGGCGCCATGACGAGCGATGGCCTAAGGATGAAGGCGGAAGGATGAAGGATGACCCAGTTCAGACTCCCGCAGTGCGGGGGTCATCCCTCATCCCTCATCCCTCATCCTTCGGCTCTTCCGGTACGAATCCATGAATGAAACCGTTTTGTATTCGGTGGTCGATGGCGTGGCGACGATTACGTTGAACCGCCCGCAGGTGTTGAATGCGGTCGATGCGCGGATGATCGTGCAGCTGCGCGCTGCGTGCGAGCGCGCAGCGCACGAGGCGGCGGCGCGCGCGGTCGTGCTGCGCGGTGCGGGCCCTGCGTTCCTCGCTGGCGGCGACGTGGCGTACTTCCGCGCCAATCTTGCGCGCATGCCGGCGCTGGTGCGGGAGGGTGGGATGGAGCTCAATAACGCGGTTCTCGCGCTGCGGCGCGCACCCAAGCCGGTCCTCGCGAGCATTCAAGGAGCGGTGGCGGGCGCGGGGGTGAGCCTCATGGCGGCGGCCGACCTTGCGATTGCGGCGGAAGGAACGAAGTTCACGATCGCCTACAGCAGGATCGGCACGAGCCCGGACGGGGGTGCGACCCATTTCCTGCCGCGGCTCGTAGGCGCGCGCAAGGCGCTCGAGCTCATGCTGCTGTCGGATACGTTTGACGCACAGATGGCGCTCAAGCTGGGGCTCGTCAACTGGGTGATCGGCGCCGAGCAGCTCGGATCCGAAACCGAGGCCATCGCGCGCCGGCTCGCGCTCGGCCCAACGCAGGCGTTTGGCGAGACCAAGCGCCTCGTCAACGAAAGCCCCGACCAGGCGCTTGCAGTGCAGCTCGAGGCCGAGATCGAGGCGTTTGCGCGTTGCGCGGGAACGCGCGATTTTGGGGAGGGAGTGACCGCGTTCGTCGAGAAACGCAAGCCGGTCTTCAAAGGGCAGTGACAAGTGACGGGTGACGGGTGACGGGGCTCAAAGGCAAAACGATATTCATAACGGGAGCGACGCGCGGCATCGGGCGCGAGATCGCGCTGCGCTGCGCCCGCGACGGGGCAAGGATCGTCGTGACCGGCAAGACCTCCGAGCCGCACCCGAAGCTGTCGGGCACGATCCACAGCGTCGCGCGGGAAGTCGAGGCTGCAGGCGGAGCGGCGCTCCCCATCCAGCTCGATGTGAGGGACGCCGAGGCCGTGGCCGATGCGGTGAAGCAGGCCGCGGCGACGTTCGGCGGGATCGACTGCCTGGTCAACAACGCGAGCGCGATCTCGCTCACCGGTACGCTCGACACCCCCGTCAAGCGGCTCGACCTGATGCTCGCGGTAAACCTGCGCGGCACCTTCGTCTGCTCCCAGGCCTGCATTCCCCATCTCAAGAAAGCGGCCAATCCTCACATACTTACGATCTCGCCGCCGCTCAACATGAAGCCGCGCTGGTTCAAGGATCACGTCGCCTATACGATGGCAAAATACGGGATGAGCATGTGCACGCTGGGAATGGCGGAGGAGCTCCGTGCGTTCGGGGTCGCGGTCAATTCGCTGTGGCCGCGCACCACCATCGCGACCGCCGCAATCGAAGTGAACTTCCCCGAGGCGATCCTCAAGGCGAGCCGCAAGCCCGCCATCATGGCAGACGCGGCCTACGTCATCCTCAGCCGCGACAGCCGCAGCGCCACCGGAAATTTCTACATCGACGAAGACGTGCTGCGCGCGGAGGGCGTGACTGACTTCGGTCCTTATGCGGTCACGCCGGGGGCGAAGCTGTATCCAGACCCGTTTCTTGACTGAATTAGGCGTCAATCACAAATCACGAACAACCAGCAGCAGCGAACGCAGGAGGGGGCATGGCACAACCCGCAAGTCACCTGATCCCAGTCGAAGCGGCGATCACGCTGGATGGGCTGTTCCGGGAACGTGTGAAACGGACGCCGGACAATGTCGCCTACCGCGCGTTCAATGAGAGCCACAACAACTGGCGCGACTACACGTGGGCGCAGATCGACCACCAGGTCGCGCGCTGGCAGGCGGCGCTCGAGAAGGACGGCATCAAGGCCGGCGACCGCGTCGCGGTAATGCTGCGCAACTGCCCCGAATGGGTGATCTTCGACCAGGCGGCGCTCGGACTGGGGCTGGTGGTGGTGCCGCTTTACACACAGGACCGCGCGGAAAACGTCGCCTACATCATCCAGGATTCTGGCTGCAAGGTGCTGCTGATCGAAGGCGCCGAGCAGTGGCAGGAGCTGTATGGGGTGAAGGGCCAGCTCGCGAGCCTCACGCGCATCCTGACCGTTCACCCCGTGTCCAACGCGGGCGAGACGCGGTTACGATCGCTCGGCGAGTGGCTGCCGGACCAGGGCGGCCCGGCGCGTCACATGTCACGCGACCGGAACGCTTTGGCGACGATCGTCTACACCTCCGGCACCACCGGGCGCCCCAAGGGTGTCATGCTCTCGCACCACAACATCCTCAGCAATGCCGCGGCGTTGTCCCTCGACGTGCTGACGACGGGGCCCGACGACGTGCTGCTTTCGTTCCTCCCGCTCTCGCATACCTTCGAGCGCACGTGCGGCTACTACCTCACCATCATGAGTGGCGCGACGACTACCTATTCGCGCGGCATTCCGCAGCTCGCCGAGGACCTGCAGGCGGTTCGCCCGACCGTCCTGGTATCCGTGCCGCGGATCTACGAGCGCGTCTACGGCCGGATCCGCGACGCGCTCGAAGCGGGCTCGCCGCTGAAAAAGAAGCTCTTCATGCTCGCGGTGGAGGTGGGCTGGACGCGATTCGAGCATGCGCAGGGGCGGGGGCCGTGGAAGCCGTCGTTCCTGCTGTGGCCGGTGTTGCACGCGCTGGTGGCGAAGAAGATCCTCGCGCGGCTCGGAGGCCGTATGCGCGCGGCGACCTGCGGGGGCGCGGCGCTGCCGCCGGAGATCTCGCGCGTGTTCACCGGGCTCGGGCTCACCGTCCTGCAGGGCTACGGGCTCACCGAAACCAGCCCGGTCGCGTGCGCAAACCGCATTCACGACAACCTCCCGGCCAGCGTGGGCCGGGCGCTGCCCGGCGTTCAAGTCAGGGTCGGCGAGAACAACGCGCTCATGATCAAGGGCCCCAACATCATGCTTGGCTACTGGAACAACCCGGAGGCCACCCGGGCGATGATCGGGGCGGACGGCTGGCTCAATTCCGGGGACACCGCGCGCATCGATGCACAGGGACATGTCTTCATCACCGGGCGCCTGAAGGAGATCATCGTGCTCTCGAACGGGGAAAAGATCCCGCCGGTGGACGTCGAGTCCGCCATCGCGCGCGACGCGCTGTTCGAGCAGGCGATGTTGCTCGGCGAAGGGAAGCCCTATCTGAGCGTGATGACCGTCCTCAATGCGGACCATTGGAAGAGGCTCGCCGCCGAGCGCGGGCTCGACGCCGCG
>DATICE010000040.1:0-37261 GCA_035456985.1 Burkholderiales bacterium | reverse complement strand
CAGTCGGCGGCCCGCTTGTGCGGTCTCAACATCCTGGCGCAGGTAAAAGCCGCGGTCGGCGGCGACTGGTCGCGTGTGAAGCGCTGCGTGCGGATCTGCGGCTACGTGAGCTCGGCGCCCGGCTTTTTCGAGCAGCCGAAGGTTCTCGACGGCTGCTCCGACCTGATGGTGCAGGCGCTGGGCGAGGCAGGACGGCACGCGCGCTCCGCCCTGGGCGTCGCCGCGCTGCGCGGCAACGTCCCGGTTGCGGTGGACGCGATCTTCGAGCTCGCGGACTAGGACCGCTCGCTGCGCCGGTCTCACCCCGCGGGCTTCGCGTCCTTCCCTCTCCGGAAGACAATCACCGCCACCACGGCCAGCAGCAGCAGCGTTGCGATCGTGATGCTCCCGAGGGACAGCATCTTCATCGACAGCCCGCGTCCCGCGGGAAACCGCGAGGCGAGCAGGTTCAGGACGAAGCTTGCCCCCAGGAGCGGAACGGCGCGAGCCCACAGCTCCCGGTGTTTCAGCAGATAGGCGACGATCGCCATATACGGCAGCAGCAGCGCGACGAAATGGGATTTGCTGGATATCGGCGACAGCATCAGCATGCTGATGACCACGACCGATGCGCCCCACAGGTGGGCGCCCTCCATTTTTGCCGATCGCAGGATGATCGCGAGCGCCGCCAGGCAATAGACAACGTACACAGCGTAGAGGATTACCTGGACCTGCGCCGTGAAATCCCCCCATGCCAGGTTGCGCGGATCCACCAGGCGGTATACGAAGGTCTTCAGCGACTGGTTGAGATGATCCGATCCTTGAAAGAACTGGGCGTATCCCTCCGCCGGGCGCGTCCCGAAGAGCCCTCCGCCCGCGAATCCCACCAGCCATGTCTGCAGATAGCCGGCGTTGGGCGGGCTCGGCGGGAAGAGGACGTCCGGCAGGAAGGAAAGGCCCGTGCACAGCACGACACCCAGCGCGAAGAGCTTCCATTTCCGATGCAGCAGGGGATACAGGAGCATCAGGAGCGGCGTCGCCTTCAGCGCTGCCGCGGCGGCGAGTCCGAATGCGCCCAGGAAATCCCTGCTCTTCGACAAGCCGTAGAGCCCCACCAGGAGGAAGAAGAAGACGAGGCTGTCATAGGCCTGGTTCGCGAATACCGCCATCACGAACTTGAAGCTCAGGATCACGGTGAAGAGCCGCACCCACGCGAGTTCCTTCCGCGTCAGCCCGAACGACTCGACCGTCAGCGTTTCGCATATCCTGAAGCAGCCGTAGGTAGTGGCGATCACGACCCCGTACCAGGCGAGTTTCCCGGCCCACAGCGGCAGGAGCGAAAGCGGGATCATGAAGAAACCGAAAAACGGCGGATACGAATAGCCGGGGGAGCAGTCGGCCAGCGCCTTTCCCTGCAACATGCAGTCCCCGGCCAGCAGGAATATGGCCGTCCCGCCGTAGCCGGTGCTGAAGGTGGGGTAATAGAGTACGAGCGCGAGCGCGACGACGGCCCACGTGACGGCGGAATATCTGCCGGGTCTGGCTGCCGCGGAATCCCGGGTTGGAGTCAAGATTCCGGCCGCAGAATCAGTGCTTCTTGCCGCGCAGGAGCTTCGCGCTCATCTTCACGGCCTTGACGATATTGATGTAGCCGGTGCAGCGGCAGAGATTGCCCTCGAGCCCCTTGTAGATCTCTTCGTCGGTGGGATTGGGGTTGTCCTTCAGAAGCCCCGCCGTCGCCATGATCATGCCCGGCGTGCAGAAGCCGCACTGAAGCCCGTGGCATTCCGAGAACGCACGCTGGATCGGGTGGAGCTTGCCCTTCTTCGCCATGCCCTCGATCGTCACGATGCTCGCCCCGTTCGCCTGCGCCGCGAGCACGGAGCACGACTTCACCGCGCGGCCGTCGATATGCACCGTGCAGCAGCCGCACTGGCTGGTGTCACAGCCGACGTGCGTGCCGGTGAGCTTCAGCTCGTCGCGCAGGAAATCCACGAGCAGCATGCGGTCCTCGACTGCCTTTGCGTAGTTCTTGCCGTTTACCTTGATGGTGACCTTGGCCATGTTCACTTCTTTCCCGAAAGTTTTGCAAGCGCCCGCTTCGCCATCACCCGCACCAGGTTGGCGCGGTACTCGCGGTCGGCGTGGATGTCGTTGTTCAACCCGCTCGCATCGAGCGGCAGGCCCTCGAGCGCTGCGGGTTTGAAGGACTTCGCGAGCGCCGCCTCCGCAGCCGTCCAGCGGAACACTCCGGGCCCCGCGCCGGTAACCGCCACGCGCACGCCGCCCGCGGTCTGCGCGATGAAGACGCCCGCCATCGCGTAGCCCGACGCGGGATGGTGGAACTTGGAATAGGCCGCGCGCTTCGGCAGCGGGAACTCCACGCGCACGATGACTTCGCTCCCTTCCAGCGCGGTCGCGAACAATCCCTGGAAGAAATCATCCGCGGCGATCGAGCGCTGCGTAGTGACCACGGTCGCGGCGAGGCCGAGCACCGCGGCAGGATAGTCCGCGGCCGGGTCGTTGTTCGCGAGCGAGCCGCCGATCGTGCCGCGGTTCCGGACCTGCGGATCGCCGATCTCGGCGGCGAGGCCGGCGAGCGCGGGAATCGCTTTCCTCACGGCCGGCGACGTGGCGACCGCGTGGTGGGTCGTTCCCGCGCCGATGACGAGCTTGCCGCCCTTCGCCGCGATCCCGCGCAGCTCCGGGAGAGCCGCGATGTCCACGACATGCGTGGGCCGAGCGAGCCGCTGTTTCAGCGTCGGGATCAGCGTCATGCCGCCCGCGAGGAGCTTCGCCTCCGGGTTCTTCGCGACAAACGCGGACGCGTCCTTAAGCGACTTCGCCTTGACATAGTTCAGTGCATACATCAGCTGTTCCCCTTTCCTGCTGCGTGAATCGCGTGCCACACCCTGGCCGGCGTGAGCGGCATATCGAGGTGCCCGATGCCGAGCGGCGCGAGCGCGTCCATGACCGCGTTGGCGACCGCGGGGAGCGACCCGGTGCAACCCGATTCGCCCACGCCCTTGACGCCGAGCGGGCTCACCGCACTCGGCGTCGGGTGCTCGGCGCCCCTGATCGCGGGCAGGAGCCCCGCGCGCGGCATGTAGTAATCCATGAAGCTGCCGGTCAGGAGCTGTCCCGAGCCGCGATCGTAAACCACTTTCTCGCCCAGTATCTGCCCCGCCCCCTGGGCGACACCGCCGTGGAGCTGCCCCTCGACGACCGCGTGATTGATCACGGTGCCGATGTCATCCACGGCGCAATAGGAGGCGATCTCGGCCGCGCCAGTGCCGGGGTCGATCTCGACCTCGGCGATGTGGCAGCCGTTGGGAAAAGTCGAGCCGAACTTGCCTTCCGCGATCACCGAGACCGGTTTGGCCCGCGCAATGTCGCCAAGCTTCACCGCGCGCTTCGACTCCTTCGTGCGGTACGCCCCCTTCGCATATTCCACCTGCGAGGGCTCGACCCCGAGCTCGAGGGCGGCGGCCGGTCGCCCGTGCTCGATCAGCTTTTTCGCCGCGAGGTGGCACACGCTGCCCGCGCCGACGGTCGTGCGCGAGCCGCCGGTATGGCCGCCCACGAGGCGCTCCTTCTCGGGCGCGCACTGGCGCACCCGCACGCGCTCGAGCGGCAGCTCGAGCGCGCCGGCCACGATCATCGCGAGCGTCGTCTCGTGGCCGTGGCCCTGCGACTTGGAAACCGTGTAAACGGTGACCGCGCCGCCGGCGTCCAGCTCGAGCTCGACCTCGTCCTTCGGCGCCTGGCCCGCGCCGGTGTTCTCGATCACCGTGGCGATGCCGATGCCGCGCAGCTTCCCGGCACGCTCCGTCTGCGTGCGGCGTTTGGCATAGCCCTTCCAGTCCGCGACCCTCAGCGCCTTCTCGAGAAGTCCCGGCAGATCGGCGTTCTCGTAGGTGGAGCCGGTCGGGGTCTTGTAGGGGAACGCCTCGGGCGGGATGAAATTGCGCCGCCGCAGCTCCGCCGCGTCCATCTTGAGATCCACCGCCGCCTGGCTCACCAGTCGCTCCACCGTGTAGGCGATATCGGGACGCCCCGCGCCCCGGTACGACGATACCGGGTTGGTGTTGGTGAGCGCCACCCGATAGGTGGCGTAGAGCGCGGGGATGCGATAGACGCCGGTCATGCAGGTCGAGGTGTTGCGGATGTGGCCCATTGAGGCCGGCGACAGGTACGCCCCCATGTCGTTCACCCAGTCGAGCCGCATCGCAATGAACCGGCCCTCGCGGTCGAGCGCGAGCGCTCCGTCGATGACGTTGGCCCGCCCGTGCGTGTCGCATGCGATGCCTTCGGCGCGCGTCGACACCCATCTGACCGGGCGGCCGGTCTGCCTGGCCGCCAACATCAACGCGCCGTGCTCAGGATAGGCGGGCGTGCGCTGGCCGAAGCCGCCGCCGACATCGCCCACCTCGAAATGGAGCTTCTCTTCGGGCACGCCGGTGTACACGGAAAGGTGCCGGCGCAACGTCGTGATGCCCTGGCAGCAGACGTGCAGCGTGTAGCTGTCGGCGCGCGCATCGTAGGCGGCGATATAGGCGCGCGGCTCCATCGGGTTGGGCGCGACACGGGAAACCTCCACCTTGAGGCGCGTCACGTGCGCCGCACGGGCAAACGCCGCTTCGACTGCGGCGGCATCACCCACCTCCGCTTCTAGCGCGAGATTACCCGGGACGTTCTCGTGGAGCTGCGGCGCGCCCGGCGCAAGGGCTTCCTCCGGGGAGACGACCGCGGGCAGTTCGCGGTATGTGACCTCCACGAGTTCGGAGGCGTCCTGGGCCGCCTCAGCCGACTCCGCAACCACCAGCGCCACCGCCTCGCCCACGAAGTGCACGCCGGTGTGCGCAAGCACCGGACGCTCGGGCGCCCGGGTCTGCATGCCGCCCTTTCCGGGAAAGTTGAGCGTGTGCATCGGCTTCACGTAGCCGGCACGGACGGCGTCGGCTCCGGTGATGACCGCCTTCACCCCGGGGTGCTTCAATGCCCGTTCGACGTTGACCGAGACAATCTCTGCGTGCGCCCGGTCCGAGCGCACGAAATAGCCGTGAAGCTGTCCCGGCAGGTTCCAGTCGGCGGCAAACGTGCCGGCGCCGGTGACGAGGCGGGCGTCCTCGACCCGCCCGACCGGGTCATGATGATCGTGTGCCTTTGCGCTCATGATTTTCTCGCGGAGTGTATCGCGTGCCACAGCTTCGCCGGCGTCATCGGCATGTCGAGGTGCGCGACGCCGAGCGGCCGCAGCGCGTCCAGCACGGCGTTCGCGAGCGACGGTATCGAGGCGGTGCAGCCTGATTCGCCCACCCCCTTCACGCCGAGCGTGTTGTTGACGCTCGGCACCGGGGAATCCTGCATTTGAATCGCCGGCACCAGCCCGGCGCGCGGCATGCAGTAGTCCATGAAGCTGCCAGTCACGAGCTGCCCGTTCTGGCGGTCGTAGACCACCTGCTCGCCGAAGATCTGGCCGGCGCCCTGCGCGACCGCGCCGTGCACCTGGCCCTCGACCACCGTGTGGTTGATCACGTTGCCGCAGTCATCCACCGCGTTGTAGGCGACGATGCGCGAGGCCCCGGTCGCGGGATCGATTTCCACCTCGGTGATGTGGCAGCCGTTGGGGAAGGTCGAGCCGAAGGTGCCTTCCGCCGTGACGTTGATGGCGCCGGATTTCGCCAGCTCGCGAATGCCGGTTTTCCGTTTCGTGCCTCGTGCATGGAAAACGCCGGCCGCATACTCCACCTGCGACGGTTCCACTTCGAGCCGCTCTGCAGCGAGCGAGCGCGCCTGCTCGATGAACTTCAGCGCCGCGAGCTTGCACGCGCTGCCGGCGCCCGCAGTCGAGCGCGAGCCGCCCGTGTGGTTGCCGATGAGCGGTTTCACCCCCTGGCGGATGTGCACCCGCTCGAGCGGAACGCCGAGCGTCTCCGCCACCACCATGCCGAACGTCGTTTCGTGGCCCTGTCCCTGCGATTGCGACACCGTGTAGACATTGATCTCTCCGGCGGGCGTCGCCTCGATCTCGACCTGGTCCTTGGGAAACAGGCCTGCCCCCGTATTTTCGATCACGGTGGCGATGCCGAGGCCGCGCAGCTTCCCCGCCTGCTCCGATTTCCGGCGGCGCGCGGCAAACCCCTTCCAGTCGGCAAACTCGAGCGCCCGCTCGAGCACGGCGTGGAGATCGGTCGCCTCGTAGGTCGAGCCGGTGGGCGTCTTGTAGGGAAACGCTTCCTTCGGTATGAAGTTGCGGCGCCGCAGCTCCGCCGGGTCGATCTTCAACTCCGCCGCGGCCTGGCTCACCAGGCGCTCGATCACGTACGCCATGTCCGGCCGGCCGGCGCCGCGGTACGCCGCGACCGGCACCGTGTTGGTGAACGCGAGCCGGAATCGCCCGTAGAGCGCCGGGATGCGGTAGACGCCGGTCATGCAGGTGGAAGGATTCCGCGTGTGGCTCGCCGAGCCGGTCGCCGAGAGATAGCCGCCCATGTCGGAAATCCAGTCGAGCTTCAACGCAAGGAACCTGCCGTCGCGGTCGAGCGCGAGCTCCCCGGTCACCGTGTTGGCGCGCCCGTGGGTGTCGCTCATGAAACCCTCCGAGCGCGTGGAGATCCACCGCACCGGCCGGCCGAGCTCCCTCGCCGCCAGCATCTGCATGGCGTATTCGGGGTACGCGGCGCTCCTCTGCCCGAAGCTGCCGCCGATGTCCTGCGCGTGCACCACGAGCTTGTCTTCCGGCACGTCCGTGATCGCCGCGAGCTGCTTGCGCATCATGTTGATGCCCTGGATGCACACGTGGACGTGGTAGGTGCCGTCCTGCGCGTCATAGCGCACGGTGCAGCCGCGCGGCTCCATCGGGCTCGGCGCGACCCGGCTCACCTCGAGCTTGAGCCGCGTCACGTGCGCGGCCTGCGCGAGCGCGGCGTTGGCCGCTTCCTCGTTGCCCGCCTCGTAGTCGAAGGAAAGGTTGCCCGGTGCTTCCTCGTGCAGCTGCGGCGCCCCGGGCGCGAGCGCCGCCTCCGCCGACACCACCGCGGGCAGGTCGCGATATTCGATTTCGACCAACTCTGCGGCATCCTGCGCTGCAAGCGGCGTATCGGCGACCACCATCGCCACCGCGTCGCCGACGTGGCGCACCCTGCGCGCCGCCAGCATCGGGCGCGGCGGCTTGATGATGTGCTTTCCGCCGCGGCCGGGATAGCTGACGATCACGAAGTATTTCGTGTAGCCGGCCGCGATCGCATTCTCCCCGGTATAGACGCGTTTTACGCCCGGGTGCCGCGCCGCCTTGGCGGTATTGACCGACACGATCTCGGCATGGGCGCGGTCCGACCGCACGAACGCCGCGTAGAGCTGGCCGGGCAGGCTCCAGTCGGAAGCGTACTTGCCGCTGCCGGTGACGAGGCGCCGGTCCTCGACCCTTCCGCCGTGATGCGACGCGTGCGTGTCCACGATGCAGCCTTCCGGGAAAGTCCGTTTGTTGGAATTAAAAGCCCCGCGCCTTGCGCGCAGGGCTCCGGGCGCAGATTATCCGGCATACGGCGCCCGCCAGCAATCCGCCAGTCCACATATTGCACCGGCGGGGTGCGCGCCGCACAATGGACCCGATCCCCTGGAATCGCTTTCTCGCTCTCATGAAGAAAGACACCCTCCTCGCCCGCACCGGCCGCGACCCCTCCCGCTACCAGGGCATGGTCAACACGCCCGTGTTCCGCACTTCCACCGTGATCTTCCCCGACCGCGCGAGCTACGAGGCGCGCGGTGGCGACGATTACAAGAAGGTCCGCTACGGCCTCTCGGGCACGCCGACCACCTTCGCGCTGGAAGAGGCGGTCGCGCAAATGGAAGGCGGGCACGCTGCGGTGGCGCTGCCCTCGGGGCTCGCCGCCATCGCGGTGGCGCTGTGGTCCTTCCTCAAGAGCGGGGACCACCTGCTCGTGCCGGATTCGGTGTACTCCCCCACGCGCACGTTTTGCGACCGGCGCCTGAACCCCAACGGCATCGAGATCGAGTACTACGACCCGTCGATCGGCGCCGGCATCGGGAAGCTCATCCGGCCGAACACGCGGGCGGTGTTCTGCGAGGCGCCCGGCTCGCTCACCTTCGAGATGCAGGACATCCCGGCGATTGCGGCGGCCGCGCACGCACGCGGAGCGCCGGTCCTCGCGGACACGACCTGGGGCACACCCTATTTCTTCCGCTCCTTCGAGAAGGGCGTTGATGTCTCCATCCACGCGGCGACCAAGTACATCGCCGGGCATGCGGACATCGTCATGGGCGTGATCGTCACCAACGAGCAGCACTGGCTCACGGTGCGCCGCGCGGTCGCCGACTACGGCTACGGCGTCAGCCCCGACGACTGCTACCTCGCGCTGCGCGGCTTCCGCACAATCGGGGTGCGCATGAAGCAGCAGATGGCGAACGCGCTGAAAGTCGCACGCTGGCTGCAGTCGCGGCCGGAGGTAAAACGCGTGATTTATCCGGCGCTCGAAGGCGATCCCGGGCACGCGATATGGAAACGCGATTTCAGCGGCGCAGCCTCATTGTTTTCCTTCGTGCTGAAACCCGCGTCCGAGGCGCAGGTAACCGCCCTCATCAACGCTCTGGAAATCTTCGGGATCGGCTCGAGCTGGGGCGGGTTCGAGAGCCTCGCCATCGCCACACACCCCGAGATCCTGAGGACGCGGACGCTGACGCGATGGAGCCGCGATGAGCCGGTGATAAGGCTCCACATTGGCCTGGAGGACCCGGACGACCTCATCGCTGATCTCGAGCGCGGCTTCGCCGCACTCGATAAGGCGTGACTGGAGATGCGTGACTGGTACGGCGTGACTGGTGACTCGGGTTACCGCCCGTCCTGCACGCTCCATCAGTCACGTTTCATCAGTCACGCCCCATCAGTCACGATTCATCAGTCACTGTTTTGCCGGAGGGAAAAATGAAAGTGGGTTTCATCGGCATCGGCACCATGGGCGCGAGCATGGCGCTGAACGTGCGCAAGGCAGGCTTTGACGTGGCCGTCCATGACGTGCGGGAGGCGGCGGCGGGGCCGCATCTCAAGGCCGGCTGCACCTGGGCGAACTCGGCGCGCGAGGCGGCCAAAGCGGCGGACGTCGTGTTCACCTCGCTGCCGGGCCCGAAGGAAGTGCAGTCGGTCGCGGAGGAGCTCCTCGAGGCCATGCGCAAGGGCACGGCGTGGTTCGACCTCTCGACCAACTCGCCGACCGTGGTGCGGCGGCTCTCCGAGCGCTTCGCCGGAAAGGGCATCGCGATGCTGGACGCGCCGGTCTCCGGCGGCCCTTCCGGTGCAAAGAGCGGCAAGCTCGCCCTTTACGTGAGCGGCGACCGCGGCGCATTCGACCGGCACAAGGCGGTGCTCGACGCGATCGGCGACCAGGTGATCTACGTCGGCCCGGTCGGCTCCGGCACCGTCGCCAAGCTGGTTCACAACTGCGCGGGCTACGCGATCCTGGCCGCGCTCGCTGAGGTCATGACGATGGGCGTGAAGGCGGGCGTCGAGCCGCTCGCCCTGTGGGCGGCCATTCGCCAGGGCGCATTCGGCCGCCGGCGCTCATTCGACCGGCTTGCCGAGCAGTTCCTGATTGCCAAGTTTGACCCGCCAGCCTTTGCGCTCGAACTCGCCCACAAGGACGTGACGCTCGCCACCGAAGTCGGCCGCGAATTTCACGTGCCGATGAAAATCGCGAACACGGTGCTCCAGGAGATGACGGAGGCGATGAACCGCGAAGGCTGGCCGAAGCGCGACTCGCGCATCTTCATGCTGCTGCAGGAGGAGCGTGCCGGCGTCGACATCAAGGTGCCGGAGGCGAAGGTTCAGGAGGTCCTCAACCGCGGTTAAGACCGAAAAGCGTGACTGTTGCGGCGTGACTGAAAAGGCGTGACTGGTACGGCGTGCTTGTCTTAAGAAGGAATCTCCTCTTCCCGTCCGGAGAGAGAGCCGGAGTAAGGGGTGTTACAAACAGCTCGCTCTATCAGTCACGCTTCATCAGTCACGCAGTACCAGTCACGCTTCATCAGTCACGATTTATCAGTCACGCCCTATCAGTCACTTGATCTGAATGGGCTTGCCCTTCTTTGCCGAAGCGACGATCGCCTCCAGCACGGCGACTCCGTTGACCGCTTCCTCAGCCGGCACGACGAAGTTCTTTTTCTCCGCGACGGCGTCGGCGAACGCTTCCAGCTCCGCCTTTTCCTTGTCCGCCGCGGGCAGCGTGATGCGCTCGGGCTGGCCCTGGAGCTCGCGCATGATGAGCTCGGTGTCGCCGCGCATCTCGACCCAGCCCTTCGACCCGAAAACGTGCATGCGGTAGAGATCGGCGGTCACGAACACGGTGCTGAGCGATCCGGTCGCGCCGCCGGCAAACTTCAGCAGCATCGAAGTCGTGTCGTCCATGTCCACCTCGGGGGCGAGCTTGCGTTTCTCGCTGAACGCATAGACGCTCGCGACCGGACCGGCGATCTGGATCATGCCGTCCAGCGTGTGGATGCCGCGCGCAGTCATCCCCCCCGCCGGGGCCTCGGCGCGGGTGGAGCGCCAGCTCGCCGGGTCCAGGCTGTAGCCGGTCGGACCGGAATGTGTCGCCTCGACGTGCAGCACGTCGCCGATCGCGCCCGTGCGGATCCGGTTCAGCATCTCGACGAACGAGGGCGCGTGCCGGCGGTTGAATCCGATGCTGAGCGTGACGCCCGCCGCGCGGCAGGCCTCGACGGCTTTCTCCGCGGTCTTGCGCGTCAACGTCAGCGGCTTCTCGCAGAACACGTGCTTCCCCGCCTTCGCCGCCTGCTGGATCTGCTTGAGGTGCAGCGAATGCGGCGTCGCCAGGATGACGGCGCCGATATCGGGATCCTTCAGCACCCGCCCGTATGACGAGACGACCTTGATGCCGGTCTTCTGCGAGAATTCCTTGTGCTTTTCCGGATCGCGGGAGATTCCCTTCACGACCCTGATCTTGCTGCTTCCCTGCACCGATTCCACCAGGCGGTTGCCCCATCGGCCGAGCCCGTAAATTGCCGCGTTCAGCATGTCAATTCCCTTTGTTCGTCATGACAAGGCCGCGACGATAACACGACGCACCTTGTCGATTTCACCGGGTGGACTGGGCGCGCGGACGCTCGAGGACAGATGTCACTCGAACCGGATGCCGGCTTCCTTGACCAGCTTGCTCCAGCTCGCCAGCTCCCCTGCGATGTGCCGTGCGAACTGCTCGGGCGTGCTGCCCACCGGCTCGCCGCCGTCCGGCGCTAGCCTATCCACGACGTCCGGGGACCGGGTGCTTCGGACAAGCTCCGAGTTGAGCCGGATCAGGATTGCCGCGGGCGTGCCTGCGGGCGCGAGCCAGCCGTGCCAGGTGCTGTTCTCGTAACCGGGCACGCCGGCCTCCGCAATCGTCGGCAGATCGGGCAATACCGCGGAGCGCCTAGCAGTGGTAACCGCCAGCGCCCGCAGCCTGCCGGCACGCGCGTGCGGCAGCGAGGACAGCACGTTTCCGAACAGCATGTGCACCTGGCCGCTCATGGCGTCGACCAGCGACTGGCCGGTGCCCTTGTAGGGTACGTGGGTGATCTCGACTTTCGCGAGCGTCCTGAACAGCTCGAAGGCCATGTGGGTGGACGTGCCGTGCCCGGCCGACGCGCAATCGAGCGCGCCGGGCTTCGCGCGCGCGAGCGCGAGCAGGTCCTTCACGGATTTCACCGGCAGCGACGGATGCGTGAGCAGCAGGAACGGCGCCTGCACGAGCAGCGAGATCGGGGCGAAGTCCTTCACGGGGTCGTAGGCGAGCTTCGAATAGACGAAGGGCGTGATGGTGTAGCCGCCCGCCACCCCTAGCAGCGTGTAGCCGTCCGGCGCGGACTTGGCGACTTGCGCGTAGGCGACCGTGCCGCCGGCGCCGGCGCGATTCTCGACCACGAACGGCCGTCCCAAACTTTCGGTGAGCTTTTGGGCGAACAGGCGCGTCTGGATGTCGGTCGCGCCGCCGGGCGCAAGGCCGACGATGACCCGCACCGGCCTCGCGGGATAGGCGTCCGCGGCGCCCTGCGCACGGGCGGCACCGGGCAACGCCGTCGCAATGACAGTGATCGGCAGAATCATCCAGTTCGATTTCATCAGGCGCCTCCTGTCAGCCAAAGCCGCACCGGGCGTAGAGCCTCACCGCGTTGTCCCAGAAGAGCATGCGCCTGCGCCCCTCCGCCATGTCCCAGCCGAGCACGGTCTCGACCGATTTCGGGAAGTGGCTTTCGCCGTGCGGGTAGTCGGAGGCGTACATCAGCACGCCGTCGCCCACGAGGTCGGCCACCGCATTGGTCAGTGCCGCGCCCTCCGGGATCTCGATGCTCTGGAAATAGCGCCCGCTCGTCACGTACTCGCTCGGCTTGCTCTTGAGGGAGGCGATCGCCGCGCGGATGGTTTCCGCATGCTCGTCGATGCGCTTCATCCAGAACGGCAGCCAGCCATGCCCGGCTTCGAGCGTTCCGATGCGCAGCCGCGGATAGCGGTCCATCACGCCGGCGCCGATCAGCGCGGCCATGTTGCGCATGCCGCACCAGGGATGAGCTGCCGAACGCTGCAGGAACAGGTTGTCCCAGGTATCGAGGCCGCCCGGCGCGTACGGCGGCATGACGGTAAAGGTGTGCAGCGTCACCGCGACATCGAATTCCTGCGCCGCGGCCCACACCGGCTCGAGGGCGGGATGATCGAGCGGCGTGCCGTACGGAGCGTAGGGCAGCACGCCCCACGCCCAGCGCGATTTTCCCCAGCGCCGGATCTCCGCGACGCTGCCTTCGACGTCGCGGGCGCTGGCGAGGATCACGCCACCGAGGCGGCCGGGGAAGGCCCCGCAGTATTCCTCCATCCAGCGGTGGTAGGCGCGGTACATCCCCATCTCGAGCGCCACGTCCTCGCCCGCCGTCCAGGTGCCGAACCAGCCCGAAGGCAGCGTGAGGTTGACGTCCACGCCCTCGTAGTCCATGTCCTTGATGCGCTCGGCGGGATCGTGGTCCACCAGCGGCGAAACCTCCCGCTCGCGCTTTACTCCGGTGAACCCCGCCATGTAGCCGCCGGGGGTGTCCTCGGGCTTCGCGGTCCCGAGCCGGCGGCGGTAGCGGCGCTGCCCCCGGGTGTAGGTCACGTGGCCGCGCTTGTTGGCGGTCTTGTGCTCCTCCCACGCGGGGAGCTTCGCTTTCTCGGTCGCGGCGAGGTGCTTCTCAAGCACATCCATCACCGGCCCGACATGGGTGTCGGAATCGAAGATGCGGTAGCCGTCGCGCGCCACGCCATGCTCCTTTCCTGTATTACCTGCGGTACTTCCCGAGCGCCGCGGGCGAGAGGTAGCGCTTCTCGAGCGCGCGCTGCTTCGCGAGCCCCTCGCCTTCCGGCCCGACTTCCGGCACCGGGTACGGACGGTTCCTGCGGCTCGCAACGAACGCCTCCCACGCCCCGACGCCGTGCTTGCGGAACTCCCGCATGAAGTCCCACAGCGCCGCCCACGTCACGTGGTGGGTGAAGCCCGGGTACCAGGCGATGTTGACGCCGAGCGCGAGGTGCTCGTCGAGGCCGAGATAGCGCGGGAGCTTCCCCTTCATGAACGAGAAGGGCCCCTCGACGGCCGCCCGCGCGCGCTTGATCTCCGCGACCGAATGAGGCGATTCGAACTGCACCCAGTCCACTCCGGCATCCTTGCGGTAGGCCTTGAGGCGCGTGAGGCAATCCTGGAGCCCGCCGTTCGCCGCGTCGCGCGAATAGCACTGTGCCATCACGACGAAGTCGGGGTCGAGCTCGTTCTTCATGTCCACCGCCGCGCGGTAGCGCGCGATCGCGTGCGCGAGCGGCACGACCTCGACGCCAGCGCTTTGCGTGCGGCGCTTGCCCTCGATCGGCTGGTCGTCGATGCGCACCCCCGCAATGCCGGCGCGGATGCATTCGCGCACCAGGCGGCGCACCGCCATGATGCCGCCGTGCCCGGTGTCGCCATCCAGGATGATCGGGAACTTCACGCTCTGTGCGATCCAGCCCCCGATTTGCACGCATTCGGTCAGGGTGGCGCTGCCGACGTCGGCGAGCCCGGTGTAGGAGCCGACGACGCCGCTGGTGCCGACGAAGCCCGCTTCGCACCCCGCGCGCTCCATGATGCGCGCGTGCGTCGCGGTCGGCGCGTGCAGCACGGCCAGCACCATGTTCCTGCGGTGGATGAGCTCCCGCAGGCGCCGGCTCGCCGACTGCGCCGCTTTCCTGCGCCTCATTCGACGACCTTGCGCATCAGGGTGTGGCGCTTGGCCGCGCGCTTATCCATGACGCCGCCTCGCGGTCGCGGACGTTTCGCTACTTCTTCCCGGAGCAGATGTCGCTGCTGCGCGAGGTGGCGTAGTGAAGGTGGTTGAACCCCGGCACGTTGAAGGTCGTGTCGTCGTCGCGGAAGATGTAGGGGTGCTCGCCCTGGTCCTGATACTTCGCGAGCAGCGTCCGCGCCTCCATGCCGGACTTGTGCTCGCGCCGCAGGTAGCCGTCCACCAGGCGCTTCGCGGCGGCGACCGCTTCCGGCAGCGAATCGTATTCGCCGACGCGGCGCACCCTGGTTTCGGGCTCGGTATGCCCGCTCAGTCCTTCCACGAAGTAAGTCATGTTCCCCCCGTGATACCGCATGCCGCGCACCCGGCGCGTTGCAAAATCAGTATACAACGTACAGTTCGCGACACGCGCACTGGATCGCCCTTCACTCGTAAATCGTGGGGCGTTCCTCGAGCAATGCCGCCTGCGGCGGAACCAGGCGATAGCGCCGCGGGGGAGGCGTTCCGGCCTCGTAGCTCAGGGGCGCTAGAGACGGAACCGCAACCTTTTCGCACACCTTCTGAATTCGATACAGCTCGATCGGCCGCTTCAATTCCGTATTGAGCTCGCAAGTCACCTGCACACAAGTAATGCGCTTGAGCCAGGAACACACCTTGACATCGGAACCGTCGGCGTTTTCTATTTCGGTCAGGAACCGCAGTTCCTTGTAGAGGGCAGGATCCGGCTCGGTTTCCGCGCGGACATCCAGCAGAAGGGTAAAGAAGGTTGCGTTCACTTCCATGACGTTCAGGACATTCTCAGTAAACACGGACAGGTAGCGCGTGTACGAGAATCCCCCGATCACGTCGGTGACGAGTTGAAACCGTCCCAGGTCCCCCGGCGAGTACTCCCGCATGCGCTTCCCGTACAGATATTGAATCTGATTGGGCGCGAGGCGAGCGGCCGTCTGGTGCCACTCGGGCGTCCTGCGGTCTTCGATGGACATCGCGACGGCTTGCGCCTTGCTGCCGCGCCGCTCGCGCCCTTCCCAGTGCATCGCGTCGTAAAGTTCAGTGTAATAATCCAGCACCGCGTTCCCCTCGCCCGCTCCGATGTCCAGCCAGCGGTCGGATGGGCCGAGATCCGCCAACGTGCGATCGAAGCCGGCGGGAAGCGTGGAGATATAGGACAGGAGCGATCGGCCAACGACATAGCCCGAGGGCACGTTCTCTCCGCGGCTCTGGTAGATGGCCTCCTGCTTCTTGGCTTCCTGCTCGAATGCGGAGGCGCCGGGTTGCTGGGAATAGGCGGCCGTGAGCCACAGGGCCTGCAGAACAAGCAGGGCAACAACGCGGGTGCTGGTATTCTTCCGGGCTATCATCGATTCGTATGCAGCGTGCCGGGCTGAGACCGGCGGAGTAGCCTTGCCGAGATTTTATTTGACCGCCTCGCAAAAAAACAGGGTGAAATGGCACGTTTTGCTCGCCATCGCCTGGCTCGCGCTCGCCAGCGGCTGCGCGCGGCTCCCGTCAACCGGCGTAACCCCGCTCAAGCCTCTGTCCCCGAGCGAGTTGCGGGCGTATCTGCTCAGCCACAAAGCCGACGTGGACCAGTTCAGGTTGCGCGGGCCGTTCGAGGTGACCGTGGAGAGCGATTCCGAATTGCGCCTCTCGGACAAGGAGAGCATCGTCGCGGACTGGTACCTGTCCGCACCGGCCGAAAAGGCGCCGCTCGTGATCCTGCTCCATGGACACGACAACTCGAAGGACGACCACGCCTACCAGGCCTATCATCTGGCAACCTGGGGCATGCACGGCCTCGCCGTGACCTTGCCCAATAACGGTCCGTGGGTTGACAACGGCAGGACCCTGGCGAGAATCGTTACGCACATCCGCCGCCGGCCGGACCTCTTCGACCGCCGCATCGACGTCAACCGGATCATTCTTGCCGGGCACTCGTACGGGGGCGCCGCGGCCGCGATTGCGCTGGGCGTGGGCGCCCCCGCCGCGGGCGGCATCCTGCTCGACGCCGCGGGAACCGGCAAGGAACTGCCCGGCTACCTGAGAAAGATCGCCAAGCCCATGATGCTGCTCGGGGCCGACGAGCGGATCTCCCCGGTGCGCGACCGCAGCTACTTTTTTTTCTACATCCGGAGCGACGTTGCCGAAATCTCGATCACGGACGCAACCCATGAGGATGCCCAGTTCCCCTTCGAGCCGTTGCTGCAGCTGCCGGGCGGCGATTCCTCCTCCGCCACGGAGGAATTGCAGATCACCTTTGTCAGCGCGCTGACCTCGGCCGCCTTCAGCCTTGGCCAGACCGGAAGCTTCGACTACGCGTGGAGGAGTTTCGGCGAGGCCATCAGGACGGGCAGATTCATCAACGTGAAGAAGAAGTAGGATAGAGGAACGCCCGGCTCATCGGATAGCCGGTCCTGACATTTCCCTTGCTGACAGTTACCTGGAATAGATTGAGGTCCAGGGTCGAGCGAAACACCTCCGCACAGGACCACAAATAAGCGCGCCACTTGCGACGGAACGCCTCGTCGAACCGGCGCGGGTCGAGGGCGTGGATCGCATCCCAGTTCCGGTCGAAGCGCTCGCCCCACGCGTCGAGTGTCAGCGCATAGTGTCGGCGCAAATTCTCGATATCGAGCACCTCGAGGCCGCAGCGCTCCATCCAGTCGATCGCCTGTGCCAGGCTCGGGATCCACCCGCCGGGAAAGATGTACTTGCGGATGAAGAGCTCGGTGTCGCGGGTGCCGACGTGGCCGATGAAGTGGATCACGCCGAGGCCCCCGGGCTTGAGCGCGTTCGCGTGCGCCCGGACTACTTCGGGCAGCTGGTCGCGGCCGGCATGCTCCAGCGTGCCAATCGACAGCAGCTTGTCGTACCGGCCCGGCATCTCGCGGAAATCGCATTCGACGAGCCCGATCTTCTCCGCGAGGCCGCGCCGCGCGATCTCGGCGCGCAGCTCCGTCACCTGCTCGGTGGTGGTATTGATGCCGGTGCCGAGCGCGCCGTAGTTTTCCCAGGCATGAAACAGCAGGCCGCCCCAGCCACAACCGACATCCAGGAAGGTCTCGCCCGCCTTCAGCTGCACCTTGCGGCAGACGTGATCCATCTTGTTCTTCTGCGCCTGCTCGAGCGTGGTCGTGCCCTCCGCCCAGTAGGCGCAGGTGTACATCATGCCAGCCGTATCGAGCCAGTATCGGTAGAACGCCTCGCCCAGGCCGTAGTGGTAACGCGCATTCGCCTTTGCCTGCGCGATCGAGCGGTTCGAGAAGCGCCACTCGTGCCAGCGGTTGCGCAGCCCCGCCAGCGCGTTCGGCACCCGGTCGTAGCCGCTCTCGATTCCGGCGCGAACCGCCAGCGCGATGTCGCCGTCGATGTCGACGCCGCCGAAAATGTACGACTCCAGCAGGCCGACATAGCC
The DNA here is from genome assembly GCA_035456985.1 of Burkholderiales bacterium. Taxonomy (GTDB): domain Bacteria; phylum Pseudomonadota; class Gammaproteobacteria; order Burkholderiales; family SG8-41; genus SG8-41. Next base: position 19,557 of record DATICE010000040.1, on the reverse strand, counting down.
GAATGCGACCGTTCGGCGCTCGGCGCCCCGGGTCCGGAACGTCAGCGTGAACGCGGGACTCGCGCCCCGACTCTCGATGACAGTGCCGTCTGCGAGCACCAGGCGAAACGGAACCTTGGAGCCCGCAGCGACCGCGCCGAGCTTGCGCGCGAGCGCGCTGGATGGAATAGCCTGGGTGTTCATTAACCGCGCGTGGCCAGCGAATGTTACCCGGAACCGTCTGGCGGCGGGGGACGGTCCTTTGGTGTGCGCTTGCGCCCCGGCAGCAACTCGAACAACCACTCGGCCAGCACGTTGGCTCGCATGACCCGGATGGCGAGCGCCGTCGCGGAAATCGGCCGCACCAGGCGCGTCTCGCGCAGCCGCCGCAGGAACACCGCGATCACCACCGCGCGCGCGACGCCCGAGGCGCAGAGCGCGAGCCAGAGGCCGCTGGCGAACACGACCGTGTAGCCGCCGAGCTGGAGCTCCTGCGGCGCGTGAGTGGCGAGGAAGCCGCCGATCAGTGCGCCGCCGAAGATCGCCGTATTAGAGAGCGCCTGGTGCACGGCGCTGTAGGCCGCGCGCTTCGCCGGCGGCACGACGTCGTACAGAAAGTTTCCCGCCGCGAGGCTGAATCCCGCCCAGGCGACGCCGGAGATGACCTGCAACACCATGATCGACCAGAAATTGGGAAACAGCACCCATAGGATCGGCAGCGTCGGGAACACGATGCTCGTCACCTGCACCACGCGGAGATTCCCGAACACGTCCGACAGCCGGCCCCACAGCTTGAGCGCCGCAAACTGCATCAACACGTAGAACGCGTTGACCACGGTGAACTCCACATAGGAAAACCGCAGGTCGCGCAGCATGTAGAGCGTGAAGAACGGCGAGGCCATGGCGACCGCCAGATTCATGAAGGCGACAAAGAGCGCGAAGCGGATGAAATCCGATCCGCGCATCCGCTCGAGCAGCCCGGCGAGAGGCGGGAGCGTCAACGGCGCGAGGCGCGCGAGCGGCTCGTGCATGCGCATCAACTGGGCGACCGAGTAAAGGCGCGCCGATAGCGCAATCGCGAAAATCGCCGCAAAGCCCCAGTGCGCCAGCGCCCGCTGCTCGAAGAATTCCAGGGTGAGCCCCGCCGCGGCCAGGCTCGCGAAGGTCATGATGCTCATCAGCTGCGTGCGCCGGCCGAAGAAGCGGCCGCGCCGGCGCTCCGGAACGAGATCGCTGATCAGGCTGCTCCACGGCGGCGCGGCGAACTGGCCGCCGATGTAATAGAGCACGACCGCCGCAATGAGCAGGGTCACCGAAGACTCGAGCGGAACGAACGCGAGAGCGATGATCGGCAGCCACGCCACCGACTGAAGCGCCACGCCGGCGAAGATCAGGATCTTGCGCCGGATGGCGTACCCCGCCACCCAGGCGGATGCAAGCTGCGCGATCGAGCCAAGCAGCAAGGGCACCGCGCTAAGTGCCGTAATCTGGGCGGTGGTTGCCTTGAGAAAGACCGCGAACGCCTGGAGATAGGACTCACCCGCGCCGAACATCAGCGACCACGCCACGCCGTCGCGCACGGAGTAGTTGAGCGATCGGTTGATATCGGGGTCGCGTGAGTACATGGCCAGAATGTGGGGACGGAGCCCGGTTTCCGCGCATGAGGAAACCGGACTCCGTCCCCATATTATGATGTACTCCCTCGAGCAGGATCTGCTTTTGGAAGTCCTGCAAGGCGCGGTCCGCGTCGACCGCTGCCCCGCGCACCGGGTCTTCTACCAGTTAGCGATGCGCTGGGGCAGGAGATAGCCGCCCCCGCGGCCGGCCTGCACTTGCCGTTACTACAGATTCTGTAGTCGTTTGCTACAGGTTCTGCACTGTCTCCCGAAGGTCCCGCCCCTTATTCTGCGAGCGTCCGATCTCGGACGGAAAGCAGTCCCGAAAACGAGTCATCTCCCAACGCAGCGATCTTAACCAGGAGGAACGAATCATGGAAAAGTCTTTCAGCGAACGAGTGGCCGAAGCGAAGGCTGAAGTGCCGGCGATCAGCCCCCAGGCAGCAAGGGAACGCAAGGAACAGGACTCCAACATCCTGTTCATCGATCCGCGCAATGCGGCGGACATCAGCGCTTCGACCGAAATCATTCCCGGCGCGCTCAATCTGCCGCTTGGCAAGCTGAACGAGAGCGCCGACGCCGATCTGCCCGGCGAGCTCGCCTCGCGCTCGCGTCCCATCGTCACCGCCTGCCAGGCAGGGCCGATGGGGGCGCTCGCCGCGCATGCGCTCAAGAAGCGCGGATTCACCAACGTCTGCTTCATGGACGGCGGCACCCAGGGCTGGCTCAACGCAGGCTTCCCGACCCGCAAGTAGGCTGGCGCAAACTCGCCGTGATGACCGGGCCGCTGTGCCCGGTCATTTTTTTGGGGCGTCGCGAGCGCGGCGCGCCCCGCTCTTCGGTCACTACAGATTCTGTATCGGTTTGCTACAACTCCTGCACTATCTGCGGAAGGATCCTCCCCTTAATCTGGAATCGTCCGATTTCGGACTTAATGCAACCCAAAAAGGAGAGAGGTCATGGCTGAAAGGAAAAAGCTGGTCATCGTGGTCACCAACGGTTTCGACAACGAGCGTTCGTCCGTCGCGTGGAGCGTCGCCAACGGCGGCGTCGCTTCCGGGTTCGAGGTCACCATGTTTCTCGTCGCCTCGGGCGTCGATTGGGTCAGGAAGAACGCCGCGCCGGTCGCCCAGTTGAATCCACTCGATCCCCCGGTACACACCATGATCCGAAATGTCATGGAGAACGGCGGCACCATCATGGTCTGCCCGCCGTGCGCGAAGGTCCGCGGCTACGAGCAGAAGGATCTGCTCGACGGCGTAACGCTGGCGGGGTCGGTCGCCATGCTGGGCGTGGTCAGCGAAGGCGCTTCGACGCTGACTTTCTAGAGCACGACGACAGCAAGGCCGTGAAACCTGAAGAGCGTTTCGCGGCCTTGCGCGTTTCCGCTATTGCGATACTTTGGGGTTGAACTTCGCGAACTGGCTGGTCCGCAGCCACCTGGATATGTTGTTGGTGTAGACGGGCGCCCCCACGATCTTCACCAGTTTTTGCTGACAGGCCGCATTGACGCCGACCTCGCCGTACCAGATCTGATACAGCGTCTTCAGGCCGGCGCTGAGATAAACGTCCACCTCGTTACCCAGGTTGTCGTCGCACGCCTGCGCGGCCCGGTCGCGCACCATGATGAATTTCCGGACCGCTTCGCCATCGTTCTGCACGTTGAACTGAATAACGCTCTGCCCGGAGGGAAGCTGCTCCGTATCCAGCGCAAAGGCGAAGTCACGCACGATGACGGCAACATTGAGCTGGTCGCCCTCCATGCTCTGGAACGCAAAATTCATTCCCCATTTTCCGAATTCCCCGAGCACCGGCTTCAAGGCGTTGCCCGCCGGCGTCAGCTGGTACTCGTAGCCCTTCTTCTCGGGCACCCGCTTGCGCAAGATGATGCCCTGCGCCTCGAGCGTCCGCAGGCGGGTGTTGAGCAGCGCCGGGGAGAGCCGTGGCAGGTATTTCTGGAACTCGGAAAAACGCGTCGCCCCCATGAACATCTCACGGATGATCTGCAGGGTCCAGCGCTCGCACAGCACGGACGCCGCTTTCGATATCGGGCATGCTTCGGCGTAGTCGTACATCGGATGCTCTCCTCACCGCCTTGTCGGGGTCGTTTCAAGTTTCGTTGAGCGGATCGTCCGCCACGCCGTCTCGATGGCGTCCGCCAGCTCTTCCGCGAGCGCGCGGTCGGTGCCGTTGGCGATCACCGAAACGCGCAGCACCCGGTGCCCCTTCCACTCCGCCGTCCGCAGAAAAAAGCGCCCGGTAGCGTTGAGCGCCTCCGCCATCCGTTCCGTGAGCGTGTCGGCGCCGCGATCGTCGCCTTCGCGCTCCTGAAACGACAGCACGACCTGGTTCAGGCAGACCCGGTTCAGCACCTCGATGCCCTCCACCGACCGGCAGCGGGCCGCGATCAGCGCGGCGCACGCGCAATGGCGGCGCACGATCTCCGCGATGCCCTGCCGGCCCAGCACCTGGATCATCATCCACGCGGCGAATCCGCGTGCGCGCCGAGACAGCTCCGGGTTGTAGTGGGTGGGGTTGCGCCCGTCGCGCGGGCTCTCGGAGAGATAGCTCGCCGAGATATCCATTGCGCGGCGATGCGCGTCGGCATCGCGCACGATCGCGAAGCCCGAGTCATAGGGCATCTGCAGCCACTTGTGCCCGTCGACCGCCCAGGAGTCGGCGCGCTCGGCGCCGGATGCGAGCGCCTTCAAATCCGGGACTGCCCGGGCCCAGAGTCCGAACGCGCCATCGACGTGCAGCCAGGCGCCGCGCGCGGCGGCGAGATCGGCGATGGCATCGAAGCGGTCAAAGGCGCCGGTGTTGATCTGGCCCGCCTGGCAGACGACGATCACCGGTCCGCGGCTTGCGGCGAGCGCCGCGGCAAGCACCGCGACGTCGAGCACGCCCTCGCCGTCGGCCGGCAGGCGCTTGATATTGCGCGCGCCGAAGCCCAGAAATCGCAAGGCCGCGAAGTTGGACACATGCGCGTCCTCGCTCACGAGAACGGCAACGCCCGGCGCGCCCTGCAGGCCCTCGGCATCGAAATCATGTCCCGCCCGCCGCAGCACTTCGCCGCGCGCCGCGGCCAGGCAGATGAAGGCGGCCATAGTCGCCCCGGTGGTGAACCCGACCGAGCTCGCGCGCGGCAGATCGAGCAGCTCGAGCAGCCATGCCGCCGTCACTTCCTCGGCGATGGCGGCGGCGGGGGAAGTCTGGTAGAGCCCCGCGTTCTGGCCCCAGATCGAGGTGAGCCAGTCGGCGGCGACGCCCGCCGGGTGGGAGCTGCCCATGACCCAGGCGAAAAAGCGCGGATCAGTGTTGCCGACGAGACCGGGCTCGGCCGCGGCGATCAGGTCCTCGAGCACAGCGGCCGGCTCGCGCCCGATTTCGGGCAGACCGACATCGAACAGCCGCCGCAGCGCGGGCGCATCGGCGCCCGGATGCAGGGGGCGGCTCACGCCGCGGAAGCGCTGTCCGTAGGCCGCCGCCCGCTTGAGTGCATCGCCCGCCGGCTGCTTTCGCTTCCCCCTGTTCACCGTGGATGCAGCCACTTCGGCAGGAAGCTGTAGGCGTCGGCTTTCTTGGCCTTGTCGTAGGCAACGCTGTTCGCTTCCAGCAGCTTCTGCAGGCGCCCTGCGTTGAAGGCATCGAAGGTTTCGGAGCAGCCGCCGATGTATTCCCCGCCCACGAAAATCTGCGGAATGGTGGGGGAGCCGATCTTCTGGCGCAGCGCCACGCGGATGTCGCCGCCGCGGTTGTCCTTCTGGTACTCGACCGAGTCGAGGTCGATCGAGCGGTAGGCAATTCCGAACTCCTTCATCATGCGCCGCACCGACCAGCAGAACTCACACCATTCGAGCGCGAACATCACCACCGGCTGCGACTTGTCGGCGACCACCTTCTCGACGAAGGCGACCGCTTCGGGCTTTGCCTGCTCGGGCGCCGCAGCCGGGGCGGGCGCGGGGGCCGATTTCACGTCGAAGCGGTAGCGCGGGGTCGAGGCGGAAATGGCGAGCTCCTCCTCCGACATCGATTCAACAATTCCCTCGAAGAGGGGCGTCGAGAGATAGCGCTCGCCCGTGTCGGGCAGCATCGCCAGGATCTTCGCGCCCTTCTTCGCGGTCTTCGCAATCTCGAGCGCGCCGGCAAGCGTCGCGCCTGCGGAAATGCCGCAGAAGATGCCCTCCTTCTGCGCGAGGTCGCGCGCGCATTTGAGCGCGTCGGCGCCATTGATGGGCACGAACTGGTCGATCATGCCCGCCTGCTTGGCGTCGTTGGCGAGCTTGGGAACGAAGTCGGGCGTCCACCCCTGCATCAGGTGGGGACGGAACCCCGCATAGCTCGCCGCGGGGCTCCCGTCTTCCAGATAGGTCTGCTTGAAGCCGCTTGCGATCAGGGGCGAATTGTCCGGCTCGCACACGACCACCCTCGTCGCCGGGCTGCGCGCCTTGAGCACCCGCCCGACGCCCTTCAACGTCCCGCCGGTGCCGGCTCCCGTCACCCAGTAGTCGAGGCCGTTCGGACCGAAATCGGAAAGGATTTCCTCCGCCGTCGTGCGGCTGTGCATGTCCGCGTTCGCCTCGTTCTCGAACTGGTGGCACAGGAACCAACCGTGCTTCTCCGCGAGCTCGCGGGCTTTCGCCAGCATGCCGCTGCCTTTCTCGGCTGCGGGCGTGAGGACCACCTTGGCGCCGAGAAAGCGCATCAACTTGCGGCGCTCGATGCTGAAGTTTTCCGCCATCGTTACCACCAGCGGGTAGCCCTTCTGCGCGCACACCATCGCCAGCCCGATACCGGTGTTGCCGCTCGTCGCCTCGATCACCGTCTGCCCGGGCTTGAGCGAGCCGTCGCGCTCGGCGGCCTCGATCACGCCGAGCGCGAGGCGGTCCTTGACCGAGCCCAGGGGATTGAACGCCTCGAGCTTGACGAAAAGCTCGACGCCCGCCGGCGCGATGTTGTTGATGCGCACGACCGGCGTGTTGCCGACCGTGTCGAGTATGGAATTCCTGATTCCGCGCATCCGACTTTCCTCCTCGTTTTTTTGTCGCAGACAACGAAAGACTAGCGCTCTCCCCCCCGCAAAATCAAGCTCGCAGGCCAGAGGTCGAACTTGACTTCTTTTTCTTCTGCGGTTACCCGAGCGCCTTCATCACCGCTTCGGCGATGTCGAAGAGCCGCCGGTCCTTGAAACGGCCGGCGATGAGCTGCAGTCCGACCGGCAAACCGGACGGCCCCTTGAACAGCGGCAGGGTCACCGCCGGCGTGCCGAGCGCGCTCCAGATGCAATTGAAGACGGCGTTGCCTGTCGTCGCGAGACCTTTCGGCGGCTCGCCCGGCGCGCTCGGCGTGATCAGGGCATCGTAGCCGTCGAGCACTTCGTCAATTTCCATTCGCAGCCGCTCCAGGCGCCGGGTCGCTCTCCGGTAGTCCTCGTACGTCGCTTCCATACCGTCCTTCATGCGCCCCTCGCGCAGAACGGCGCTCAACGCCCCGGCCCGGTTGAACCGCTCCCAGGACACCGTGCGCGCGAATTCGTAGCCGCTGATGACCCTGAAGAGCTTCTCGAAATCCGCGCCGACTCCGGGCAGTTCTGCGTCGCTCATCCTCGCGCCCAGCCCCGAAAGCTTCACGGCCGCGTGTTCCAGGTGGGACCGGGTATAGGCCTCCGCGCGATCCCAGAACGGTGACCGGTAGAACCCGATGGTGAGATTCCGGATCGCGGGCGGCTTGAGCGCCCGCATCGGCTCTTCGAGCAGCACGGAACGGACGAGCGCGAGATCCTCCACCGAGCGGACCATCGCACCGAGAGTGTCGAGGCTCGGCGAGTTGGGCATGACTCCGTTGCTGTTGAAATCTCCGAAGCTCGCCTTGTAGCCCACCGTCCCGCAAAAGGCGGCGGGACGGATGACCGAGCCCGTCGTCTGCGTGCCGTAGGCGAGCGGAATCATTCTGTCCCCGACCGCGGCAGCCGAGCCCGACGAGGATCCGCCCGGCGTGTGCGCCGGGTTGAAGGGATTGCGGGTCTTGCCGGGATAGCGGTGCCCGAATTCGGTGGTGACCGTCTTTCCCAGTAGCACCGCGCCCGCGGCCCGCGTCATTGCGACACATCCCGCGTCCCGGCCCGGCCTGTGCCCCTGGTGAATGGGTGTGCCGTAGGCAGTCGGCATGTCGGCGGTGTCGATGATGTCCTTTGCCCCGAACGGCACCCCGGCGGCGAGCCCCCGGCCCCCGGACCTGTCGAGTTGCCGCGCCCGGGCAAGCGCGCCATCGCGGTCAAGATACTCCCACGCCAGAACCGTTGGCTCGCGCGCCGCGATCCGCTCGAGGCAGCTCGCAACCCACGCTTCGGCGGTGAGTTTTCCGGCTTCGATCGCCCTGAGCCCTTCGGTCGCAGTCAGTTCATACGCTTCGGTCATCGTCCTGCCCTGTCGGTCATTTCCTGACGCCGTATTGTTTCCAGACCACCGCCGCGGCCCACGCAAACGATGCGATCAACACTGCGACGCCAAAGGCATGCGCGATGCGGCCTACCGCCTGCGCGCGCCCCAGCAGGCCGAGGTCGCCGAGCACGTCGATGAAATCGTGCGCCCCCGTGTCGCCCGTGCGGCCGGTGAGGAGCACGTGCTGGGGCATCTGCGCATCGTACACGTAGGGCGCAGTGTCCATGATCGCTACGGCGCACCACCAGAGCATCACCGCTGCCGCAAACGGGTCGCGGTTCTTCACCAGGAAAATCCCGCCGAGGACGAGCGGCAAGCCGGCCTGGAACAGCGCGCCGCCCAGGTTGTGCATGAACTCCCCGAACGGCCGGAACAGGATGTGCCCGAATTCGTGGAACGGCACCATGGGCGCGTGGATCAGCGAGCCCGCCATTTCCCACGACGGCACGTCCATCGCGGCGAGCTTCACGCCATAGACGATCAGCACGGCGAGCAGCACCGCCCGCGCGTGGACGTGGAGCGCGGTGACTCCCTCCGGCACGTGGAACGCGAGCTCTTTCGCGCGCGCGAACCAGCCGCCCTCCTCTACTTCGGCCGCGCGCGCCGCCGCGACGGGCATGGCCGGCGCGATACGCGACTTCAGGTACTTGGAGAAAATCAGCCCGCACGCGCCGCAGACATCGTCCGGCCCGGTTTCGCCGGCCGCGCGTTCGTGTCCGCACTTGGGACATTTCTTGTACACGGTGATCCCTGGCATTACGAGTCTGGGCAGCAGCCGCAGACAGCGATTATCATGCAAGTAGCCAGACCTGACCGCATTTGCGCCCGTCATTCGTGAGAGGCAATCGATCCAGCATGCCCGCCGGCCCCGTCGAAGCCCTGCTTCCCGTCAAGCTCGGCAAAGGGCGCATTCCGTACGCGCGGGGCATGCGCGCGGGTCCATGGGTCTTCGCTTCAGGCGTTCTCGCGGCCGACGACAAGGGCGATCTCGCGCCTGAGGCGGCCGACGGCGGCCGCCCGCTGTCGGGCTTGCCCCGGTGGTATCGCGAGGCGGTCTGCCTCTACCAGCGGGCCGAGGAGGTGCTCAGGGCGGGTGGCACTGACCTCGCGCATGCGGTTCGCAGCGACCAGTATTTTCCCGACTGGCGCGCGGTGCCCTTCCTCCATCTCGCGCGCAAGGAGCGCTGCGGCGACTACGTCGCTCCCAGCACTTCGATACTCGAACCCCGGCTGCTCATACCCCGCGCCGGCATGGCGATGGAGATGATCGCAGTCCGCCCCGGCGCGGGCCTCGACGTGAAGCCTGTCTACCCTCCGGGCCTCGATGTTCCCGCGACTTCCGCCTTTGCGCCGGTGGCGACCGCGGGCGACTATGTATTCGTCGCCGGATTCCTCGCCGCGTGGAAACCCGGCGACCTCGGCGGCATCGCGCCCGAAGCGAAGGTCCCCGAGGGCCATCTCTGGAAAGGAAACCGCATTCAGCTCGAGGCCGACTACATCATCCGCAGGAAGCTCGTGCCGGCACTCGAAGGCGCCGGCGCCTCGCTCGCAAGCGTCGTGAAGGCCCAGGTGTACCTGGCCGACATCCACGACGTTCCCGCGTTCAACCAGGTGTGGGCGCGGCATTTCGGAGAGGCCGTGCCCGCGACCACCTTCGTGCCGACCCTCAATCCGGGCTTCGCCATCGCGGACGCGCGCTGCGAAATTAACCTGGTGGCAGTGACCCGCAACGGCAAGGTCCCGAGAGTACCGCTGAAGGGAAGCTTTCCGGCGGTGTGCGACGGCCACCCACTCGCGGTGCGGGCGGGGAGCCTCCTATGCTTTTCCGGGCTCGTGGCGGCCGACGCGGACGGGCCGATCGGGGCAACGCGGCGCGGCGCCGCGCGCGCCCGTTCCGGTCCTGGCATCCGGGCCCAGATGGGGCACCTACTCGATGTTGCGGCAGAGGGATGCCGGGCCGCCGGCACCTCGCTCGAGAACCTGGTGCGGATCCAGCAATTCCACACCGACCTCGGGGAATTCGAGCCGGCGTGCCGGGTCTGGCTGGAGCGGCTCTCCGGCCGGCCGCTGCCGGTCTCGGCAGTCCAGGTGCCGGAGCCGCTGGTGGTGCCGGGCTGCACCGTGCAGCTCGACCTGTGGGCCTACGTCCCCTGACGGTCTCCCTTCCCGCTTTGCGGGAAAGCTTGGGATAGGGGGTCAGAGCGAGACGCCCGCCTCCTTGACGACCCGCTCCCATTTGTTCAGCTCGGACTTGATGAACGCGGCGAATTCTTCCGACGTGCTCGACTGCGGCGTCGCACCGTTCGCTTCGAGCACCTTGCGCACCCGCGCGGTCTGGAGCGCGCCCACGATCTCGTCGTGCAAGCGCTTGACGATGGCGTCCGGCGTGCCTTTCGGCGCGAGCACTCCCGCCCACAGCACGTTGACATAGCCTTTTACGCCCGCTTCCTGCATCGTCGGAACATCCGGCAGCACCGGTACGCGCTTCTCCGTCGTTACCGCGAGCGCCCGGATGCGCTTCGCCTGAATGAACGGAAACGCAGCGGGCATGGTGGGAATCGCAACCTGGATGTGGCCCGCCACGAGGTCCGCGCTCACCTGCGGGCTCCCCTTGTAGGGCACGTGCCGCAGCTTCACCTTGGCGAGCAGCATGAAATGCTCGACCGCGAGGTGCGTCGTCGCGCCGATGCCCGCGGAGCCGAAATCGATGTCCCCTGGGCGCGCGCGCGCGAGGCGGATCAATTCGGCAACCGAATTCGCCGGGAGCGACGCATGAACCACGAGCACGAGCGGAATCGTGCCCACCATGCTGATCGGGACGAAATCGCGCACCGGGTCATAGCGGATCTTGCGATTGACGAGCGGGTACTGCGTGAGCTCCGAAGTCGAGCCGAGGAGAATCGTGTAGCCGTCGGCAGGCGCCCTCGAGGCATATTCCGCCCCGATGCTGCCGGCGGCGCCGACCCGGTTCTCCACGACGACCGGCTGCTTCAGCTGCTCGCTCAGGCGCTCCGAGATGGCCCTGCCCGCGGTATCCGACCCGCCGCCGGCCGGAAACGGCACGATCATGCGCACCGGCTTCTCGGGATAGCCCTGTGCCGCGGCGGGCGCGCTCCACAGGACGAGGCATGCAGCGCAGAGAGATCGCGGGATGTTCATGTTTTCCCCCTCAGGACGCTGCCGTCGGAACGCGGAGGTCCATTCGGGTTCATGCTAGCATGATCGCGCCGCACGCAGAAAAAACACGCGCCCGCACCCGGGGGACTCGATGAATCCTGTGTTCGATGTGAAATACAGCAATCCGGCGGGGCTATGGACCTCGCCGCGGATCACGCAGATGGTCGAGGTCCAGGGCGCACGGATGATCTACCTGTCGGGGCAGACGCCGACCGATGCCGGCTACAAGGTCGGCAGCAGCGATTTCCGCCGGCAGGCCCACGCGGTCTACGACAACATCGAGCTTGCGCTGCGCTCGGCGGGCGCGTCGCTCGACAACATCGTGAAGACCACGACCTATCTGACCGACGCCGGGAATATCGCCCCTCTGCGCGAGGTGCGGCTGGAGCGCTACAAGGGAATGCAGGCGCCGCCCGCCAACACGCTGCTCGTGGTGAGCCGTCTTGCCGAGCCGGAGTTCCTGATCGAGATCGACGTCGTCGCGGCGCTTCCGGCCCGGTAGCTGCCGCTGTTCCGACCGGCCCTCCCCTACGCCGAGAAATAGGACTCCGTGCTCATATCAAGGTGCCTGGTTCGCGCGGAGTCGAGCACGTATCCCGCGAGCTGGTGGGAGTGATGGGCGATGTCGTCCACCGACAGGAAGCCCGCCATCGTGCGATCGCGGTTCAACACCGCGAGCCGGCGCAGGTGCTTGCGTTCCATATATTAATGCGGTTCAAGACATCGCGCCGCCGGCGCTCGATTCTCCCGGACGGTCTCGAATTATTCTCAGGGACGAGTGAGAATAGGGCCAGATGCACCTGTCGCCAGGCTCGATCGAGGAGGACATCGCCTTGGAAAAAATCCGGATCCAGTTCACGTTGTTTTCTGCGTTCTACTCGCCGCTCATTTCGGCAATGTCGGGAGGATTCCTCAAGGCGGAGGGCCTGGACCCCGAGTGGTCGGTCTCGCCGGCCGGCGTCTCGGCTCTCGCCGCCCTGAAGGACGGCTCCGCGCACGTCGTGCAATCGGCGCTCTCCCAGGGCTTCGCCTCGCTCGACAAGGGGGAGGCGCCGGAAGCGGTCCACTTCGCCCAGATCAACGAGATGGACGGGTTCTTCCTGACCGGGCGACGCGCGGATCCAGCGTTCACCTGGAAGAAGCTCGAAGGCGCCGAAGTCGTCATGTTCAAGGGCGGGCAGCCGCAGGCCATGTTCAAGTACGCGTGCCACAAGGCGGGCATCGATTTCGGCCGGATCAAGCCGATCTGCCCGGGCGGCGCCGCCGAGATCGACAAGGCCTTCCGCGCGGGCCAGGGACAGTACGTGCATCAGCAGGGCCCATACCCGCAGCAGCTTCAGGCCGACGGCGTCGGTCACATCGTGGCGCAAGTCGGCCCGCAGATCGGGCCCTGCGGCTTTTCGAGCCTGGCGGCGACCCGCGCGTGGCTGACGACTCCGATGGCGAAGGCGTTCATCCGCGCCTACCGCAAGACCCGCATCTACATGAACGGGACGCCGGCCGCGGCGATCGCCAAGGCGGAGAAGCCGTACTTCCCCGACATCGACGAGAGCGTTCTCGCCGATTGCATCGCGACCTACCAGAAGCTCGGCTGCTGGACGCCGCACGTGGAGATCACTCGCGCGGCCTACGAAAAGACGCTGGACGTCTTCGAGTACAACGGGCAGCTGAAGCAGCGCTATCGCTACGAGCAGGTCTGCGCCGCGCCGCCGGCAATCTAGCGTTGCACCGGCATCCGCTGGCGCAGGAGCTGAATGCCGACCGCGAGCGCCGGCAACCCGCACGCGATGAAGCCGATGCCGTAGCTGCCCGTAAGGTCGAGAAAACCCGAATAGACAAGCGGCAGGATCAGCGCGCCAACCTGGCCGAACGAGAGCACGCCGCCGGTGACGCCGCCCCGCATGTCCTCCGGCGAGGCGTGCGCGGTTTCGGCGAGCAGGACGCCGTGCCAGGAAAGCGCCGTCGCGCTCAACACGCAGGCGACGAGGCCCACCAGCAGCACCGGCCAGCCTGCGCTGGAGAACGCGAGGAGCGCTGCGCTTCCGGCCATGCCGAGCGCGAGTCCCGCCATCACGCGCGAGGGCGAGACGAAGCTGCTGCCGATCCAGCCCCACAGAATGCGCCCGGGCACGGCGACCGCGACCGCCACCGAAAAGAGAAAACCTGCCGCAACCGGCGTGTAGCCGATCGTCGTCAGGTAGGTGACGAAGTACGCCGTGAAGACGGCCTGCACGCCGTTGAAGGCGAGGCAGGCGAAGGACAAGGCGCGCAGGCGCGGGGTCGCCAGCACCACGGTCAGGGTCGATTTGAAATCCGACAGCCGGAAGCTGCGCGTCGGCACCCGGTCGGTGTCGAAGATCTTGCGCAGGGGCTGCAGCAGGAAGAACAGAACCGCGCACGCCGCCCCACAGGCGAGCATTGTCGCACGCCAGCCCGTCCACTCCGTCAACGGCGGCCCGAGCACACCGGCGAGCAGGAGGCCCGCCGGCACCGCGGTCTGCTTGATCGAGAACACCAGCGGAAGGTAGCGCGGCGACGAGCAGCGGCTGAGCAGGTGCGAGCTCGCCGGAGTGGACACGGCACCGCCGCCCCCGGCGATGACGGCGGAGAGGAGAAGCGGCAGCGGCGAGCCCAGCGCTGCCAGTCCCATGCCCACGGCCAACAAGAGCAGGGCGATCTGGCTCACGCGCAGCGCGCCGTAGCGCACGATGAAGCTCCCGCACCCCAGCTGCGAGACGAGCGCGGACAGCGCCATTACGCCGAAATAGACGCCGATCCAGGCGGCATCGAGGTTCAGATCCATGATGATCGCGGGCGCGATCACCGCGGGCAGAGCCCTGCCGAGCGCGACAAACGTCTGCTGAAAGAACATCGCCCCGAGGGCGAGCAGAAGATGGTGCATACCTTGCTGCATCGGGAGGCCGCTACCCTTGAATCTGGAATCTACCCAATGCTATCCCACCCCGCCACGCTCCGCGCGCCCGCGCCTTGACCGTGCCATGGGCCGGGCGTAGCGTCTGCCTGCGGACAATAAACAGGAGGAGGCCCGTCATGAAAACGTCTGCACTTTCCCTCGTGTATCGCGTGGTTCCGGCCTTCGCGCTGGCGGGAGTCGTCGCGAGCCCCGCCCACGCGCAGCAATACCCCTCGAAGCCGGTGCGGGTCGTCATCGTGTTCGCGCCCGGCGGCGCGACCGACGTCGTGGGACGGCTCGTGTTCAACAAAGTGGGCGAGCAACTGGGCCAGCAGTTCCTGGCCGACAACCGGGCCGGCGCGAGCGGCACCATCGGCGGCGCGATCGTGGCGAAGAGCCCGCCCGACGGCTACACCGTCATGGTGTATTCGACGACGCTCCTCGCCAGCGCCCACATCTACAAGCGGCTGCCGTACAACGCCATGACGGACTTCACCGGCATCACGCCGGTCGCGCGGCTGGTTCTCATGCTCGCGGTGCATCCGTCGATGCCGGTGCACAACGTGAAGGACCTCATCGCGCTGGCGAAAGCACGGCCCGACGAGATCAGCTACGGCACGGCCGGCGTCGGTGCCTTGCAGCATCTCGCGACGAGCCTCTTCGTCAACGAAACCGGCATAAAGTTGAACCATGTTCCCTACAAGGGCGGCGCCCCGGCGTCCGCCGCGCTGGCTTCGGGCGAGATCCAGATGATCATCACGCCGGCATCGGAAGCGGCCCCCCACGTCCAGTCCAAGCGCATTCGGGCGGTGGCGGTGACCTCGGCCCAGCGGACCACCCAGTTCCCCGACGTTCCCGCGATCGGGGAAACCGTGAAGGGCTTCGATTTCACCTCCTGGATGGGCACCTTCGCGCCGGCCGGGACGCCGCGGCCGATCCTCGAAAAGCTCAACGCCGAGATCAAGAAAGCGGTGGCCGACCGCGATGTTGCCTCGAAGCTCTCTGCCCTGACGCTCGACCCCATGCACATGAGCCTCGAGGACTTCGCCGCGCTGCTTAAGACGGAGAACGTCAAGTACCAGAGGATCGTGAAGCTTTCGGGAGCCAGCATCGAGTAACGATCGAAAACAAAAGGAGGATCCCATGCATGCGACAAGACTGCTGGCCGCGGTCGCCTTTCCGGCGTTCCTGGCGGCTTCAACGGCATTTGCCGCTCAATCGGCCCAGACATTCCCGGACAAGCCGATCAGGCTGATCATCGGCAGTGCCCCGGGCTCGGGGCCGGACATCATGGCCCGCCTCATCGCCGATCACCTCTACAACAAGTGGGGCCAGCGCGTCGTCGTCGATACCCGTCCCGGGGTGGCCGGCGTCCTCAGCGCGGAGCAGGCGCTGCGCGCGAATCCCGACGGCTACACCTGGATGATCCTCACCTCCCAGCTCTTCGTCGCGACCTCGGTCTATCCGAACCTTTCCTTCAATCTCGACAAGGACTTCGACTCGGTCTCGCTGGTCGGGCTGGTGCCGTGGGTGCTGACGATCAGCCCGCCGTTGCCGGCGAACTCGGTCCCCGAGCTGATCGCGCTTGCGAAGAAATCGCCGGGCAAGCTGCGTTACGGCTCCGGCGGCCCGGGCAGCGGCGAGCATTTCGCCACGGTCATGTTCACGAACGCGGCCGGCATCGACATGCTGCACGTGCCCTACAAGGGCGTCGCCGGGGCTCTCCTCGACACCATCGCGAACGAGATTCAGATGCAATTCGCCGTTTACCCCGCCGCGTGGCCCCACGTCAGTTCCGGGAGGCTGCGGGGCATCGGCGTGAGCACGGCGAAGCGCGCGCCGGGGCTGCCCAACATCCCGACGATTGCGGAAACGTTGCCGGGGTTCGTGAACTTCGGGTGGTACAGCGTCGTGGCGCCCAAGGGCTCGCCCGCGGCGATCCTCAACAAGGCGAGCGCGGAGATCGTCAGGGCCGCCCGCGAGCCCGCGTTCGGCGAGCGGCTGAAAGTCCTGGGCATCGAGATCATCGGCGGCGGACGCAAGGAGCTGGACGACTTCCGGAGGAGCGAGCGCAAGCGCGTCACCGAGATCGTTAAGATTTCGGGCATTTCCATTACCAAGTGAGGAGTGACGCGCGCCGCCGGGCGAGCCGTGTTCCCCGACCACGACGAAAACGCCACCCAGCGAACCCCTATGTCACACCCGAACGGACTAACGGCCGCACACTGGGGATCCGGCCGAGGCCGAGAAATCTTAGCTTGACGCTGTCTCTACAGCCCGCAGCGCTTTTAGTACGCGCGCAAAGACCAAACGCAGGGCCGCGTGCTCGGCCCGTGTCAGGTGCCGATCGAAGCAGGTCTCGATCGCCCGCGAGTACACGGGCCACATCCGCCGACGCATGGCGAGCCCCTTCGGGGTAATCACCGCGAAGTAGCCGCGGCGGTCCCCATCCGAGCGCTCGCGTCGAATCAACCCGGCGAGCTCCAAGCGATCCACAAGGCGGGTGATATTGCTGCGCGAGAGTACGATATCGCGCGCCAGCTCGCTAAGCCGCAACCGGCCTTCCGGCGCACGCTCAAGTGTCCACAGCACGTCATACCAGGTCAGCTCGGGCAGGCCGGCGGCGGCGAGCTCCTCCTCCATGCGATCGACCAATCGGCGATGCGTGGTGATCAGACCCGGCCAGGCGGAACCGGACTTCCCTGATTCTTTGGTCTTTTCTGCCATAACGTTGCCCCACGGAAATTATAGTTGCAATTGCAATTAAATGCAAGCATAATGCTATTGGTTGCATTTGCAATCATTTTACCTTCAATCAATTATCATGGAGATCACAATGCTTAGCAAAATTACCCGTCCACAGATCGCCGAGAAGGTTCTTGCCGGCCGCGCGGTACTCGTCGAGGCACTGCCCCAGAAGTATTTCGCGGATTCTCATTTACCAGGCGCGCGCCACCTGCCGCACGATCAAGTCGATGCGCTCGCCTCCCAGGTCCTACCCGACAAAGACGCCGAGATCATCGTCTATTGCGCCAACATTCAATGCCAGAACTCAAGCATTGCCGCGCATGCGCTGTCCAAGCTCGGCTATCGCAATGTTGCGGTCTACGCGGAAGGTAAGCAGGACTGGCTTGGAGCGGGACTGCCCGTCGAGCATGGACGGGCGTGAACGGCGCTCGTGAGCGGGCTCTTGCTAGCCCCGCTCGCAGTTTCGGCAGAACATCCGTACCCGGAAGGGCGCGATCTTCGCGAGCGCGTCAAATTTTAAAAAGCGGGGGCCGGAAGCCCGTTCCCGGATCAGTCGAAGAGCAACGACTACGGTGTCGCCGGGACGGTCTAACGCGCTCAATTCGAAAGCACGAAGGAGTCCACTGTAAAAGCAAAACCCCGCTCCGGCGGGGTTTTTCTTGCGGCGTGCTCGAGGATTCAGCTGTTGCAACCGCGCGGACTTTTTCTACATTGCGTTCATTGCACTGTCGCAGCTGACTGCCCAAACAAAATAGCCTCGGAGCCCCCTCTAACCGTTGGCGCGGTATTGACCGTAGCGCCCCGCTCAAATGCTCTGATGGTTGCTGGCCGCATCGCAATGGCTTCGAACCAGCGACGGAGATGAGGAAAATGGTCGAGATTCTGGCTCTGACGCTTATATGGCACGATCCAGGGATAGCTGGCCATGTCGGCAATCGTGTACTCGGAACCGGCTATATATTCCCGGTCAGCGAGATGCCGGTCGAGGACACCGTACAGGCGCCCGGTCTCGCGCACGTAGCGATCAATCGCGTACGGAAGTTTCTCAGGGGCGTAGTGCGCAAAATGGTGATTCTGGCCGGCCATCGGGCCGAGACCCCCTATCTGCCAGAACAGCCATTCCAGCATTTCGACACGGCCGCGCAGCCTGCGCAGCAGAAATCTGCCCGTCTTTTCGGCGAGATAGAGGAGGATCGCGCCAGACTCGAAGACCGAGATCGGGACCCCGCCTCCGGCGGGCGCATGGTCGACGATCGCCGGAATGCGATTGTTAGGCGAGATGGCAAGAAACTGGGGCTTGAACTGGTCGCCCTTCGAGATATTCACGGGCACAAGGCGGTGCTCGAGGCCGGTCTCCTCGAGAAACATCAGCGGCTTGTAACCGTTTGGGGTGGTCGAGAAATAGAGATCGATCATCGCACGCTCCGTCAATCCCGACTGAGAAGAAACGCCTCCGCCATCGCCCCGGCCGCACAGATGCTCATGGCGCGCCCGTCGGGCGTCCTGAAGCTACCGTCATTTGCGCAAGTAAAAGAAGCCTCTCCACACGAGACCGGACCCGAAAGGAGGAGGGGGGAAGGCCGCAGTCTCGTAGTGCTCGTGGAGAGGCTTGCAATCCATTCATCTCTATCCCGCGTTTACCGCGGCGCGCTCCAGAACTTGGTAGATTCCTGTGCGAGCGCATGCGCCGGCAGCGGCGTGCTTACGAGCGTACCGCGCGCGATGGCCGAGAGCTCTTCCCAGAGCTGCTCTACGTGCGGGCGGAAAACCGTTTCCGCGTTGGCAGTGCAGACCGACCAGAGCCTCTCTCCGAGCTCGGCACTGAGCTCGCCCGGCCGCCAGAGCACGAAACCCATGTAGTAGCGGGCGCTGGCGGGTTCCCGCTCGATGATGCGGTCGATCGTGTCCACCGCGGTGGCCAGCACCAGGTCCCGCGTGAGCGCAAGAGAGCCAGGCTCCGAGGCGTGTCCCGAACGAACCACCGCGACCAGCACGTTCACAAAGAATGGCCCGCCGTAGTAGACCGGATCGAGGATCTTCCGCGAAGGCTCGTGCCCGGGAAAGAGCTGCTCGAGCGTTATCTGGGTCGGACGGTTGATGATGACGCCGACGTGGCCGCCGTTTGGCATGGGTGTCGCAAGCAGCACCGTCCTGCGCCACTGGGGATGCTCGATATCCGAATTCGCCACGAGGATCATCGCGCCCGCGTCGACATCCATCCGGTTACGCGCCGTGGATTCGGCCCGGGCCTCGCAGATCATGGGCGTTTCCCCGGTTGATGCGCTCAACGGTGTGGCGCCCAACCCAAGGCCAGCGGCAGCAAACGCCAGGCTTCTGACTAACGACGCTCCCCAAGAACGAAAAATGTTCGACGGCTTCATCATTACGCTCCTCTCGACTTGATCTTGAAAACGTAGCTCCGCCTGGATTCGCTCGACACTCGAGTTATAGCAACGGCTGTGCCAGGTAACCGGTTTCAACTGTCCCGACGAACGGTCGTTGAATGCAATCAAGCTGTTACGAGCAGGAATCGCGGCGGGCTTCGGGCGCCAGCGAGGCCGATGACAGCCGCGGTAAGCGCGAGATTTCACGAGCCTCGGGAAATGTCACGGAGCCAGTGCGCGGTAAGCAAGTGAGGGACGCGGGCTACCCCTGCGCGCGATGCGCTTGATGCCGGCCCACG
>DATICE010000039.1:0-6889 GCA_035456985.1 Burkholderiales bacterium | reverse complement strand
GCGCAGGCCGACGGCGATCTTGGCGCGCGCATGCTGGCGGCCTTCCAATCCACGCTCGCCGCCTGCCCGCGGGTATTGCTCGTGGGCAGCGACTGCCCCGCCCTCACCACGGGGCACCTGCGCAAGGCAGACCGTGCGCTGCGGGACGGCGCCGATGCCGTGCTCGTTCCATGCGAGGACGGCGGCTACGCGCTGATCGGATTGACGCGCGCCGACGCGAGACTCTTCGACGGCATCGCGTGGGGCACCGATACCGTCATGGCGGAGTCGCGCGCGCGGCTCTCGGCGCTCGGCTGGCGCTGGCGGGAGCTCGAGACGCTGTGGGACGTCGATCGCCCGGAAGACTACGCGCGGCTCGCGGACTCCGGCCTTCTCGACGACCGCCGCGCCGCGGTCTGATCGCCCCACACTCGGTGAATACCCTGCTCGCCGATTTCATCCTGATCGTCCACTTCGCGTTCGTGTCGTTCGTGGTCGGCGGGCTTGCGCTCGTCTGGATCGGGGCGGCCGCGGGCTGGGTGTGGGTGCGCAACTTCTGGTTCCGCGCCGCGCACCTCGCTGCGATCGTGTTCGTCGCCGGCGAGGCGCTGCTCGGCATCTGGTGCCCGCTGACGATCTGGGAGGACGCGCTGCGGGGCATTCACGCGGACAAGAGCTTTGTCGCGCGCTGGATCCACCGCATCATGTTTTACGATTTTCCGGGATGGTTGTTCACGGTCGCGTACGTGCTGTTCGCGCTCGTGGTCGCGGCGACCTGGTGGTGGATACGCCCGAAAAAAAGGGGTGCCTGAGGCGCCCCTTCGAATCCGGCAACTGATCTCCGGCGCTCAGCCAAGCGCGTCGGCCCAGATGTTCCGCGCCCAGCCCCAGGCATAGCCGCCCTCGATCTCGCTCGATGCCGTGGATACTCCCCCGGCGCCCTTCACCGGCACCAGCGTCTTCTGCGCCTTGTTGTACTGATGTATCGAAGTGACGTGCATGGCCGAGCGGCCGTCGACGAAGCTGTAGCAAGTGTTCATGATCGCCGGCTCCTGATGCACCGGCTCGCCCTTCAGCAACGCGATCACCGCCGCGGCGCAGATCTTGCCGTGCTGGTTGGCCATGCTGGCGGACTTGGGCATCCCCGGCGCGGAGAGCGTCGCGTCGCCCAGCACGTGCACGCCCTTGGCCGCGACCGATTCCATCGTGAGCCAGTCGACACCGCACCAGCGCTGATTGGCGGTGATCAATCCCGCCTGCCGCGCGATGGTTCCGGCGCCATGCGGGGGGACGACGTTCAACACGTCGCCCTTGACGCTGTCGAATGTCAGCTTCACCGCCATGCCCTTGACGTCCACGTCCTGGAGCTCGCTGTTGGGACGATAGTCGATCATCCCCTTGTACATCCCGTTCCACGCGGCGAGGAAGAGACCCTTCTTCGACGCGATGTCGGGGTTGGCATCGAGCACGATGATCTTGGACCTGGGCTTGGACTTCTTGAAATAATCCGCGACCTGGCACACGCGCTCGTACGGCCCGGGTGGGCAGCGATACGGCATCATCGGGAACTGGAATACGAACACGCCGCCATCGCGCATCGCCTCGAGCTGCTTTCTCAGCGTCGCCGTCTGAGGCCCCGCCTTCCAGGCGTGCGGCACCCGGTTCTGCGCATCCATGCTTTTCAGCCCCGGTATCGAATCGAAGTTGAAGTCGATTCCCGGCGAGACAATCAGCCGGTCGTAGGAAAGCGTCTTGCCGCTCGCGAGCCGCACCTGACGCGCTCCCGCGTCCACTGCCACCGCCTCGTCGCGCACGAGGTTCACGCCGCGGCTGCTCAGTCCCTCGTAGCCCATCGTGATGTTGCTCAACTGGGTGTTGCCGCCCAGCACGAGGTTGCTGATCGGACAGGAGACGAATACGTCGTTGCGCTCGATCACCGTGACATCGACGTCCGGCGCCCAAATCTTGAGGTAGCGGGCTGCCGTCGCGCCACCGTAGCCGCCTCCGATTACCACTACGCGCCCGGCGGATGGGCCGCGCATTCCCGCGCAACCCGTGACAGCCGCAGCCCCGGTCGAAGCCGCCATCCACTTCACGAACTCGCGTCTGGAAATTTTCATGGGTCCCTCCCTAGTAGTTGACCCGCGCGGCGGGAGCGGGAGCGGCCGGCCCCTTCGTGGTCCCGGCGAAATAGCCCGCGATCGCCTCGAGTTGCTGGTCAGTGTAGCCCTTGGCCTGCTGGTGCATGAGGGTCGCAGGACGCGTGCCCGACTTGAAGCCCTTCATCATGTCGAGCAACTCGCCTCGGTCCCTGCCCGCCAGTGCGGGCGGGACGCCGCCAACGCTGCGCCCGTCGGTGCCGTGGCACGTGAAGCAGGCAGAAGCGAGGTTGCGCGCGTAGTTCGGATCCTGTGCTGCGGCGACGCCCGCGTATCCCGCACCAAGCAGTAGCGCCGCGCAGCCGACGCGGATGAGCGTGGGGTTCATGGCATTCCTCCTGATCGACGAAGTAGCTGGGGCGGCGCCGGACGCCGACGCCGTGACTTGATTGTTATCCCGCTGCTAGTT
This sequence comes from Burkholderiales bacterium, assembly GCA_035456985.1. Classification (GTDB taxonomy): domain Bacteria; phylum Pseudomonadota; class Gammaproteobacteria; order Burkholderiales; family SG8-41; genus SG8-41. The sequence goes on along the minus strand of DATICE010000039.1, from coordinate 4,342 downwards.
TGTGACGGGGCTCCGCCCCCGTCAAGCAGAACAAAACGCCCCGGTCCTTGCGGTCACCGGGGCGTGCTGGCGCGAGGAGGCGGTGGCGTCAGGCGACGCTGGCGGGCTCCTCTGCGAACGCGAGCCTGATCTTTTCGTCGGGACCGATGTCCACCGTGACTTTGCCGCCGTGGGCGAGCCGTCCGAACAATAGCTCGTCGGCGAGCGCCGAGCGGATCGTGTCCTGGATAAGCCGCGCCATCGGGCGCGCGCCCATCTGCGGATCGAAGCCCTTGGTCGCCAGGTATTCCCTTAGCGCGTCGGTGAACAAGGGATCGACCTTCTTCTCCGCGAGCTGCTCCTCGAGCTGCATCAGGAACTTGTCCACCACGCGCAGGATGACGTTCCGGTCGAGCGCGTTGAACGAGATGATGGCGTCCAGGCGGTTCCTGAACTCCGGAGTGAACATCCGGCGGATCTCGCCCATCTCGTCGCCCGCCTGCTGGGTCGGCGCGAAGCCCATTCCGGATTTCGACAGCTCCTGCGCCCCGGCATTGGTGGTCATCACGATCACCACGTGGCGGAAGTCGGCCTTGCGCCCGTTGTTGTCGGTCAGCGTGCCGTGGTCCATCACCTGCAGCAGGATGTTGAAGATGTCGGGGTGCGCTTTCTCGATCTCGTCCATCAACAGCACGGCGTACGGGTGCTTGGTGATCGCCTCGGTCAGGAGCCCGCCCTGGTCAAAGCCAATGTATCCCGGCGGCGCGCCGATCAGGCGCGACACCGCGTGCCGCTCCATGTACTCCGACATGTCGAAGCGGACCAGCTCCACGCCCATGACGTAGGCGAGCTGGCGCGCGACCTCGGTCTTGCCCACACCGGTCGGCCCCGAGAACAGGAAATTGCCGATCGGTTTCTGCGGATTGCCGAGCCCGCTGCGCGCCATCCTGATCGCCGACGTCAGCGCATCGATCGCCTTGTCCTGGCCGAACACCACAGCCTTGAGATCGCGGTCGAGGTTCTTCAACGCGCTGCGGTCATCCACCGATACTGCCTGCACTGGCACGCGCGTGATCTTCGCGATGATTTCCTCGATCTCGTGCTTGCCGATGATGCGCTTTTGCTTGGCCTTGGGCAGGATCTTCTGCGCCGCGCCGGCCTCGTCGATCACATCGATCGCCTTGTCCGGCAGGTGGCGGTCGTTGATGTAGCGCGCCGAGAGCTCCGCCGCGGCGGTGAGCGCCGAGGGCATGTACTTCACGCCGTGATGGGCCTCGAAACGCGACTTCAGCCCCTTCAGGATCGCGATCGTCTCCGCCACCGAGGGCTCGACCACGTCGATCTTCTGGAAGCGCCGCGACAGCGCGTGGTCCTTCTCGAACACCCCCCGGTATTCCTGGTAGGTCGTCGCGCCGATGCATTTCAGCTGGCCGGCCTGCAGCGCAGGCTTGAGCAGGTTGGAGGCGTCGAGCGTCCCGCCGGAAGCGGCGCCCGCACCGATCAACGTGTGGATCTCGTCGATGAAGAGGATCGCGTTGGGGTTGTCCACCAACTGCTTCAGGACGGCCTTCAGCCGCTGCTCGAAATCGCCGCGGTATTTGGTGCCGGCGAGGAGCGCTCCCATGTCGAGCGCGTAGACGTGGCAGCGCTTGAGCACTTCGGGCACGTCGCTCTCCACGATGCGGCGCGCGAGCCCCTCCGCGATCGCGGTCTTGCCCACGCCCGCTTCGCCCACCAGCAGCGGGTTGTTCTTGCGCCGGCGGCACAGCGTCTGGATCACGCGCTCGATTTCCCTCTCGCGCCCGATGAGCGGGTCGATCTTGCCCGAGAGCGCCATCGAATTGAGGTTGAGCGTGTAATTCTCGAGCGCGCCGCCCGGCGAGGCCTCCTGCTCGGTCTCGGTCTCGTGGTCGCCTTTCGACTGGGCGGCCTGCGGCACCTTGGTGATGCCGTGCGAGATGAAGTTCACGACGTCGAGCCGCGTGACGCCTTTCTGGTGCAGGAAATAGACGGCGTGGGAATCCTTCTCGCCGAAGATGGCCACCAGCACGTTGGCGCCGGTCACCTCCTTCTTGCCGGAGGACTGCACGTGCAGAATCGCGCGCTGGATCACCCGCTGGAAGCCGAGCGTGGGCTGGGTGTCCGCCTCCTCGCCCGAGAGGATCGGGGTGTGCTCGGTTACGAATTCCGCGAGCTGCTTCCTCAGGTCCTCGATGTCGGCCGCACAGGCGCGCAACACCTCGGAGGCCGAGGGGTTGTCGAGGAGCGCGAGCAGGAGGTGCTCCACGGTGATGAACTCGTGGCGCTTCTGCCGGGCCTCCATGAAGGCCATGTGCAGACTGACTTCCAGTTCCTGGGCAATCATTTCACATTTCTTCCATTACGCACTGTAACGGATGCTGGTGCTGCTTGGAGTACGATTTTACCTGTTCCACCTTCGTCGCGGCGACATCCCTCGGGTAGACGCCGCACACCCCGATGCCTTCCCGATGCACCTTGAGCATGACCTGAGTCGCCTTCTCGCGGCTCAGCGCGAAAAATTTCTGCAGCACCACCACGACGAAATCCATCGGCGTGTAATCGTCGTTCAGCAGCAGCACCTTGAACATCGGCGGTGCTTTGACCTTGGCCTTTTTGGCCTCGAGGACGGTGTCTTCGCGCTGCCGATTCGCCATATCGGGTACCGTCGTTAATTGCGCGCTCTGATTGGTATTTTCACCATAATACGGAAATTATCAAGTGCCGTTTTACCTGCGGGAAAGGCGCTATACTTGACTTCCCCGGTCAAATGCCCTAGAAAGCCTATGGGTGTTTGGCTTCAAGCTTGTTCGCTGTACCGGTCCGGTCCGTACGCGATCTTGAAACTCAAACAGCGTGCGGGCGCCCCACCCGCGTTTTTTCAGTAGAGGTAGGTGTATGGCAACCGGTACGGTGAAGTGGTTCAACGATGCCAAGGGTTACGGGTTCATCACGCCGGACGACGGCAGCGAGGACCTGTTCGCGCATTTCTCGGCGATCCAGATGAGCGGCTTCAAGACCCTCAAGGAAGGGCAGAAGGTGTCGTTCGAGGTGACGCAGGGGCCCAAGGGCAAGCAAGCTTCCAACATTCAGGCCGTATCCTGATTGCCACGCCGGCCCTGCGGCCGGCGAACCGGTAAAAAACAAAAAGCCCACGCGACCGCAAGGTGGCGTGGGCTTTGTCTATGGGGCGTCGCGCACGCGGACTGGAGCCGCGGCGGCGGTACGAGCCTACCTGCCCCAGGGCTTGATCGCTTCCTTCAGCTTGTTGTAGCCCTCGATGTAGCGGGGACGCTTGCCGCTGTAGATGCTGTCGAAGGTCTCGAGCTGCGCGTCGAGCCAGGTCGCAAGCCGTTCGTTGCCCGGATTCGCCGCCTTGTAGGCCTCGTTGATCAGCACGAAATGGATCCGCGGGTCGTAGGGCTGCTTGGTGCCGCCGACGGTCTCGTCCCCCGCCAGCAAGCGCAGCAGCATCGCGTCGGCGGATCCGAGCGTCTGCTCGAATATCGGCTCGCCTTGCACGCGGTACATGACGCTCGTCATGTCCTTGCCGTTGGTCATGGTGAAGCCCATGTCCTTCCACACCGTCTTCATGTCCTTGCCGGCCTTGACGTGCTCGAGGATCGCCTGCCCCCAGCCGCGCAGCACGTCGGGCGCATCGGCCATGAGGTCGGTCAGCCGGTCGCCGTCCAGGTCGGTCGAGTACACGACCACGTTGCGCTGCTGATACATGTCGTGCAGCAGGATGCCGAAATTGGTATCCGAGATGTGCTCGTGGATCTCCCCGCCCCACTTCTCCATGCCGGCCTTGAAGTCCCTCGGCAGCAGCGCGACGATCGCATCGACGTTCGCCTTGTGCTCGGCGTAGGCGTCCACGGCGTAGCGCCGCTTCAGCTCGAATTTCGTTCCCTGCAGCAGCCAGCGGAGGATACCCGCGTTAACCGCGTCTTCCTGCGCCTGGGTCGGCTTCGTCGCGACGCGACCGACGTATCCCGACTCATGGACCATCTTGAGGAACAGGCGCACCGCATACGCCATTCTCACGCCCGGCGTATTCATTTCGGAGTGGATGTTTCCGGTGTCCCGGTCCACCCGGAACTTCTTGCCATCCTGCGAGTACGGCAGCCCCGGCATGAAGCGCACGTTGGTGATCGTGCCGTAGGGCCGCACGTTGCAGTAGACGCCGGCTGCCGTGCGTAGCGGCGCGTTGGCCGACTTGCCCATTACGACCACTTTCTTGCCGTTCTCGTTGACCAGCGCGTCACCGGCGGTGGACCACTTGATGCAAGTGGCATCGAGCTTGCCGAACCACTCCAGGCACTTGAGCTTGGTGTCGTGCCGGTAC
>DATICE010000038.1:0-8218 GCA_035456985.1 Burkholderiales bacterium | reverse complement strand
GTCGCCGGTGTGCACGCCCATCGGATCGAGGTTCTCGATCGAGCACACGATGATGCAGTTGTCCTTGCGGTCCCGCACCACCTCCATCTCGAATTCCTTCCAGCCGATCACCGACTCCTCGATCAGCACCTCGCGCGTGGGGCTCGCGTCCAGCCCCCGCTCGACGCCCGCGATGAACTCGTCCTTGTTGTAGGCGATGCCGCCGCCGGTGCCGCCGAGCGTGAACGAGGGCCGGATGATCGTGGGAAAGCCGATCATCGCCTGAACCTGCAACGCCTCCTCCATGCTGTGCGCGAGCGCCGAGCGCGGGCTCGCGAGCCCGATGCGCTCCATCGCCTTCTTGAATTTCTCGCGGTCTTCGGCCTTGTCGATCGCCTCGCGCGTCGCTCCGATCAGCTCGACGCCGTACTTCTCGAGCACGCCGTTGCGGGCGAGATCGAGCGCGCAGTTGAGCCCCGTCTGGCCGCCCATCGTCGGCAGCAGCGAGTCCGGGCGCTCCGCCGCGATCACCTTCTCCACCATCTGCCAGCTGACGGGCTCGATGTAAGTCGCGTCCGCCATCTCGGGGTCGGTCATGATGGTGGCGGGATTGGAGTTCACCAGGACGACGCGGTAGCCCTCCTCCTTCAGCGCCTTACACGCCTGCGCCCCCGAATAGTCGAACTCGGCCGCCTGCCCGATCACGATCGGCCCGGCGCCGATGATGAGGACGCTCTTTATGTCCGTGCGCTTAGGCATGAGAGACCTGGGTGACGACTGACGACGGGCGACTGGCGCCGCCGCGTTCCTCCATCAGCCGCACGAATTTGTCGAACAGGTAGTCTACGTCGTGCGGGCCGGGGCTCGCCTCGGGGTGGCCCTGGAAGCAAAACGCGGGCCGGTCGGTGCGCGCGAAGCCCTGCAGGCTGCCGTCGAAGAGCGAAACGTGCGTCACACGGGCGGTCGCCGGCAGCGTTGCCGGGTCCACCGCGAAGCCGTGATTCTGGCTCGTAATCATCACCCGGCCGGTCTCGATATCCTGCACCGGGTGATTCGCGCCGTGATGGCCGAATTTCATCTTGAGCGTCTTCGCCCCGCTCGCCAGTCCCATCAGCTGGTGGCCGAGACAGATGCCGAAGGTCGGGATGCCGATATCGAGGAACTTGCGGATCGCGCGGATTGCGTAATCGCAAGGCTCGGGATCACCCGGGCCATTGGAAAGAAAAATGCCGTCGGGCTGCATTGCCAGCACCTTGTCGGCGGGTGTCTGCGCCGGAACGACCGTCACCCGGCAGCCGCGCGAGACGAGCTTTCTCAGGATGTTGCGCTTGATGCCGTAGTCGTAGGCAACGACATTAAAGCGGAACTCGGTGTGGCGGCCAAAGCCCTCGCCCAGCTTCCACACGCCCTCGTCCCACGCAAAAGGCTGGCTGCAACTCACAACCTTGGCGAGATCCATCCCGACCAGGCCCGGAAATGCGCGTGCGGCCTTGAGCGCCTCCTTCTCGTCTACCTTGCCTGCCATCAGGCAGCCATCCTGGGCCCCCTTGTCGCGCAGGATGCGCGTGAGCTTGCGCGTATCGATGTCGGCAATTGCCGGCACGCCGTGCTGCGCGAGAAATTCGGAGAGCGTCCACTGCTGGCGCCAGTTTGAGGACAGCAAAGGCAGGTCGCGGATCACGAGTCCCGCGGCATGAATCCGCTCCGACTCGACGTCCACGGCATTGGCGCCGGTGTTGCCGATGTGGGGATAAGTCAAGGTGACGATCTGGCGGCAGTAGGACGGATCGGTGAGGATTTCCTGGTAGCCGGTCATGGCGGTGTTGAACACCACCTCCCCCGCCGCCAGGCCCTCGGCGCCGACCGAGATGCCGCGGAAAACGGTGCCATCTTTGAGCACCAGGATGGCGGGAACCCGCGACACGCTAACCCCTTGATTTCAAGTGTAGATACACAAAGCGGGACGGGCTTTACAGCCCCTCCCGCTCAACCCAGTGAATTATACGGGAACCGGCGCTCTGCGGCAACGCGCCCGGCGCTCCTGCGCCGGGGCAACCCGTCACTTGAAACCGAGGACGTCGGCCATGTCGAACAGGCCGTTTTGCTTCGTCGCGACGAAGCGCGCGGCGCGCAGCGCGCCGCGCGCGAAATTGGCCCGGCTCGAGGCCCGATGGGAAATTTCCAGCCGCTCGCCCGCCCCGATGAACATCACGGTGTGATCGCCCACCAGGTCGCCTCCGCGCACGGTGGCAAAGCCGATGGTCTCGTCCTTGCGTTCGCCGGTGACGCCCTCGCGCCCAAAGACCGCGTGCCGCTTCAGGTCGCGTCCGAGCGCCCGCGCTACCACGTCCCCCATGCGCAATGCGGTGCCAGAAGGCGCGTCCACCTTGTGCCGGTGGTGAGCTTCCACGATTTCGACGTCGTAGCCCCGGTCGAGCGCGCGGGCCGCGACCTCGAGCAGCCGGAACGCGACATTCACGCCCACGCTGAAGTTGGGAGACATCACGATCGCGACATCGCGCGCGGCGGCGGCGATTTCCTTCTGCTGGGCGTCGCCAAAGCCGGTCGTCCCGATCACCATGTTGACGCCCTGCTGGCGGCAGGCGGCGACATGCGCGAGCGTGCCCTCGGGGCGTGTGAAATCGATGAAAACGTCGGCGCCCGCGACGGCCCTGGCGACATCGTCACCGACCTTCACCCCGCCCGGCGCGCCGACCAGCTCGCCGGCGTCCTTGCCGACATGGGCATTGCCCTTCTGTTCGAGCGCTGCAGCGAGGCTCAGATCGGATGCGCCCAGCACCGCCTCGATCAATGCGCGGCCCATGCGCCCGGAACTGCCCGCTACGGCGAGCCTGATCTGTGCCATATCTTTCGTCACCTCTCTGCGTTCTGCACCGAACGGGCGCCGGCCGCCGGCGGGGCGGGTTTGCCCGTCGTCGCTTTGCCGGCGCTGGCGGGCACCACGTCGCCCTCGATGCGTTCGAGCCTGTCGTCCTTGAAAACCACCACGATGTTGCGCAGTTCGGTCACGGATCCGCCCTTAATGTACAGATAAACGTAGTCCCAGCGGTCCGCGCGGAACGGATCCATCACCATCGGCGTGCCGAGCGTGAAGCGCACCTGGGCGCGCGTCATCCCCCGCTCCAGCCTGGCAATCATTTCCTGGGTGATGACGTTGCCTTGCTGGATGTCCATCTTGTAGGGCGTAAGCAGCGGCACGTAAGTGCAGCCGGCGACGAGCAACACGAAAACCGGGATTGCGCGGGAAAGCATGAAGAACCGAGGCGGCTGGAGCGCCGGGCGGCCGATCGGGAGAGCAGCGGGGTTCGCGGACTCGCCGGTCACGGATGCGCGGGCGCGGTATCCAAGGTGGAAAAATGCGAATATGATAACCGACCCCCGATCATCCCGACAGGGACGCGCGTTGAGTTCGCCGGACGATCTCAAGACAATAGGCCTCAAGGCGACGCTGCCGCGACTGCGCATACTCGAGCTGTTCGAGAAGAGCGCGGTGCGGCACCTCTCCGCCGAGGACATCTACCGGATTCTGACCAAGGACGGCACCGATACCGGGCTCGCAACGGTCTACCGCGTCCTCACCCAGTTCGAGCAGGCGGGGCTCCTCATCCGCCATCACTTCGAGACCGGCAAGGCGGTGTTCGAGCTCAATCGGGGCGGGCATCACGACCATCTCGTGTGCGTGCAGTGCGGGCACGTGGAGGAGTTCTTCGACGCCGAGATCGAGAAGCGGCAGGAGAAGATCGCCCGCGACCGGGGCTACCGGATCCATGACCACTCGCTGCATATCTATGCCGACTGCACCCGGGAGAAGTGTCCCTTCCGAGACAAGGAATCGTGACCGGTAGCGGGTGAGCCGTTCAGGTGGAAATTCTCAGACAGATAACGGCGCAGCTCGAACTCGGATGGGCGTACGTCTCGACGTGCCTGGGCGCGCCGCTGTCGGCGCCGGCCTGCAGGTCGACCAGGATGTGGGTGACGATAGCGCTCCTCGCGATCGGGCTGATCGTCCTCTGGAAGCTCCTCGCCTGGATATCGCGGCCACTCCGAATCCGGCTCGCGGAAATGAGGATGCGCGCCCGGGCGCGCAAGGTTGCCGATGCGCACACCATGGCGCGCTACAAGGTCGATGACAGCAAGCTGTTCTCGGCGCCGGGCGAGGACAACGTCGCACAACAGATCCGGGATGCGCTGGACAGGAAGAAAATCGACGATAAGCAGCAGCGCCATCATCAGGCGCTGGGTGACAAGAAGCTCTGAAGGGTAGCGAGCAGGGGCATGCACAAAGTCTTCCGGAGTCTGCTGGTGCTCGGCGCGGCGCTCGCCTGTTCATCGCAGTTCACCCACGCCCAGGACAAGGACCCCAATGCCGCGTACACCAACGAGCTGATCGTCGTGCGGCTGCCGGGCAGAAGCGTGAGCGCGCTTGTCACGCATGCGCCCGGAGCGACAAATTTCACCCACGCCGTGGCGATCTTTCCGGGGTCACCCGGCTACATCAACCTGCGCGTCGAGGGCGGGGAGATCCGGAACGACTTGCGCGGCAATTTTCTGATTCGGGCGCGGCGTTTTTTTCTCGAAGACGGCTTCCTCACGGTGGTAATGGATGCGCCGAGCGATCAGCAGCCGAATTTCTCCCCCGCGTTCCGCGAAACCCCGCGTTATGGGGAAGACATGAAGGCGGTCATCGATGCCGTCACGAAGAAATTCGGGCCGCTCGACTGGACATTCGTCGGTCACAGTGAAGGTTCGGTAAGCGCGGTCCACGCCGCGCGCATGCTCCCCTCCGATGCAAAGCGTGTCGCCCTGACCGCTTCCGTCGTCACACCCAATCCGCGCGGTCGCGGCCTGGATGCTTCGGATATTGCGCAAATCAAGATACCGTTGCTGTGGGTGCACCATCGCAACGATCCGTGCCAGTACACCCCCTACGGCACGGTCAGAAGCTACGCCGAGCAGACCAAGACCCCGCTACTTACGGTAACCGGAGCCGCATACTCCCGCGGCAAGCCGTGCATGCCGTTCACCGAGCACGGCTTCGTGGGGATGGAAGTCAAGACAATCAAGGCGATAGTGTCGTGGATCCGCAGCGGGGCGGTTCCTGGTGACGTTTCCGAGTGAACCGGGCTTCGCGCCGCGACACTGTATGGCCCGGCCGCTGTGGTAGCATGTTCTCGCAGGCAAGTTCGAAGAACCAGCGCACCGTATAGCAAAATGCCGTTCGCGGATATCCAGGGGATCAGGACCCGCTACGAGCTGCTCGGCGAAGGGCCGCCGCTGCTCCTGCTTGCGCCGGTGGGGAGCGATGACCCGATCTCTCGCCGGTGGGCGGACCGCGTGTGGCGGGGATTCCGTCCGCTGGAGGCGCTGGTGCCGCATTTCCGCGTCATCGTCTACGACCGACGCGAGTCTGGCGGCTCGGGAGGAAGCATCGAGCCGCTCTCCTGGGCACTCTGCGCGCGGCACGCGAAGGGATTGCTGGACCATCTCGGCATCGAGCAGGCCTACCTCCTGGGCGGTTGCGTGGGCTGTTCGGTCGCGCTCGCGTTTGCGGCGCAGTTTCCGGAGCGCTGCCGGGCGCTCTTCCTGCACTGGCCGGTCGGCGGTTTCCACTGGCTGAACCGGGGCCGCTCGAATTTTGAACGACACATCGCGTTTGCGCGCGAGCATGGGCTCGAGGCGGTGGCCGATCTCGCCCGGCGGTCGAGGATATTCTGGAATGAACCGGATGCCGGACCGTGGTCGTCCATCATCGCTACCGATCGCGAATTCGCCGAATCGTTCGTCCGCCAGGACCTGCGCCGCTACCTGCATATCGTCGAGCAGAGCCGGGATAACTTGTTCGGAGACACCTTGCCTGCCGGGGCGACCTGCGAGCAGCTGGTGGCGATGAACGTACCGGCATTCATCATGCCGGGAAACGACCCCCTGCACACGACTTCCAGCGCGCATGTTCTGTGCGAGCTCATGCCGCAGGCGCGGCTCTCGCCGCTGAAGCCCTCACAGCAGAACGCCGTCACGATCGCGCACTGGATCCACGAATCCGCCGGCATCGCACCAGCGGCGGCGCGCTCGGGCATCGCCGCCTGACTTTTTCCCGTTTCCACGCTTCCGGCAGGGAAGGGCGGGGCGTGACTCGGACCGCTCTGGCTGGATGACTCGCGTTGGCATGCGCAACCCCTACGCAGTGTTGAATCGTCGCGCGGTGCTTTGCCGGGCAGTTGCAGTGATGGCGCTACTCGTTGGCGCGCGCGTGGCGCAGGGTCAGCAGAGCGCGATCGGCACTGTGGGCCCCCGCCAAATTCAGCGGTAAGCATCGGGATTCCAGGTGTGCTTTTCGTCCTGTCCTTCCTTGCACCACGCGTAGAGCGCGTCGTACATCACCATTCCATGTTTCAACATTTCGTGGTCGTCCTTGAAGTTCCGGGACAGGCCCAATGACACCGCGAGCAGGCCGGCTGCCTGCGGCGCCAGTTCCGGGCGGCCTGTGTCCGCGCCGCGCACGATGACCGCGAGCCGGGCGAGCGCCGGATCATCGGTAAGCCGGTAGATTCTCAAAAACGCATCGAAGCTGCAGAGCTCGCCGTCATGTGAGAAGCGCACGTCCGGGACATCGTAGGGAATCGCCTCCTTGTCCTTCGCCACGCGCAGCACCTCCTTCGAAGGCACGTAGAGGAACTCCGCCTCGGGATCGACGAAGCGCGCGATGAGCCATGGGCAGGCGATTCGGTCGATCTTGGGACGTTCGCGCGTGACCCAGCGCGTGGCGGCATCCTTCGGCTTGGAAACCACCTCGCCGCCGGCGGCTTTCCACCCCTCCTCCAGCCCACCCTCCAGGAAACGCGCGGAGATCCCGATCTCGCACAGAGCTTTCGCCGCGTTTTGGCTCACTTCGTGGCCGTGCACGCAGTAGGTGACGATGCTCGCCGCGCGCGGAAGCGTGTTAGCCCACCCGGCAACTGCGCCGGGATCGCGCCGCAGAGCCCCGGCAGCCATGTCGGTTGCCGCGCGAAACGCCGGCGGCCTGCGGACATCGATGACAAGCGGTGGCTGCCCGCCAGCCAGTGCGGATTTCAGTTCTGTCGCGGTGACGGATGTACTCATAACTTGCGCCCCCCTTCAGACGTGATGTCCAGCCCGCTCGTGGCTGGAATGATATCGGTTACCGGAGAGCCGGTCGCGTAGTCGCTGCCGGCAGCCGGAACAAAGTTGGTAAAGGCATCGAGGCCGCCCCCCATCGTGCCGGAAGACTGCAGCGTGAGCCCGCACACGTTCAGGAGTGCAGCCTCCGGAGCGGCCATGCTGGCGCTGCCCTTGACGAGGTCGATTCTCCACAGCGATTTTGAGACCGTCGTCAAGCCCAGCAGCGTCCCGTCCCCGCCGATTGCAAGCGCGGCAAATCCGACATCCCAGCTCTCCCTTCCCTGCAGCGTGACGGGATGCTCCCTCACCTCGAAGCTGTCCGCATCGACCCGCCACAACCGCGACTGCACGTTGCTGGAGACGATCGCGGACCCCGAGCGGTCGAGCACCATGTCAGGATCGCAGGCGAGCCGGGCAATTGACCAGCTCGGCAGCGTGATCGCCCGGATCAGCCGCTTGCTCTGGCCATCGTAGACGCGCACGTTATCGAGGCCCAGCAGCCAGATGCGGTTGCGCGCCGCATCCCGCCGGATGCGAAAGCCATCGTGCAGGACCTCGCCGTCGGCGCCGCGGGACGCCGCCGGGCCTTGAGCGTACACCCCTTCCTGGCTGCAGCCCGCAACCGCCATCGCTGCAACGAACACGGTCCACCAAATGCAGGCAATGATGATTCGATTACTCATGAGCACACTCCTTTTCCGTTGGAGAGGAGCAGCACTTGAGACGGACTGTCTTTTCGGACCGGGTGTCTGCGATTGACCCGGCTGAGCACGCCCCGGTCGCCCGAAATGCGCCCACGTTGCACCTCTGTGCGAAATCCATAGAAATATCCTTCTGTCCCGCTTCGCGCCCGCGATCAGCCGTCGCTGTGCGGCTTCATCGCCCCGCCGATGGCCTTCCACGCCGAATGGCCGCCTTTCATGAACTGACTGACAGTTACGCCAAGAGCCAGGGACGGCAGGGTATGGGCGTGAGCTGGTAACGCATGCGAGCCTCCATGAACGTCAGGCGTTGAATGAGAAGCGGACGCCCCCGGCCTGTCCGAGAGCCCGCCGGTAGACGGCAACGGCGGCCGCGA
>DATICE010000037.1:0-5941 GCA_035456985.1 Burkholderiales bacterium | reverse complement strand
CCGATGGAGAACGGTCCGGTGTTGAATAATTCGATCAGGTTTGTTACCGTCCTCCCGCCACGATGCGGTACGGCACATAACCGCAATGAGCGAGACCGAACTCAAGTCGCTCGACGAAGTGCGCCGGTACAATCAGGAACTGGCGGCACGGGTACGGCGCGCGGAAGAGGAGCTTCCCCCGCCCTGGGTGCAGATTGCAAAGCGGATCACCCTGGTGATCCTGCTGGCGGGGGCATTCCTGGCCTATTATCTTCTCGACAAGATGCAGGAAGCAGTGTCGCTGCTCAAGTAGGGGGGCCGGACCGGCAACGGGGCCTGCGTCACCGCAGGCCTTTTTGTTTCAGTCCTTGTAGTCGGGATAAAGCTTCTCCACCAGCGCCATGCTCGCGACCCAATCGCGGCTCTTCGAATCGTAGACACCGATACGCCCGAACTGCTTCGCGCGTTCCGCGCACGCCTCGGCCGAGGGGATGTTGAGCTCGACACCGCCGGCAACCGCGCCGACCTGCGCGCGGCACGCGAGCTCGAAGAAGTGGTGATAGATGTAGGCCTCCGGCAGCGTCGTTCCGCACACGAGCGCGCCGTGGTTCTCCAGGATCATGACCCATTTCTCGCCCAGCGCCGCGGCGAGCCGATCGGCGCCTTCCCGCGTGGTGTCGTCCACCTCGTTCGCATAACGCGCGATTCCCTGGTAGAAGCGCATCGCCTGCTGCGTGATCGGCAACAGGCCGTGCTTCTGGGCGGAGACTGCGAGATTCGCCGGGGAATGGGTATGCACGACTGCGATGACGTCCGGCCGGGCCTTGAGCACCGCGGCGTGAAGATTGTAGGCAGCCGCACTTGCCTTGTATTCGGAATCCATCACCTGGTTGCCGTCCACGTCGTACTTGACGAGGCTCGACGCTGTGACCTGCTCCATGAACTGGTTATCGGCCTTGACCAGGAAGTGGCCGGGCTCGCCCGGGACGCGCACCGAGACATGGTTGTAAGTCATGTCGACGAACACGAAGTGGGCGATGAGGCGGTGCGCCGCCGCGAGCTCGCAACGCGCCTGCCATTCCACCTTGCTCACGCGCTCGCGGACCGGCCGCGGCTTCTTCCCGATCGCAACCGTGCTTCCCATGGGGGCCTCCTTGGCTTTCGAATGTAGATTATCATTGCTGCATTCCCGCCGGGAGAACTGAGCAGACGCATGCTGGTCAAGTTTCACGTCAATGGCGACCCCGTCGAGGTCAATCTCAAGGCCGGCGACCGGCTGCTGGTCGACGTGCTGCGGGAGGACCTGCACCTCACCGGAACCAAGCACGGCTGCGGCATCGGTGCGTGCGGCACCTGTACCGTAATCGTGGACGGTTATCCCATCGCTTCCTGCATGCAGCTCGCCGCGATGTGCGACGGCGCGGACATTCGCACGGTCGAGGGGCTGGCAGGCGCTTCCCAGCTGCACCCGGTGCAGCAGGCCTTCGTCAACAAATCGGCGCTGCAATGCGGCATCTGCATCCCCGGCCACGTCATGGCAGCGTGTGCCCTGCTGGAAAGAAAACCCGATCCTACCGAGGAGGAAATCCGCGCCAGCGTCGACAGCGTTTACTGCCGCTGCACCGGCTACGTCCGCATCGTCGAGGCCTACCGGGAGGCAATCGCGCTCGCGAAAGCGAGGAAGCCATGATCCCGCGCGATCCCAGGGTGCCGGCCGCCGCCGGTCTGCTTGTCGTCGGCAAGGACGTGCCGCGCACGGACGCCGTTCCCAAAGTCACCGGCGCGGCGCAATACGTCGCCGATCTGCACTTCCCGGGCATGCTGCACGCAGCGGTGTTGAGAAGCCCCCACCCGCACGCCCGCATCGTTTCCATCGACACCAGCGCCGCCGCGGCGCTGCCCGGCGTCAAGGCGGTCGCGACCGGCGCCGACACGGCGAAGCGCAAATGGGGCGCGTTCCGCCCGGATCTTTATCCCCTCGCCCTCGATAAGGTGCGCTATGTTGGCGACGAGGTTGCGGCGGTCGCCGCGGTGGACGCCGAGACCGCCCGCGCGGCGGTAGACCGGATCGCGGTCAAGTATGAAGTCCTGCCCGCGGTGCTCTCGCTCGACCAGGCGCTCGCGCCGGGCGCAGCGCTGGTGCACGACGATGCGCCCGGCAACGTCGCGCACCAGTTCGGCTTCGAGCGCGGGGACGTATCGGCCGCGTTCAAATCATCGGGCGTCGTCGTCGAAGGCACCTGGGAATCTGTGCGCCAGTGGCACACCGCGCTCGAGACCATCGGCTGCGTCGCGAAGTGGGACAGCGGGCGCGTCTCGATGTGGTGCAACACGCAGACGCCGTTCCTCGCGCGCGGCCGCTACGCCACCGCGCTCGGCCTGCCGGAATCCCAGGTACGCGTGATCCAGACCGAGGTCGGCGGCGGATTCGGGGGCAAGTCCGGCGACGACAACGCCTCCGTCATCTGCGCCCTCCTCGCGCGCCTCGCCGGCCGCCCGGTCAAGCTGATCCACACGCGCGAGGAGGAATTTCTCGCAAGCCATCCGCGCATGCCGATGCGCTACTGGGTGCGGCTCGGCTTCCGCAAGGATGGCCGCATCATGGCGAAGGAAATCAAGATGTGGGCCGACAACGGCGCCTACACCGGCAAGTCGCAGGCGATCCTCGGCGCGGCCAGCGTGCGCCACGACGCGCTCTACAAATATCCCGCCGTGCGCGGCAACTCCACGCTGGTCTATACGAACCTGGTGCCGACCGGGGCGTTCCGCGGCTTCGGCAACCCCTCCGCGGACTGGGCGGTGGAGCAGGCATGGGACCTCGCCGCGGAGAAGCTCGGCATCGACGTCGTGGAGCTCCTCCGCATGAACGCGGTGGATCCCGGCGATGTCTCGCCGCACAACCACAAGATCACGAGCTGCGAGCTGAAGCAGTGCATCGACAAGGCCGCCGGCCTGATCGGCTGGAAGGAGAAGCGCAAGCTCAAGCGGAAAAACCACGGGGTGAAGGAACCCGCACGCGAGATCAACGAACCCGCACGCGGGTTGGGCATGGGCTGCAGCGTCCACGTCAACGGCCGTCGCAGCTTCGGCGACTGGGACGGGTCCTCGGCCATCGTGCGCGTGAACGAGGACGGCCGCGCCACGGTCATCACCGGCGAAGGCGAGATCGGCCAGGGCAACCTGACGGTGCTGCGCCAGATCGCGGCCGAGGAGCTGGGCCTGCCCTACGAGCACGTGGACATCACGCGCCCCGACACCGACGTGCAGCCCCACGCGCTCGGCGCGCTCGCAAGCCGGCTCACCTACGTCGCGGGCAATGCGGTAAAAAATGCCGCCACGGCGGCGGCGAAGCAGCTTCTGGAGGCGGCCGCGGAGCAGTTCCATCGCCCTGCTTCGGAGCTCACCATTATCAACGGCGAGATCGGCCCGCGCAGCGGCTCGGAAACCGAATTCAGGCCGGTGGGCGCGGTCGTCCGCGCGAACATCTACCGGCGCGGCGGCCAGCCGATCGTCGGCGTCGGCACCTTCGACAACCCCTCCGAATTTCCCGACCACAACCGCTACGGCAACGAATCGGGCGCGTACAATTTCGCGGCGCAGGCGGCGGAAGTCGAGGTGGACCGCGCCACCGGAGAGGTGAAGCTCCTCGAACTTGCTGCCGTGGTGGATTGCGGGACGGTCATCAACCCGGCCACCGCGGAGGGCCAGGTCCAGGGGGCGGTGACCCAGGGCATCGGGCTCGCCATGATCGAGTATTTCGACTGGTGGAACGGCCAGCCTACCGACCCGCAACTGAAGGACTACCCCATTCCCGGCGCCGCAACGATGCCAAGACTGCACGTCGCCTTCGCCGAATCCTATGAGCCCTCGGGGCCGTTCGGCGCGAAGGGGCTGGGTGAGATCGGCCTCGACGCCGTACCCGCGGCCATCGCCAATGCGGTCGCCGATGCCTGCGGCGTGCGCATCCACGAGCTCCCGATTACCGCGGAGAAGATCCACCGCGCGCTGCACCCGCAGCTCTACGCAAGCGAAAACTCCCCGCCGCCGGCAGCGCCCAAGGGCGGCATGTGGTCACGCCTCTCCGCCGGCAAGCCCTCCGGCGGGCGCCCGTTCAACCCGGAATTCGTTTCTGCGGCAAGCGTCGAAGAGGCAGTCGGCTTGCTCGCCGCGGGCGACACCGCGCTCGTGGCCGGCGGCATGTCGCACGCGCTGCGGCGGGAGCGCACCGGCTTTCCGCAGGCGAAGCGCCTGGTCTCGATCATGCGCGTCCCGGAGCTCAACAAATTTTCCATCGACGCACGCGGCGTGCTGCACGCGGGCGCGGCGGTGCGGCAGCAAATGTTTTCAGAGGACGCCCGCGTGAAGAAACACTGGCCGGCGATCGAAGACGCCATGGAATCGGTGGGACACACGCGGATCCGCCGCATGCTGACAGTCGGCGGTAGCGTCGGGCCGCTGATCGGGGGATTCGATTTGCCGCTCGCCCTCCTCGTCCTGGGAGCGCGTGTGATGCTGGCCGGGCCGAGCGGAAGGCGTAGCGTGACCCTCGACGAGGCGTTCCGGAAGCGCTTCGCCAAGGACGAAATGGTAGTCGCGATCGAGGTGGACCCGCCTGCGGCCCGCTCCGGCTCGAGCTTCTACAAATACATGGCGCGCGGCGTACTGGAAATACCGACCGTCAATACGGCGGCGACGATAAGTCTCAACGCCGATGGCACGTGCAGCCAGGCGCGCGCCGTGATCGGTGCGGTCAGCTGGAAGCCGATCGTGCTCGACTTGAAGGAACTCGTCGGGCAACGCCTCAATGACGACCTTCTGCGCAGGTCCGTGCAGGACGTGCGCGGCGCGGCAGAGCCGGTCTCGGACGTGCGCGGCTCGGCGACCTACAAACGGGAAATGGCCGTAGAATTTGCCTGCCGCGCCCTGGCGAGAGCGTGGCAGCGCGCGCGGCAGAATAAATCGTGACTCGTGACTGGCAATTCGTGACTCGAATTCTTCATTCTTCATCCCTTATCCTTCAATCCTGCCTGCTGCCTGCAGCTGCGCTGGGGTTGTTGATTGCAAGCGGCGCGGCGCTGGCGCAGGCGTATCCCTCCGGGCCGGTGCGCGTGATCGTCCCATTCCCGCCGGGCGGCGGCGTTGATGGTGCGGGCCGGCTCATCAGCCAGAAGCTCTCCGAAGCCCTGGGCAAGCAGTTCGTCGTCGACAACCGCCCGGGAGCAAACGGGATGATCGGGAGCGAACTCGCCGCCAAGTCGGCAAAGGATGGTTATACGCTGATGGTAAACGGCGCGAATTTCGTCACCACACCCAGCCTGTACAGCAAGGTGACTTACGATCCGGTCAGGGACTTCGAGCCGGTCAGCCTGCTCGCGCTTGCCCCCAACGTGCTGGTGGTGCACCCGTCGCTGCCGGCGAAAACGATCAAGCAGCTGGTCGCGCTCGCGAGAGCCCGGCCCGGAGAGGTCAACTACGCCGGCTCCGGCAGCGGCAGCACGCCGCACCTCGCCGCGGAGCTGTTCAATACCCTGGCACAGGTGAAGATGGTGCATGTCCCGTACCGCGGGACCGGCCCGGCAATCGTGGGGCTGATGAGCGGCGAGGCCAGCGTCATGTTCATGCCCACGACCAATGCCGTGCCGCTCGTCAGGTCGGGGCGGCTGAGAGCGCTCGCCGTCACCAGCCGCGAGCGTGTGTCGGCCATGCCGGAGCTGCCCACCGTCTCCGAGTCCGGCCTCAAGGGCTACGAATCGAGCCAGTGGTACGGCCTGCTCGCGCCTGCCGGCGCCCCTTCTGGCGTGCTCGGGCTCCTCAGCTCACAGGTAGTGAAGATCATGCAGGCGCCGGACATGAAACAGCGTCTGACCGGCGAAGGTCTCGTTGCGGTTGGAAGCTCGCGCGAGCAGTTCGCGGTGCACATCAAGCTCGAGCTCGCGAAGTGGGCAAAGGTCATCAAGGCGTC
>DATICE010000036.1:0-6034 GCA_035456985.1 Burkholderiales bacterium | reverse complement strand
TCCCGCGAGGGCTTGATCTTGTCCACGCGCCTGAAGAACTCGACGGTGCGCCTGAGATCGCGGCCGAGCGCGATGTACACGCTCTCGAGCAGGGGGTAAAAGCGGCTGTAGGTCATCTCGCTCGCCATGCCGACGTTGTTGACGGTCCCCCTCCGCCACGCCAGCGCGCGCTCCGCCTTGCGGAACACCGGCGTCCGTTCACTCAGCAGCGCCTGCTCCGACAATTCCTTCCCCTGGTATCGGGCATAGAGCCCGGCAAGCTCCTCGTAAAGAGCCTTGACCGCGCGGGTGCGCTCGGGCTCCACCTTCGCGTAGCGCTGAATCGCCTTGTATTCGCGGGACTTCGGGCCGTATCTCTCCTCGCTGAACCGCGCCATCCCTTCGTAGGCAATGAGATTGCAGAGCGCTTCCTCGATCCCGTACGGAAAATCGAATTGCTCGTGGCAGTCCTCGTGCAGGATCAGATAGAGAAAGCGCTGGAGCTGGACGTCGAGCACCTCGGGACTGACCGCCGCGCCCACTTCGCCAAGCGCCTCCACCGTGCCGAAGTAGACGTCGGCGCCGTCGGCATGGGCCCGGCATTCCCGCTCCGTTTGCACGTTGTACCAGAGGATCTCCGGATCCTCGTAGGAATACGGCAGGTAGAGCGGGGACACGTGGCCGCAGAATGGGACCCTCCCCTGATCCTCGGAGAACTCGACGAATGTGGCGGTCTTCCCGAAGCCGATCCGCTGCTCGAACGCCCTCACTTCCCCGAGGAGCGGCTGCCACTCCTCCGGAACCCGTACGCCGGTGCACCCCGACATCGTGGCCGCCAGCAACACGAGGCCGGCAATGCGCCGTATTGGCCTATGCGTCACGCGTCCCTTCGTCCCTTGTTCACCCTGACAGAATAACGCAGAATTCCTGTGAGGAATTCCCCCATGGCAGCCACGGCAAGACCCAAGTCGACCACCGGGCGCAAGCGGGCGCCTGCCAAACGCGCGCCGAAGAAGGCTGCCGCGCGCTCGCGCGGCATCGAGCCACAGGGGTGCCGCCTCGACGCGGCGGCGCCCGAAGTCGCCTCCCTCAGCCGCCGCATTGAGCAGGAAGGCGGGACCGTGCTCGGCACCTATCGCGAGCCGCTCGGAGGCAATCCGGTGGTATTCGCGTCACTGCCGATCGACAGCATCGAGCCCACCCCCTTCCAGCGCGATCTCTCCGAAGCGCACCACAAGAAGCTTGCCGGAGTGCTCGACAAGACCGGTCTGTTTCTCGACCCGCTCATCGCCATCACCGCGCCGAAGGACGGCTTCTGGACGCCGAACGGCCGCCATCGCCTCGCGGCGATGCGGCGCCTCGGCGCAAGGGCAATCACGGCGCTCGTCGTCCCCAAACGGGAAATCGCCTGGCAAATTCTCGCGTTGAACACCGAGAAGGCGCACAACCTGCGGGAGCGCTCGCTCGAGGTGATCCGCATCTACAAGGGCCTGCTCGATGAGGACGGCGCGCGCCCGGAGACCGATTTCGCCTTCTACCTGGAGGAGGCGGCGCTGGTGACGCTCGGGCTGTGCTACGAGAAAAAAGGCAATTTCGCCGGCGGCGCCTATGCGCCGATCCTGCGCCGGCTCGAGACGTTTTCCGGCGATTCCCTGCGCAAGGCGCTGCACGCGCACGAGAAGCACGCGGAGAAAGTGTTCGAGCTCGACGAGCTGGTCACGGCGGTCGTGGCGAAGCTGAAGGCGAAGGGACTCATGAGCCCCTACCTGCGGACGTTCGTGGTCGCGCGCATCAATCCGTTGCGCTGGATCCAGGGCGATCCGCCGCCGCTCGAAGAGGTCCTCAAGACGATGCGCGAGCGCGCGGCGAAGTTCAACACGGAGCGGATCAAGCAGGAAGACCTCGCCGTCATGGGCGGTACTCCCGACGAGGCGTGAGGTTCAGGTCTTGCTGTTCAGCTTGAGCGAGTACTGCTCCTCCAGGTAGAGCTCGATCAACCGGGATCCCCGGCTGTCGATTTCCACCACCTTCGTGCCCATGCCTTTGTGGCTGACGTGTCGCACCTGGATCTTGCAGTTGAGCGTTTTCTCGGGGAACAGCTGGCACCGCAATTCGAGAATCTGCCCGACGGCTACCTCCTTGCTGGACAGGATCAGGAAGCCGGTGTCGCTCATGTCCTGGACCACGCACGGAAACCAGCCGTCGTCGGCGGTTGCTGCGGCCACCAACTCGCCACCTCTCAGCGACGCTTTTTCCTTCACGGAGATGCGCGCTTCCACGCGCAGCTCGCGCCCTTTCATTGCGGCCATTGCAGACTCCCTTGGTAATCTTTACGGGGACCGACGCGCCCTTTGGCAAGGCTACTGCGGCGTG
The DNA here is from genome assembly GCA_035456985.1 of Burkholderiales bacterium. Taxonomy (GTDB): domain Bacteria; phylum Pseudomonadota; class Gammaproteobacteria; order Burkholderiales; family SG8-41; genus SG8-41. The sequence goes on along the minus strand of DATICE010000036.1, from coordinate 3,682 downwards.
ATCCCGACTTCCTGCACGATCTTCTTGTAGCGCACCGCGTCGCTTTTCACGCGCGCGTGGAATTCCGCCGGCGGCATGCCGATGGTCTCCGCGCCGCCGACCACGGCGAAGCGCTCCTTCACATCCGGGAATTTCAGCATGTCGGCCGACACCGAGTAAAGCCTGTTGATGATGCTCTTCGGCGTGCCCTTGGGGACGAAGAAGCCGACCCAGATGGAGGCATCCACGCTCGGGATCCCGCCCTCCTGCGCCGACATCCAGTTCGGCGTCTGGGCCGTGCGCTTGGCAGTCGTGATGCCGAGCACCTTCACGCGCTTCGCCTGCAGGTGAGGCGTCACGCCGGGCAGCCCGGCGATGGTCCAGACGACCTCGTTCGTGGCGACCGCCGACACAGCGGGCGCGCCGCCCTTGTAGGGCACGTGCAGCATCTTCACGCCCGCCGCCACCGCCAGCCATTCACTCGCCAGGTGGTTCACCGATCCGTTGCCCGGCGAGCCGAAAGTCACCTGGCCGGGCTTCGCCCTCGCGGCTGCGACGAGGTCCTTGAAGCTGTTGATCGGCGACTGGCTGTTGACGACGACCAGCATGGGTGCATCGCTCAGCATGACGACCGCTTCGAAGTCGCGGTCGAGCTCGAAGGGCACGCCCTTGAACACGAAGGGGCTCACCGCGAACTCGCCGGTATGCGCTGAGAGAATCGTATAGCCGTCCGGGGTGCCCCGCGCTGCGATCCCGGTGGCGATGAATCCGTTGCCGCCCGGCCGGTTGTCCACCACGATCTGCCAACCCAGCCGCTCGGTAATCTTGTTGGTGACAATGCGGGTCGTAGTGTCCACCACGCCGCCCGGGGCGTAGGGCACGAGCACGCGGATCGGCTTCCTCGGATAGTCCTGCGCCCCCACGGCGGCGCTCAGAATTAGGGCCACGAGGCCCGCGGTCAACGCTCGGCTCATCATTCTTCTCCTTTTCGACTCAGAACAGGTCCTTCCATTTCGCGCGTACCTTCTCCTGCAACTCCCTGCTCGCTTCCGCGACCTCGGGAAACTCGTGCAGATGATCGTAGGGACGGCAGGCGTCGATGATCGCCTTCGAGCTGAACGGCGCCTGGTAGGGGTAGGCGACGTACATCGGGTCGTTCTTCGAGCCCATGCCGCGCTGGATGATATCGATGTCCACCACCGGGTCAGTGCGCGTCGCGACTGCCCACATCACTTCCTGGAGGTTCGACGGATCGATGTCCTCGTCCACCACGACGGAATAACGCGACATGTAGGCGGCGACGCCGCACTGGTTCAGGATGTGGCCCGCCTGTTTCGCGTGCCCCGCGTAGCGCTGCTTGATCGCCACCACGTTGAACATGCGCGCGCCGCCGATCTCGTGGGCCCAGACCGCCTGCACGTCCGGCACCCCTGCCGCCAGCAGGGCGTCGAACAGCATCGCCGAGCGCATCACTGCTTTCGAATACGAATAATCATTGGGCGGCTTCGCAGGCGGGCTGCCCAACAGGATCGGGTCGTTGCGATAGTAGATGCGCTCGACCGTGACCGCCGGCGCCTTGGAAGCTTTGCCGGGGTAGTAGCCGTGAAACTCGCCGAACGGGCCCTCGGTCCGCAGATCGCCCGGGTGCGCCCAGCCTTCCAGCACGATCTCGGAGGCGGCGGGTATCGGCAGGCCGGTCAGCTGCCCCTTCACCACCGATACCGGCTCCCCCAGGATCGCGCCCATGTAGTTGTACTCGCACATCCCGAACGGAACCTCGATGCCGGAGATGAGATAGCCGAGGGGATCGCAGCCGCATACGATCGCCACCGGGAAGGGCTTGCCCGCCTTCATGTACTTCTCGTACTGAATGGCGCCGTGCTTGCCCGGCACCATGTCGAGCCCCACGGTCTTCTTGTCGTGGACCTGCACGCGATAGGTCCCGACGTTTACCCAGTCGGAATCGAAATCCTTCGTCACGACGCAGCACCCGGTGCCGATGTAGCGGCCGCCGTCCTTCTCGTGCCAGAAGGGGGACGGAAAGATATCGAGATCCACTTTTCCGTCGCCTTTGACGTTGTCGAGCACGGGGCCTTTCTCGCCGTACACGGGATCATAGTTCGGCGCATCGGCCTGCCACGCCTTGGGCTTTCCGCGCAGCTTCTGCACCAGCGCGTGGTGCGATTTCTCGACGCCGACCCGCAGGATCGAGGACAGCTTGCCAGGGCTGCTGGTGCTGCATGTCAGGACACGGAAGCCCTTGGGATAGCCGGTGATCTCGTCGAACAGGAGCGCGGGCGGCGACTCCTTCTTGACGTTCAGCTCACTGATCGCGCCCAACTCCAGATTCCAATCGGCGCCGCGCACGTCCCTAACCTCGCCGAGCTTCCGCGCCTCCTCGAGCCAGGCGCGGAGATCGAGGGGATTGCCCTTTTCCGAGCGTCTCATCTGCGTTTACCTGCGGTTGCAGTGTGCTCTTTGCGCATGCGCGCAGCTAGCTTAACCGCTTCGATGATTTCCGGATAGGCGGCGCAGCGGCAAAGGTTCCCGGACAGGTAGTGCCGGATCTCGTCCTCCGTGGGCTCCGGCTTCTCGTCGAGAAGTTGCCGCGTCATCAGCACGAAGCCGGGCGTGCAGAACCCGCACTGGAATGCACCGCGCGCGATGAATGCTTCCTGCACCGCATCGAGCTCCGCGCCCGTCCCGGGCCGCTCGACTGTCGCCACCTCCGCCCCGTCCACGAACGCGGCCAGATACAGGCAGCCGGACACCGCAGCCCCGTTCACGAGCACCGTGCAGCAGCCGCACATCCCCTGCCCGCAGCTCTCACGCGCGCCGTTCAAGTCGAACCGGTTCTGCAGCAGCTCGACGAGATTCCAATGCGCCGGCACCTCTGCGGTCACCGCCTCGCCGTTGAGCTTGAAACGGATCGTCTTCGTCATCACTCGTCACCGAGGGCTCTGCCCTCTTTGGCGCGCAGCGCGCGGAAAACAGCCTCGGCCGTCAGTGGCAACGACGTCAGCCGCACACCCACCGCGTCGTCGATTGCGTTGGCAATCGCCGGAGAGACGCCGAACGTCCCGGTCTCGCCCACGCCCTTGGCGCCGAAGGGCCCGCTCGCCTGCACGGCGTCCACCGCTTCATTCACGATGCCGGATGGGAGATCCAGCATCCCGGGAATCTTGTAGCCGGCGAGCGACGCGTTGGTGCACTGCCCGGCCTGAAACTCCATCTTCTCGAACATCGTGAAGCCCATCTGCATGATCGCGGCGCCGGAGAGCTGCGTGTCCACGATCGCCGGATTGACCGGCCGGCCGACATCCGCCACGTTGACGAGCCGCGTGATCCTCACCTGCCCGGTTTCTATGTCCACCTCGACCTCTACACCGGTCGCGCCGACCATCCAGAACGGCGTCACGTTCTCCGAGAGCCCGGTCGCATGATCCGGCGACTTGTAGCTCGGGATGAAGGTCCCGGTGCCCACGATATTGCCGGCCTGCATCCCGTACTTCTTGCGGAAGATGTCCGGGATCGGCGTCGTTTCTGCCGGCAGCCCCAGCTCGCGCGCGAGCGCGAGCAGCTTGTCGCGGGCATCCTCCGCGGCGAGCTTCACGGCGTTGCCCATGTGGTACATCGAGCGCGAGCCGAGCGTCGCCATGTCGTACGGCGTCACGTCGGTATCCGGGTGCACGACCGTGATGGA
>DATICE010000035.1:0-9917 GCA_035456985.1 Burkholderiales bacterium | reverse complement strand
ACGTCTTCGGAGCTCAGGCAGGACGAGGACGTGCTCGACACCTGGTTCTCCTCCGCCCTGTGGCCGTTCTCGACCCTCGGCTGGCCCGCGGACAATCCGGCGCTGCGCCTGTATCTCCCTTCATCGGTGCTGGTGACCGGGTTCGACATCATCTTCTTCTGGGTCGCGCGCATGGTGATGATGACGCTGCCGTTCACCGGCAAGGTGCCGTTCCGCGAGGTCTACATCACGGGACTCGTGCGCGACGCCGAGGGCCAGAAGATGTCGAAATCCAAGGGCAACATCCTCGATCCGCTCGACATCGTGGACGGCATCGGGCCGGATGCGCTCGTGGAAAAGCGCACCGCGAGCCTCATGGATCCACGGCAGGCCGAGTCCATCGCGGATGCCACCCGCCGCCAGTATCCGAAGGGGATTCCCGCCTTCGGCACCGACGCGCTGCGCTTCACCTTCGCGAGCCTCGCCTCCCACGGGCGCGACATCAAGTTCGACCTCTCGCGCTGCGACGGCTACCGCAATTTCTGCAACAAGCTGTGGAACGCCACGCGCTTCGTGCTGATGAACTGCGCGGGGCACGACACCGGGATCGACGAGCAGCTTCCGGTCGAGCTCTCGGTCGCCGACCGCTGGATCGTGAGCCGGCTGCAGCGCGCCGAGGCCGAAGCCCAGCGGGCGTTCGGCGAGTACCGATTCGACAACCTTGCGCGCGCGATCTATGAGCTCACGTGGGACGAGTACTGCGACTGGTACGTGGAGCTCGCCAAGGTGCAGCTCGCGGCAGGGGGCGAGGCGCGCAGCCGCGCCACGCGCCGCACCCTCGCGCGCGTGCTCGAGGTGATCCTGCGGCTCGCGCACCCGGTGATCCCGTTCATCACCGAAGAGCTGTGGCAGAAGGTAGCGCCGCTTGCCGGAAAGCACGGCCCCTCCATCATGCTCGCCCGCTACCCCGAGCCGCAGCCGGAGAAGCTGGACGAGGCGGCGGAACGGGAGATCGCGTTGCTCAAGGACTTGACCAACGCCTGCCGCACGCTGCGCGCCGAGATGAACGTCGCGCCCTCGCAGAAGCTGCCCCTGCTGATCCAGGGCGACCGCGGCCGCCTCGAGCCCTTCGCACCCTACCTCGTCGCGTTGGCGCGCCTCGCCGAGGTGGTCATCGTCGATGGCGCGCTGCCCGCGGCCGGCGCACCGGTGTCGATCGTCGGCGACTACCGCTTGATGCTGAAGATCGACGTCGACATGTCCGCCGAGCGACAGCGGCTGCACCGGGAACGCCTGCGGCTCGAGGCCGAGATCGCGAAGTGCGAGGCCAAGCTCGCCAATCCCGCGTTCGTCGAGCGCGCCCCGCCCTTGATCGTGGCGCAGGAGAAGGAGAGGCTCGCGCGCTTCCGGGACACGCTCGAGAAGACGAGCGAGCAGCTGCAGCAGCTTGGCTGATGAAGCGTGACTGAAAACGCGTGACTGTGAGGATGTGACTGATGAATCGTGACTGATACGGCGGGGTAGCCAACATCGTTAAACATGTCGTGCTGCCCTACCAGTCACGCAGTATCAGTCACGCTGCACCCGTCACGCAGTACCCGTCACGCATCATCGAGACATGATCCACTCGCTGCGCGCATTCCGGCACCGCAACTTCCGGTTGTTTTTCTGCGGCCAGTCGCTCGGCGTCATCGGCTACTGGGTGCAGCAGATCGCCATGAGCTGGCTGGTCTACCGGCTGACCGGCTCGGCGTGGCTGCTGGGCGTGACGGCGTTCGCCGGGCAGATCGCCGTGCTCGTGCTGGCGCCTTTTGGCGGGCTTTGGGCGGACCGCGTCGAGCGCCGGAAACTGCTGCTTGCGACCCAGTCGGCGGCAGCGGTGCCCGCATTCACTCTCGCCGTGCTCGCCTACCTCGACGTGATTGCGGTCTGGCACGTCATCGTCATGGCCTCCGCCCTAGGGGTAGTGATGGCGGTCGACGCGCCGATCCGCCAGTCCTTTCTCCCGGAGATGGTGCCCGCCCGGGAGGACCTGCCGAGCGCCATTGCCTTCAACTCCGGCATGTACAACGCGGCGCGTATGATCGGACCGAGCATCGCCGGCGTGCTGCTGACGGTTTCCAGCGAAGCCTTCTGCTTCCTGGTGAACGGCGTGACCAAGGTCTTCGCGCTCGTGCCTCTCTTCATGATGGTGATTGCTGCGCGCGAGCGGCCGCCCGCGCACGCGTCGATCTGGCGTGGATTCAGGCATGGGGCCGCCTATGCCTGGGGGCTGGTGCCCGTGCGGCTGCTGCTGCCGGTGGTCGCGCTGGTGAGCTTCATGGCAACGCCGTATCAGGCGCTGATGCCGATCTTCGCGGCGGAAGTATTCGCCGGCGGCGCGGATACGCTGGGATTCCTGATCGGGGCCGCCGGAGTGGGCGGCATCTGCGGCATCCTTTGCCTCGCATCGCGCAAGGAGATGCGCGGGCTTCTGCGCTGGATAGTGGCAGCGTGCGGATCGGCCGGCGCCGCGCTGGTTGTTTTTTCGTACTCGACGCATTTCACGCTCTCGCTCGCGGTAATGGTGGTCGCCGGCGCGGGAATCGTCATCACCGTGAACGGCATATCCACGATCACGATGACCATCGTCGAGGATGACATGCGCGGGCGCGTCATGGGCTTCTACAGCATGGCCTTCCTCGGCATGTACCCCGTGGGCAGCCTCGCGGCGGGCGCGGCTGCCTCCTGGGTCGGCGCCGCGCACACGCTTGCCGCCGGCGGCATCGCCTGCATGCTCGGCGCGCTCTGGCTCGCGCGCGAGCTGCCGCGACTGCGGCGGCAGATCCGGCCGATCTACGTCCGGTTGGGCATCATCAACGAGTAAACGGCACAATCATTCCCCGTCCTGCGTACGCGGCTACCTGTACTCGGCGGGATCGAACGGCACCTTGCGCCCGACGAGGCTCTCGAGCAGGACGAGCTCGGCATCGGTGTGGTTGATGACCGGCGCTTTCTCGATCATCCGCGGCATGCCCCTGGGGTAGATGTAGCGCGGCTCGTCGTGGTGCCGGGTGCGCACTGTTTCCGCCGCTGCGGGGTCGTCCAACGGCGTCAACTCCGCCTCACCGTAGCAGGTGCAGACGTAGGTGCGCGCGCCGTCGATCTCGACGTAGATGCCGGTGCCACGGATGCCGATCGCCGCCGTTTGCGTCCGGATCTTCCTTTCCTTCCCCGGCCCAAACACCGAGAGCAGCGCTCCGGTTACGACGCGCAGCCCGCTCACCAGCGATGACGGCGCGTCCCCGCTCAATTCGAGGCGCGAATGCGCCCGCACTAGGAAGGCGTCGCGCCCGACGACAGCTACGAGCTCGGAATCGCGCCCGGTCGTGATGACATCGCCCGCCTTCACTTGCATCCCGCGCTGGGCAGGCTTGCCGTTCACGCGCGCATCGCCCCGCACCCGCGCGACCCCCGGGGCAACCGCCCCCTGCGCGAGCGCCTGCCGCAGTCCGGCCATTCCGACGGCAAGCGCCGCGCCGCCTGCCGCCATGCGATTGAGCCACTCGCGTCGCGTGATGCCGGTCATTCCTGCCTCGCCATCGCGGGCACCGGTAGGTGCGCGGAAAACCTGAATACTATAATACGCATCGTCATGAGCTGGCTCGATCAACTTGCCGCCGTGGAGGAGCTCGAGGACGCCGGCCTCGACGCCGCCCTCGTCGCGGAATGCGAGCGCGCGGCGCATCACGTGGTAGGCCGCGAGATCCGGTTCTCCACCCCGACCTTCAGGTCTTTTTCGAGCTGTGAGCTCACCGGCTGCGGCAAGAACAGCTTTCCCGCCTTTTCGGTTACGGCCGCCGGCTGCGCGCTGATGTGCGACCACTGCCAGGCGAAGATCCTGGAGCCGATGATTCCGGCCGTGAGCCCGGAGGCACTCGATCGCAAGGTTCGTGACCTGATCGCGCGGGAGGACCTCCGTGGCTTTCTGCTCTCCGGCGGCTCCAACCGGCGCAACGAGATCCGCTACGAGCGCTACTATCCGGTAGTCGAGCGTCTCAAGCGCGATTTCCCGCATCTCCGGATCGCCATCCACTCCGCGTTGCTCGACGAGCGCCGCGCAAAACTCATGGAAGCGGCCGGCGTCGACACCGCGATGATGGATGTCATCGGCGCGCGCGAGACGATCTCCGAGGTATATCACCTGGAGCGCCGGGTCGAGGATTTCGAGTCAACCCTCGCCGCGCTGTGCTCGACCTCGATGGAGGTCGTCCCGCATATCGTCATCGGCCTCCACTACGGGCGCCTGCTGGGCGAGCCCAATGCGCTCGAGATCGTGAGCCGGCACCGCATTCATTCGCTCGTGCTCGTGGTCGTCATGCCGTTCTACGCAAAACCCGGTCTGTTTCAGGCGCCCGCTGCGGGCGACGTCGGGAGGCTGTTCCTCGAGGCGCGAAGCCGTATTGCGGATCGGCCCGTGCTGCTGGGCTGCGCCCGGCCGGCCGGTATGCATCGCCGGGTAACCGACGCGTATGCCGTAATGAGCGGGCTCGACGGCATCGCGTTCCCGGCCGAGGGCGCGCTCGCCGTCGCCACCGCGATCGGCCGGCCGGCGGTGCAGGAGCACGCCTGCTGCTCGGTGCGGACCGGTCAGGCGATCAAGCTCCATCGCCGCGCAGCGGCGGCGGTATGACCGTGCGCGAGCAGTGCTCGATCGTTGTCGTCGGCCTTGGCCCCGCAGGCGCCAGCGCGGCCGCGGAAGCCGCCCGGCGCGGATGTGACGTCATCGCAGTGGATCGCAGGCGCGAGCCCGGGAAACCGGTGCAGTGCGCCGAATTCGTGCCGGCGCTGATCAGCGTCGAAGGCCGCGCCTTGTCCGAGACCGCGTGCCAGCCGATCCGGTCAATGATGACCTTCATCGAAGGCGGCGCCCCGGACGTCACGGAGAACTTCTCCGGGCATATGCTCGATCGCGCGGCGTTTGACGCGGCGCTCGTCGCAAGCGCGGCGCAAGCGGGCGCACGCTGCCGTTTCGGCACGGCTGTCCGCTCGATCCGGCGGGATGGGGGGGTCGAACTTGCCGACGGCGGGTCGCTCCAGGCGGCGGTCGTCATCGGCGCCGACGGCCCGCGGTCGGCAGTCGGCCGTCGCGTCGGTCAGGTCAACCGTCATCTGGTCGAGACACGCCAGATCACGGTGGCGCTCACTCGGCCCCACAACGCCACCGATATCTTCCTTTCCGCCGACATACCGGGCGGATACGGGTGGTTGTTTCCGAAGGGCAGGACTGCACACGTGGGCGCGGGTGTTGATCCACCGCACAAGGCGCGGCTGAAGAACATCGTCGCGGGACTTCATGCGGCGTTGATCGCGAGCGGGCGTGTAGGAGCTGAAATTCTGGGCCTGACGGGTGGCGCGATCCCGGTCGGCGGCATGCTGACGCCCTGCGGCCCTCTGGGCGAGACGCTCGCGCTGCTCGCCGGTGACGCTGCCGGATTGACCAATCCCGTGACCGGCGCCGGCATCGCCGCGGCGGTTCATTCGGGCCGGCTCGCCGGTGAGGCCGCGGCGGCGTGGGTCGGCGGCGACCGCACGGCGGGCGCGAAATATGAAGACGAATTGAAGGAGCTGTTCCAGCCAGCACTCAGCCGGGCGGTCGAGCGCCGGCGCGAGCTGGCGATGCGGCTGACCGGAGGCGCAGCGCCCGGCCGCGCCGCACAGCGGCGCGGCTGGATCGCCTATCCGGAGTACTGGGCGTGATCCACGCGCGCGTGAAGGAGACCGCACGATGAGCTGCTTTCAGCCTGAAGCCGCCCCGGCCGCGACCCCGGTTCCGGATGCAGCGGATCATGATGCCTCCGCGCTCATGCTGCCGCGGCTGCCGGCAGCAACCCCCCGGGAGCTGAGGAATGGCGCGCGGGTCAAGTCCAACAACGTGGCGCCGCAGGGAGTCTACCTCCCGAACTACAATATCCTCACGCCGCACATGCGCTCGCCCGAGTACGTGCAGATGTCCACGGCGGCGGCGATCACGCTCGGCATCATGAGCGGCCGCATGCACCGGTGCGCGTGCACGCGCTGCCTGAATCTCCTGCTCACCTATCCGGAAGGATGCCGCGCGAACTGCGCGTACTGCGGGCTCGCGCGCCACCGCGAAGCCGAGCGCGATTACGCCGACCGCAACTTCATCCGGGTGGACTGGCCGGCGGTGCCGCTCGAGACGGTCATCGGGATCGTCGCGCGCGACGGCGTCGCAAGCCCGTTCCACCGAATGTGCATCTCGATGATCACCCATCCCCGCTCCGACGCCGACGCGGTGACCGTGCTCAAGCGCTGGACCGACCGCATCGATCCGTCCGCGATTCCGGTATCGATCCTCTCGAACCCCACGACCATGACCCGCGAGGACGTCGTCCGCCTGCGCGACCTCGGCGCCGACATCTTCACCGTCGCGCTCGATGCGGCGACGCCCGGGATCTTCGATCGCACGCGCGGCAAGGGCGTCCAGTCGCCGCATACCTGGGCCAAGTACTGGGAAATCCTGATGGACGCCCGCGACGTCTTCGGGCCCCAGAAATTCGGCGCGCACATCATCGTCGGCATGGGCGAGACCGAGCACGAAGCGCTCACGCTCGTGCAGCGCCTGGTGGATCTGGGCGGCCACAGCCACATGTTCTGCTTCTTCCCGGAGAAGGGCTCGCTGATGGACCATCTTCCGGCGACACCGCGCGACCAGTGGCGGCGGGTGCAGCTCGCGCGCTACCTGATCGACTACCGTGGCGTGCGCGTCGAGCACATGGACTTCGACGGCGCGGGCCGGGTGGCGGATTTCGGCATCCCGCAGGCCGAGCTCGACGCGATCATCGACGAAGGAATCGCGTTCCGCACTTCCGGCTGTCCGGGCAAGTTTCGCGACGACGTTTCCGCCTGCGATCGACCGTACGGCGACTCGCCCCCGAGCAATATCGCGAGCTACCCGTTTCAGCCCGGAGCGAGCGACCTGCGAAAGATCCGCCGCCAGTTGCGGCTCATCGAGCGCAGGGAACCATGACGTGACGGCGAGCTTCCGCATAATCGATACCGGCGTGCGCGAGGGACGCCGCCAGATCGCGTTCGATCAGGCGCTGATCGACGCGCACCAGGCCGGGGCCATCCCCGACACCATCCGCTTCCTGCGCTTTCCCCCCACCGCGCTGGTGGGCCGGCACCAGGCCCTGGCGCGCGAGGTGAACCTTGACCACTGCCGCGCGCACGGCATCGGCGTCGCCCGCCGTATCACGGGAGGGGGCGCGATCTACTTCGACGAGGGCCAGCTCGGCTGGGAGCTCGTCCTGCACCGGACTACCCTTGGAATCGGATCGCTCGCCGAGCTGACCCGCAGCATCTGCGAAGCCGCGGCGGCGGGCTTGAGCCGGCTCGGCATCGAGGCGCGCTACCGGCCGCGCAACGACATCGAAGTCGACGGCCGCAAGCTCTCCGGTACCGGCGGGTTCTTCGAGGGCGACACGCTGTTTTTCCAGGGCACGGTGCTGGTCGACATGAATCCGGCGGACATGCTCGCAGCGTTGAACGTTCCCCAGTCGAAGCTCGCGCGGCGCGCGCTCGATTCCGCGGCGCAACGCGTCGTGACGCTGAAGGGGCTCCTCGGCGCGGCGCCATCCCTTCAATCGGTCCGGGAGGCGCTTCTCGCGGGCTTCGCCGAGCGTCTCGGCATCGCGGCCGTGCCTGGCAGCGTCACGGACTTCGAGGAGTCGCTCGCCGCGCGGCACTACGACGAGGAGATCGGCACCGACGCATTTGTCGCCGAGATCGACGACCCGGCCGCGGACGGGAGCTTCCTCGCCGCCCGCCATACCGGCGCCGGCGGCACGATCGAGGCGTATCTCCGGCTCGAGGGCACGCGGCGGAACCGCATCCGGGAGGCGCTCATCACCGGCGATTTCTTCGTTACCCCGCCGCGCACCATTCTCGACCTGGAGGCGGCGCTGCGGAACGTCGCGGTCGCCGATGCCGGGGCGGCGATCGAGCGGTTCTTCGAGCAGGCGCGCGTCGGGCTGCTCACGGTGGCGCCGGCCGATTTCCGCAAGGTCGTGGAAGACGCGATCGCATCGGCGGCCTGAGGCGCGACCGCGCCAGGCCCCTGCCGGTGACGGCGTCGAACGACAGGACCGAATGAAGCTCGTCTCCGTCATTCAGCACACCTCTTCCGAGTATCTCGGCCTGATCGAGGACCATCTCGAAGGGCGCGGCATCCGCTTCCGGTATTTCCGGCCCTTTACCGAGGGCGGCCAGCTGCCGGCGCGCGACGCGATCCGGGACGGCCTGATCCTGCTCGGCGGCGGCGTGTGGGGCGCCGCCGGCACGCGCGATCTGCCGACGCTGCGCGAGGAGCTGCGGCTCGCTCATGCCGCGCTCATGTTCGAGTGCCCCGTCATCGGCATCGGGCTCGGCGCGCAGGTCCTTGCGATCGCGGCCGGCGGCCGGTCAGCGCCCGCCCCCCTGGAATTCGAGGTGACGACCGCACGCAGGATCGATGACGCCGCCCTGAACGGCTACCTGCCCCCGGAATACCCCCTAGCCCTCTTTGCGCGCGACCGGGCGGTGCCGCCCGCGCACGCGCGGGTACTCGCCGCGGACCCGAAGGGCCGTCCGGCGCTCTGGCAAATCGGCGACCGCGCGTTCGGGTTCGCCGGACACCCCGGGTTGAAGGTCGCGATGGTGGAGGATCTCATCATGGAATTCGCCGAGGTTCCCGCGGACCCCGGCCCGGAGCTTGCGAAACTGCGCGCAGCGAGCCGCGCGATGGAGGACGCACTGGTGCCGATCATGACCGGTATCGTGCAGCTGGCGAAATGGATGCAGCCCCGGGGGTAACCCCAGGCAAGCAGCGCCGGCGGCAGGCTTGCATCTATTAGAAAATACTAATATAGTAATCCGCACCGAACGCCGCGCACTCCCCGCGCTGCGGGCGGACCGCGGCGCAACGCCGATATCCAATTTGCGTTAGAGCGAACCCGGAGAGCTGCTTCAGTGGCCGGCAAGCTGGTGATCGTGATGGCCAACACGGATCCGCGCAACGGCGAGGAGCTCGGCGCGCCGATCTTCCAGGCGACCGTCGCCGCCGCCATGGACTACGAAGTGAATGTCATCTGCACGGCCACCGCCGGGCGCCTCATGAAGAAAGGCGTGGCGGAGCAGCTCCACGTGAAGGAAGGCTCGCCGAAGTCGGTGTACGACTTCATCAAGGACGCCCACGAAGCGGGCGTCAAGTTCTATTGCTGCTCTCCCAACCTCGATCTCTTCGAGATGAAAGAAAGCGATCTCATCCCGGAATGCTCCGGCATCGTGGGCGGCGCCCACCTGATCGAGGAGATCATGGAAGGCGACTGCAAGGTGCTCACCTACTGAGGCCCGGTCTTCGATGTCGCATGCCGCAGCCACACGGGTCCAGACTTGGATCGGCGACCCCCTCTCGGAGAAGCCGCCGGTCGCGCGCGAGAAGCTGGAGGAGATCTTCCGGGACATCCAGTCGGATATCCGCTACGACCACGAGCTGAACGGGTGCCTGAACTGCGGCATCTGCACCGCTACCTGTCCCGCCGCCCACTATTACGACTTCAGCCCGCGCGAAATCGTGCAGCTCCTGTGGACGGAAAACCTCGAGGGCATCTACGACGCGATGCAGGAGAAGATCTGGGCCTGCGCCCAGTGCTACACCTGCGCCGCGCGCTGCCCGTTCGGCAACTCCCCCGGCGGCCTGGTGATGCTCATGCGGGAGACCGCGATCAAGCACGAGATGGAGTCCGCGAAGAACGTGCTGCGGCCGTTCTCGCGCGTCATGCTGAAGCTGATCTCCACCGGCAATCAGCTCTCGCCCGACATGATCAATCCCCAGCATTTCGCCGACTGGGGCCCGAACCTCTCGAAGGTCGACGCGCCGTTGAAGGTTCTGCGCAAGG
>DATICE010000034.1:0-20029 GCA_035456985.1 Burkholderiales bacterium | reverse complement strand
CGCGCCGCGCGCCTGGAGCTGGGTTTCGCTCTCGCCCATCCAGGCGATTTCGGGATCGGTGTAGGCGACCGAGGGTATCGTGCGCGCGTCGAAGTACGCCTTGTGGCCGGCGATCGCCTCCGCCGCGGTCTTGCCTTCGTGCGTTGCCTTGTGTGCGAGCATGGGCTCGCCGCAGACGTCGCCGATGGCGTGAATGTGCGGCACGTTGGTGCGCAGCTGCCGGTCGACCGGGATATAGCCCCGCTCGTTGACGTTGACCCCCGCTGCCTGCGCGTTGATGTCTCTTCCGTTCGGCCGGCGCCCGACTGCCATCAAGATGTGATCGAAGACTTCCGGCCGCGGGGCACCCTCGCCCTCGTAGGTGACCTTCAACCCTTCCTTCTGCGGCTCGATCTTCGCGACCTTGGTCTTGAGTAGGATCTTCTCGTAGCGCTTCTCGATCCGCTTCGCGAGCGGCCGCACGACATCCTTGTCCGCGCCCGGAATGAGCGAGTCCATCAGTTCGACCACGCTGATTTTTGCCCCCAGAGCGTCGTAGACCGTCGCCATCTCGAGCCCGATGATGCCGCCGCCGATGACGAGCAGGCGCTTCGGGACCTGCGGAAGCTCGAGCGCGCTGGTGGAATCGATCATGCGCGGATCGTCGTAGGGAAAACCCGGGATGCGGGCGATCGAGGAGCCGGCCGCGATGATGCAGTGATCGAACGACACCGTTTTCGCGCCTTCCGCCGTCTCGACACGTAGCGAGTGCGGCGAGACGAACAGCCCCTTGCCGTGCACGACCTCAACCTTGCGCTGCTTGGCGAGGCCGGCGAGACCCCGGGTGAGCTTGCCAACGACGCCTGCTTTCCACGCGCGGAGCCGGGCGAGGTCTATCTTCGGCTTGCCGAACTCGATGCCGGCGTGCGCGACTTCCGCGGCTTCCGTGAGCACCCTGGCGACATGCAGCAATGCCTTCGATGGGATGCAGCCGACGTTCAAGCACACGCCGCCGAGCGTCGGGAAACGCTCGACCAGCACGACTTTCTTGCCGAGGTCGGCCGCGCGGAACGCTGCCGTGTAGCCGCCGGGGCCCGCGCCCAGCACCAGCACCTCGGCGTGGAGGTCGCCCTTGGGACCGGCGTAGGGCGCCACCGGCGTTGCGCCGGGCGGGGGCGTTGCCGCTCTTGCTTGTGCCGGTTCCTTGGCGGCGGGCGCAGGCGCCTTTGCGGAAGGAGCAGGCGCGGCGGCCGCGTCGCGCGTTTCGAGCGTCAGGATCAACGAGCCCTCGGACACCTTATCGCCGGTCCTGACCCGGACCTCCTTCACCACGCCCGCCTGCGGCGCGGGCACGTCCATCGTCGCCTTGTCCGATTCCAGCGTGATGAGGGGATCTTCCTTCCGGACGGCATCGCCCGGCTTTACCAGCACCTCGATCACCGGGACGTTCTTGAAGTCCCCGATGTCCGGAACCTTGATCTCGACGGTGTTGCTCACTTTCGTATTTGCCCGGTACCGAGAACTACCCATTTGAGCGAGGTGAGTCCTTCCAGCCCCACGGGGCCGCGGGCGTGAAGCTTGTCGGTGGAGATGCCGACTTCCGCGCCGAGCCCGTATTCATAGCCGTCTGCGAAGCGGGTGGAGGCGTTGACCATGACCGAGCTCGAATCGACCTCGCGCAGGAAACGCCGCGCGCGCGCCTTGTCCCTGGTCACGATGGCGTCGGTGTGCTGCGAGCCGTAATTCGCGATGTGCTCGATCGCTTCGTCGAGGCCCTTCACTATCCGCACCGAGAGGATTGCGTCGAGGTATTCGGTGTACCAGTCGTCCTCGGTAGCGGGCTTCATCCCGGGCACGATTCCCCGCGCTTCGGCGTCGCCGCGCAGCTCGATGCCTTTCCTTGCATAGATGCTGCAGAGCGGCGGCAGCACCTTGCGCGCGATGCCGCGCGCGACGAGCAGCGTTTCCATCGTATTGCAGGTGCCGAGCCGTTGCGTCTTTGCGTTGTCCGCGATGCGGATTGCCATCTTGAGATCCGCCCTGTCGTCGATGTAGGTATGGCACACGCCGTGGAGATGCTTGATCATGGGAATGCGCGATTCGCGCATCAGGCGCTCGATCAGGCTCTTGCCCCCGCGCGGTACGATCACGTCCACGATTTCCCGCATCGTGACGAGCTCGCCCACCGCGGCGCGGTCGGTGATCTCGATTACCTGCACGACGTCTTCCGGCAGCCCGGCGGTCTTCAATCCCGCGTGCACGCACGCGGCGATCGCCTGGTTGGAATGAATGGCTTCCGAGCCGCCGCGCAGGATTGCGGCGTTGCCGGACTTGACGCACAGGCCCGCCGCGTCCGCCGTCACGTTGGGGCGGGACTCGTAGATGATGGCGACTACGCCGAGCGGCACCCGCATTCTCCCGACACGGATGCCGGAAGGACGTTTCCTCAACGCAGTCAGGCGGCCGATCGGATCGGGCAGCGCGGCGATCTGCCGCAGGCCGTCGGCCATCGCCGCGATTCCCTTCGCCGTCAGCGTCAGGCGGTCGATCATCGCGGAGTCGAGCTTCCCCCGCTTCGCCTCCTCGACATCGCGCGCGTTGGCCTCGAGCAGGCGTTTTGCGTCGCGCTCGATCGCCGCGGCCATCTCCTTCAGCGCGCGGTTCTTGGTCGCGGTGTCCGCCCTGGCGATCGAGCGCGCCGCCGCGCGCGCGCGCCGGCCGACGCCGTGTATGTAAGTCTGGACATCCATCGGAAACTCCGCCGACAGGCGGAGCGGGTCAGAACAAAGCGGGCTGATTCCGTTCCGCCGCCCCCGCGGCAGCGGCCATTTTACCCCGTTTCGGCAAGGACTTGGCCGGGGCGCCGGCGGCAAATCGCAGGGCGAGCTGCAGCAGCTCGTCCCACACGTCGCCGCGGATCAGGCCCTTCACCATGCGGTCGGTTCGCGCCGCGTGCGCGGCCGCCGCCTCGACCTGATCCTTCGTGAAGCGGCGGCAATTCTGCTGCATGAGGCTCTGGTGGGGGCCGCCCCACACCCTGGCATCGCGCCACAGCTGCGGCGGTGTGCGGCCGGCAGCCATGCCGTCGAGCACGCGCCCGATGGTGCGGATTTCCTCGGCAATCGCCCACAGCACCAGGGGCGGCGCGACGCCTTCGCCCCTCAACCCGTCCACCATGCGCGCGAGGTGCAGAACATCGCCTTCGAGCATCGCCTCGCCGAGGCCGAATACGTCGTAGCGTGTGACGTCGAGCACGGCATCGCGCGCCTGTTCGTAGTTGATCCCGCCCGCCGGGTAGAGCAGCGCGAGCTTCTGGATTTCCTGGTGCGCCGCGAGGAGGTTACCCTCGACGCGGTCGGCAATGAACTCCAGGGTCTCGGGGTCCGCTTCCTGGCCCTGCGCGCGCAGCCGCCCGGCGAGCCATTCCGGAAGCGCCTTGCGCGCGACCGGTTTCGCTTCGATGACGAGGCCGGCGCGCTCGAGGGCGTCGAACCAGCCCGCCTTTTGCGCGCGCCAATCGATTCCCGGCAGGACCACCAGCGTGACGGTGTCCGGCGGCAGGCGCTCGCAATGGCGCTGCAACGCCTCCGATCCCTCCGTCCCCGGCTTGCCGGCGGGAACGCGGAGCTCGAGGATGCGCCGCGCGGCGAACAGCGACTGCGAGCTGCCGGCAAATGCGAGCTCGTTCCACTTGAAGCCCGCGTCGGCGGTAAGCACCTGCCGCTCGGAGTAGCCCTCGGCGCGTGCCCGGGCGCGGATGCGGTCGGACGCCTCGAGCACGAGCAGTGTTTCATCGCCGAAGACGGTATACAGGGCTTTCAGCTCGCGGGCGAGGTGTTGCTGCAGCTGCTCGGTCGTTATTCGCATGGATCGTCCCGCCCCTCAGGACTGCAATCGTGCCGCCTGCAGACGCCGCACCAGCTGGCTCACGGCGTCATTGCGCATGTCGCGGTAGAGCAGCGCCTCCTCAGATTCCGTGGCCAGCACCTGGCTGTCGTTGTAGGTATAGTCGCGCCGCAGCACGATCTCGCTCGCCGGGATGTGCTCGCGGTTCTTGCTGTCAGTCAACCGGAAGGACACGCGGTAGCGCAGTTGGTATTCGCTCACGCGGCCGCCGCCGGAGAGCGAGAGGATCTGCTTCTCCTGCTGCTCGCTCAGGATCTGCAGGATGACCTCGGCCTGTTCCGGCCGCTCGGTGATCCGGGCGCCGCTGCCCGAGACCACGACGCGCTTCAACTGGACGGCGAACACGGAGGTTGACGCTGCCTGCACGTACATCGAATTGAAAGGCAGAGCAGCAGTGCCGCGGAGCTGGAAGCCGCAGGCGGCGACAAGCAGCGTCGCCGCGAGAAGGATGAGGGATGAAGGATGAAGGATGACCCGCAATCGGCTCACGCTCATGTCGCGCATGCTACACCACCACGTTCACCAGTCTACCGGGAACGACGACGACCTTTTTGATCGCCTGGCCGCTGACGTGCCTTTGCACCGCGGGATCCGCGAGCACGATGGTCTCGATCGCCTTCGAATCGGCGTCGCGCGGCACGCGCACGTCGCCGCGCTTCCTGCCGTTCACCTGCACCACCAGCTCGATCTCGTCCGCGATCAACGCCGCGGGATCGTGCTCGGGCCAGGGCGCGGCGAGAACGTCCTCGCCGAACTTCAACTCGCGCCACAGGTAATGCGAGATGTGCGGCGTGATGGGAGCGAGCAGGCGCAGCAGAATCTTGAGCCCTTCCTTTTCGACTTCATTGTCCGCTTCGAGCAACCGGTCCAGGGCGTTCAGTATCTTCATGGCCGCCGAAGCAACGGTGTTGAGCTGGTGTCTGCCGAGATCGTAATTCGCCTGCTTGAGGACCGAGTGAATCTCGAAACGGGTAGCCTTTCTCAGCTGGAGGGCGGCGCTTGGTTGTGGAGGATTCCCTCCGCGCTCAAACCTCACCGCATAGTTCCACAGCCGCCGCAGGAACCGCGCCGCTCCCTCTACCCCGGCGTCGCTCCATACCAGCGTGTCCTCCGGGGGCGAGGTGAACATCATGAAAAAGCGCGCGATATCGGCGCCGTAGCGGTCGATCAGCTCCTGCGGATCGACGCCGTTGTTCTTCGATTTCGACATGGTGCCGATGCCGCCGGCTTCGACCGGCTGGCCGTCCGCCTTGAGGATGGCGCCACCCTCCGCGCGGGTCTCGACCTCGGCCGGGTTGTAATAAGTGACGCGGCCGGTGTCGGCCTTGCGGAAGTAGATGTCGTTCAGCACCATGCCCTGGGTGAGGAGATCGCTGAACGGCTCGTCGAGCTTCACCAGTCCGAGGTCGCGCATCACCTTGGTCCAGAAGCGCGAGTAGAGGAGATGCAGGATGGCATGCTCGATGCCGCCGATGTACTGGTCCACCGGCAGCCAGTATGCGACGCGCTCGTCCGCCATGGCCCGCGCGTTGTCGGGACAGGCGAAGCGGATGTAGTACCAGGACGAATCCACGAATGTATCCATGGTGTCCGTCTCGCGTTGCGCCGGCTTCCCGCATTTCGGGCACGTGGTGTTGACGAAGTCGGGGCGCTTGGCCAGGGGATTGCCGGTGCCGTCCGGCACGCAATCCTCGGGCAGCACCACCGGAAGGTCCGCGTCCGGCACCGGCACGTCGCCGCAGCCGCCGCAGTGGATGATCGGTATCGGGCATCCCCAGTAGCGCTGGCGCGAGATGCCCCAGTCGCGCAGGCGCCACAGCACTTGCTTGTCGCCCAGGCCCTTCGCGTTGAGGTCGGCGGCGATCGCGTCAACCGCCTCGTTGTATCGGAGACCGTCGTACTTTCCGGAGTGGATGCAGACGCCGTCCTTGCTTTCGTACCAGGGCTGCCAGCGATCGGTCGTGAACGCGCCGTCGCCCGCTCCCCTCGCGTCGATCACCTGGGGGATCGGGAGCCCGTACTGCTTTGCAAAGTGGAAGTCCCGCTCGTCATGGGCGGGAACGCCCATCACGGCGCCTTCGCCGTAGGCCATCAGGACGTAGTTGCCGACCCATACCGGCACCGGCTGTCCGGTAAGGGGGTGCGTGACCGAGAGACCGGTCGGCATGCCCTTCTTCTCGATCGTGGCGAGGTCCGCTTCCATCACGCTGCCGCGCTTGCATTCCTCGATGAAGGCGGCGAGCTTCGGGTTGCCGCGTGCGGCAAACGCGGCGAGCGGGTGCTCCGCCGCCAGCGCCGCGAAGGTCACGCCCATGATGGTGTCGGCACGCGTCGTGAATACCCGGAGTCTTTCCTGCCTGCCGTCCAGCTCGTAGGGGAATGCAAAGCGGACGCCGTAACTCTTCCCGATCCAGTTGGCCTGCATGGTCTTGACCCGCTCCGGCCAGCCGGGGAGCGTGTCGAGCGCGGCGAGGAGCTCCTCGGCGTAGCGCGTGATCGCCATGTAGTACATCGGGATCTCGCGCTTCTCGATCACGGCGCCGGTGCGCCAGCCGCGCCCGTCTATCACCTGCTCGTTGGCGAGCACGGTCCGGTCGACCGGGTCCCAGTTCACGACCCCGGTCTTCTTGTAGACGAGGCCCTTCTCGAGCATCTTCAGGAACAGCCACTGGTTCCAGCGGTAGTAGGCGGGCTGGCAGGTCGCGAGCTCGCGCGACCAGTCGATGGCGAAGCCGAGCGACTTCAGCTGGCCCTTCATGTAGGCAATGTTCTCGTAGGTCCATCGCGCCGGCGGCACGCCGTTCGCGATCGCCGCGTTCTCGGCGGGGAGGCCGAACGCGTCCCAGCCCATCGGCTGCAGGACGTTCCTGCCGTTCATCCGGTGGTAGCGGGTAAGGACGTCGCCGATGGTGTAGTTGCGCACGTGCCCCATGTGGAGCTTGCCGGAGGGGTAGGGGAACATCGAGAGGCAGTAGTACTTGGGCTTGCCGGGCGCTTCGCGCGCGCGGAACGCGCCGCTCGCGTCCCAGTACTGCTGGGCCTCGCGCTCGATGGAGTGCGGATCGTATTTCTGCTGCATGGCCATGATTGATCGCGTGATTATAGCCGCATCCGAATCCGGTACCGGGGCTATCGGTACTCTATAATCGACACGAGTTGTCATGTCTTCTGACTTTCTCTCCGGCCTCAATGAACAGCAGCTCGACGCGGTCACGCTGCCGCACCAGTCGGCGCTGATCCTCGCCGGCGCCGGCAGCGGCAAGACGCGCGTGCTCACCACGCGCGTTGCGTGGCTGATCCAGACCGGGCAGGTGAACCCGAGCGGCCTCATCGCGGTCACCTTCACCAACAAGGCGGCGAAGGAAATGCTGACGCGCATCTCGGCGATGCTGCCGGTCAATACCCGCGGCATGTGGGTGGGCACCTTCCACGGCCTCGCCAACCGGCTGCTGCGCGCGCACCACCGCGAGGCAGGGCTGCCGCAGCTCTTCCAGATTCTCGACACCCAGGACCAGCTCTCGCTCATCAAGCGGCTGCTGAAGAATTTGAACGTCGATGAAGATCGCTTCCCGCCTCGGCAGCTCCAGTGGTTCATCGCGGCCAACAAGGAGGAAGGCCTGCGCGCGCCGCAGGTCGAGGCGCACGACGAGTTCAACCGGCGCATGCAGGAGCTCTACGCCGCCTACGACGAACAGTGCGCCCGGGAGGGCGTGGTGGACTTCGCGGAGCTGCTGCTGCGCTCTCACGAGCTGCTGGCAGGCAACGCGGCTCTGCGCGAGCATTACCGGGCGCGCTTTCGCCACATCCTGGTGGACGAGTTCCAGGACACCAACCGGCTGCAGTACCGCTGGCTGCGGTTGCTGGCGGCAGGCGGCGGCAATGCAATCTTCGCCGTAGGTGACGACGACCAGTCCATATACGCGTTCAGAGGCGCATCGGCGGCGAACATGCAGGACCTGCAGAAGGATTTCGCGATCGAGCGCGTCATCAAGCTCGAGCAAAACTATCGCTCTCATGGCCACATACTCGACGCCGCCAACGCGCTGATCGGCCACAACCGCCGCCGGCTCGGCAAAAATCTCTGGACTGCCGAGGCGAAGGGCGAGCCGCTGCGGGTGTACCTGGCGCTGACCGACATCGAGGAGGCGGCCTCCATCGTGGAGGAAGCGCGTTCGCTGCGCGCCGAGGGCGTCGCGCTCGCCGACATCGCGGTGCTCTACCGCTCCAACGCGCAGTCGCGGGTGCTCGAGCACGCTCTCTTCAGCGCGGGAATGCCGTATCGGGTCTACGGCGGCCTGCGCTTCTTCGAGCGCCAGGAAGTGAAGCACGCGCTCGCCTACCTGCGGCTGTTGGCCAATCCCGACGATGACGGCGCGGTTGCGCGCGTAATCAACTTTCCGGCGCGCGGCATCGGCAACCGCAGCCTCGAGCAGCTTGCGGATCTCGCGAAGGAGAAAGGCATCAGCTTGTGGGCGGCCGCAAAAGCGAGGGCGGAAGGGAGAAGGGGGAAGGGAGAGGGGGAAAAAGGCGAAACCGGCAACTCATCGTTCATCGCTCATCACTCGTCACTCGGCAAGGGCATCCCGGCCTTCGTCGCGCTCATCGAATCGATGCGGGAGGCGACGAAGGATCTGCCCTTGCCGGAAGCAATCGAGCACGTGGTCGAGATGAGCGGGCTCAGGGCGCACTACCGGGCGGAGAAGGAGGGCGCCGACCGTCTGGAGAACCTCGCGGAGCTCGTCAACGCCGCGGCAACCTTCGTCGCCGAGCGCAACGTGCAGCCGGCGGGCGAGGCCGCGGGCATGGACGAGCCGGACGAGCTGACCGCTTTTCTCGCCCATGCCGCGCTGGAGGCGGGCGAGCACCAGGCGGAGGCCGGCGCCGACGCGCTGCAGCTCATGACCGTGCACTCGGCGAAAGGGCTGGAGTTCCATGCCGTATTCGTGAGCGGCCTCGAGGAGGGGCTGTTTCCGCACGAGAACAGCCTGACGGAAGCCGACGGCATCGAGGAGGAGCGGCGTCTGATGTACGTCGCGTTGACGCGCGCGCGCCGCAGGCTTTACCTGTCGTTTGCGCAAAGCCGCATGCTGCACGGCCAGACGCGGTATGGCATCGCGTCGCGCTTCTTCCAGGAAATTCCGGAGCCGTTGATGCGCCGTGTCAATGCAGGATTCAGGATCCAGGATTCGGGGGCGCGCAAAGGCCCGGCGCGCAGCGTGGGCTACTCATCACCCATCACGCATCACTCATCATTCGCACCCGACACGCCCTGGCGGGTCGGGCAGAGCGTCATTCATCCCAGTTTCGGCGCCGGGGTGATCGTCGGCACGGAAGGGCGCGGCCCGGATGCCCGCGTGCAGGTCAATTTCAGGAACGGCGGGCTGAAGTGGCTGATGCTGGAGTACGCGAAACTCGCGCCGGCCTAGGCGCGGGCCGCGAAGATGTCCTGGTAGCTGGTGTAGACCGAGCAGATCAGTACCGGGATGGAGGCCACGAACAGCGCAATCACCAGCACGCCGCCGACGGGACCCAGCGCCGCCGGCAGGGAAAGAACGAACGTAGCGAGCAGCAACGCCGCCCCGTACACCAGGAACGGCACCGTGTTGCCGACGCACGCGGCGAACGAGAGCTTCATCGCCGCGATCGGCGCCAACCCGTTGAACACGACGAGCATCGGCGCGAACCAGATGAGCATGAGGAGCGGCATGTAGACCGCCGTGCCGATGGCAAACGCGAGCATCATGCTGCGCGCCGCCTCCCTGAGCGCTTCGATGTCGGCACCCGGTTTCGACAGCGCAGCGGGCAGCGTCGAGCCGCCGGCGATCACGAGCACGATGCCGACCACGACGACGGTGCCGACGAGGTAGACGCCGCCGACCGTCACCAGCGGCGCGGCATGCTGCCGGAAGCCGGCGAAGAGGTGCGCGATTTCCAGCGGCTTGCCGCTCTCGAGCGTGCGGCACCCGATCATCAATCCCGCAAAGAGCGCCGGCGACAGCAGGTTGAACAGCAGCGGACCCAGCACCGGGATGATGAATGACGCCGCCCACATCAGGGCGATTGCGATGGTCAGCGCAAGCCACAGGGCAGGGCTCTTTCTGAACAGGCCATAGCCCTCGAGGAGCCACTGCCAGCCCCTGCCTGCTGCGACGATTCTCGCTTCCACGCGTGCCTCCGTCACCGGATCAGCCGGCGAGCCGCGGCAGCCGCTTGCCGCGCGCAACATGTGCCGCCAGTATCCTGCGGAAATGCTCCGGATCCTTGGCGTGGGTCAGCACTCCCGGGCGCGGCAGGTAGAAGTCGTAAAGGCGCGATACCCAGAATCGCAGAGCGCCCGCGCGCAGCATCGCCGGCCACGCGGCGCGCTCCGCGGCGGTAAACCGCCGCGCCCTGCCGTAGGCTTCCAGCAGCGCCGCAACGCGGGTGTCGTCGAGGCCGCCGTCCTCGAGCACGCACCAGTCGTTGACGGTGATCGCGACGTCGTAGAGGAGCATCCCGGTGCAGGCGAAATAGAAGTCGATCACACCGGAAATGCGGCCGTTCTCGAACAGCACGTTGTCGCGGAACAGATCGGCGTGGATGGCCCCGCGCGGCAGTCCGCGCAGGCGCAGCCGCGACTGGAACCGCACCTCCTCGCGCAGCAGCGCCGCGTCCTCCGCGCCCAGGAAGCGCACGATCCGGGGCATCACCGAGGTCCACCATTTCACCCCGCGCGGATTGTCCATCCTTCCGGCGTACGAGGCGCCGGCAGCATGGATATCGGCGAGCATCGCGCCCGCCTGGGCGCACTGCGCGGCGCTGGGCGCGGCAACGTCCCTCCCGGAGAGAAAGCTCACCAGCGCCGCCGGCTTGCCGTTCAGGCGGCCGAGCAGCCGGCCCGCGCGGTTTGCGATCGGGTTGGGGCAGGGGATGCCATGACCCGACAGGTGCGACATCAGCCGCAGGTAGAACGGCAGCTCCCGGGCCGTGAGTTTTTCGAACAGCGTAAGCACGAACCGGCCCTGGGTGGTCGTGACGAAATAATTGGTGTTTTCGATCCCGGCGGGCACGCCCTTGAGACCGGTGAGGGTTCCGACGGAGTAATTCTTGAGCCAGGCGCTGAGCTGTTCGCGGGTGACGGTGGTGAAGACAGACATGGTCAGCGGTAGGCAATGAGCGGTCAAAGTCAATGGGCTTGCGCATTCTACCGTCCACCGCCCACAGCTTACTGCTTACCGCTTACGTCAGAATTGAAAGATCACCCACATCGGGGGCCGCTGGCCGCTGTCGAAGTTGTCGTAGCGCACGAAGTTGCCATCGCCCCGGTTGTCGACCAGGTAGTAGGGTATGCCGGTGGAAGAGGGCGTCACCTTGATCATGTAGAGCTTGCCGTTGAGGCGGTATTCCTCGACGGTGTCGGTGCCACGCTTGAGGATCGTCACCTGCGGCTCGAGCGCAGGATCGAGCTCGTAGCCCGGCGGTGGCGGCGGTGGCTCCGGCAGCGGCTGCAGTTGGGGCGGCTTCGCCTCCTGCGCCGCGAGCGGCAGCGCGGCCGCAAGCAGCAGCGCAACGACGAATGAGCGCATCCGCATATTCTGACATAATCGGCGCACCTTCCGTTCCGTGACCGAACTCATGAAGACGCTGTTGCTGGTCGACGGCTCGTCCTACCTCTATCGCGCGTTCCACGCGTTGCAGCGCGCCGGCCTGCGCAACCGCAAGGGCGAGCCCACCGGCGCCATCTACGGCGTGCTCAACATGCTGCGCCGGCTGCTCAAGGACGCTCCGGCAGATTATGCCGCCTGCGTGTTCGACGCGAAGGGCAGGACGTTCCGCGACGACCTGTATCCCAAGTACAAGGCAAACCGGCCGCCAATGCCCGAGGACCTGGCCGCGCAGATCGCGCCTCTCAAGCAGGCGATCGATGCCCTCGGCTGGCCGCGGCTCGAGGTCGAGGGCGTGGAAGCTGACGATGTGATCGGCACGCTGGCACGGCGGGCCGAGCGCGAGGGGATGAGGGTGGTCATCGCCAGCGGTGACAAGGACCTCGCCCAGCTCGTGAATTCCGCCATCACGATCGAGAACGCCGATCCCGGAACCGGCAAGCGCGAAATACTCGACGAGTCCGGCGTCGAAGCCAAGTTCGGCGTCAGGCCTGAGCGCATGCTCGACTATCTGACGCTCGTCGGCGACAGCGTGGACAACGTTCCGGGCGTGGAAAAGGTCGGGCCCAAGACCGCCGTCAAGTGGCTCTCACAGTACGGCACGCTCGACAACGTCGTGCAGCACGCGACCGAGATTCCCGGCGTGGTGGGGGAGAACCTGCGCAAGAGCCTCGACTGGCTGCCGAAGGCGCGCGCGCTCCTCAGCATCAAGTGCGATGTCGACCTGCCGGTCGAGCCGGGCGATCTGGCGCTGCGGCCGCGCGATGCCGCGAGGCTCGCCGAGCTGTTCGAGCGCTTCGACTTCAAGTCCTGGAAGCGCGAGTTGGAGGGGGACGCGCAATCCGCAGGCGGACAGGCCCGGGAATCGGACGCTTCCAGGGCCGTGGCGGTCGCCTCCGGGCGCGCCCCTCAACTCGCTTCCGACTCCTCAGCTGCAGTTCCACCAGCCCTGAGCGAGTCGAAGGATCAGCCGCCACGCAATTACGAAACGGTCCTCACCGAAAAGCAGCTGGAGGCCTGGCTGAAGACACTCGGGAAGGCGGACCTGGTCGCGCTCGACACGGAAACCACGAGTCTCGACCCCATGAAAGCGGAGCTGGTGGGGCTGTCGTTCGCGGTCGAAGCGGGCGCCGCCGCGTATGTGCCGCTTGCGCATCGCTACGCCGGGGCGCCGCAGCAGCTCGCGCGCGCGGCGGTGCTCGCGCGGATGAAGCCGTGGCTCGAGGATGCCCGGCGCCCGAAGCTCGGCCAGAACGCGAAGTACGACATGCACGTGCTCGCCAACCTGGACATCCGGCTCGCGGGCGTCGCGCACGACACGTTGCTGCAGTCCTACGTGCTGGAAAGCCACCGCCCCCATGATATGGACAGCCTCGCTGCGCGGCACCTGAATATGAAGACCCTCACCTACGACGAGGTGACGGGGAAGGGCGCAGCGCGTATCGGCTTCGAGCAGGTCACGGTGGAGCGCGCCACGGAGTATTCGGCGGAGGACGCGGACGTGACGCTCAAGCTGCACCAGGCGCTCTACCCGCAGGTGCAGGCCGAGGAGAAGCTCGCGCGCATCTACCGTGAGGTGGAGATGCCGCTCATCGCGGTGCTCTTCAATATGGAGCGCAACGGCGTGCTGCTCGACATTGCGCTGCTCAAGGAGCTCTCGCGCCAGTTCGGCGAGAAGATGGCGGCGATCGAGGTCGAGGCGCACGCGCAGGCCGGGCAGCCGTTCAACATCAACTCGCCAAGGCAGATCCAGGAGATCCTGTTCGAAAAACAGGGGTTGAAGCCCGTCAAGAAGACTCCTTCGGGACAGCCTTCGACCGACGAAGAGTCGCTCGAGGAGCTTGCGCTCGATCATCCGCTGCCGAAGCTGATCCTCGACTACCGCACGCTCGCCAAGCTCAAGTCCACTTACACGGACAAATTGCCGGAGTCGATCAATCCGCGCACCGGGCGCGCCCATACCAACTACGGCCAGGCGATCGCGGTGACGGGCCGGCTCGCGAGCAACGACCCCAATCTGCAGAACATCCCGATCCGCACCGCCGAGGGGCGCCGCATCCGGGAAGCGTTCATCGCGCCGCCGGGAGCCCACATCGTCTCCGCCGACTACTCACAGATCGAGTTGCGGATCATGGCGCACATCTCGCAGGATGAGAGCCTGCTCGCGGCGTTCGCCGCGGGCGAGGACATCCACACGGCGACGGCAGCGGAGATCTTCGGCCTGAGCCCCAAGGCAGTGGGGGCCGAGCAGCGGCGCTACGCCAAGGTCATCAACTTCGGCCTTATCTACGGCATGTCGGCGTTCGGGCTGGCGCGGCAGCTTGGGCTGGAGCGCGCGGCCGCGCAGCAGTATATGGATCGCTATTTCGCGCGCTATCCCGGCGTGGCGGACTACATGAAGCGCACGCGGGAGCAGGCGCGTGAACGCGGCTACGTCGAGACCGTGTTCGGCCGCCGGCTGTGGCTGCCGGAGATCACGAGCAGCAACCCCGCGCGCCGCCAGGGCGCGGAGCGCGCCGCGATCAACGCACCGATGCAAGGCACGGCAGCCGATCTCATCAAGATGGCAATGATCGCGGTCGACCGGTGGATCGCGGCGCAACGTCTCGCATCCAGGCTCGTTATGCAGGTGCACGACGAGCTCGTGCTGGAGGTGGCCGACGGGGAACTCGAGCGCATGAAGCGCGAATTGCCGAAGCTGATGAGCGGCGTCGCGCAGCTCGCCGTGCCGCTGGTCGTGGATATCGGCGCCGGTCCGAACTGGGACAAGGCGCACTGAATATCCGAATCCAACTTCCGGAAACGACCCTTAGCGGTCGCTCCGCCGGGCGCGGAGCGTGGGGGCGGCCCGGGTCGACGGCTGGCGAGGGCTGATACAACGGCGTAGTATGCCTCCTGGCAGGCGCGCAATGCGCCGGCGACTAAGTCTCCACCGGTTTTCCAACAGTGCAAGGGAGCGAAATATGGCTTACCACCTGGAAGGTCGTTTGCTCGAAGTCTGCAACTGCCGTGTCTTGTGTCCATGCTGGGTCGGTGAGGACCCGGACTTCAAAACCTGCGACACGATCGTTGCCTACCATTTCGACAAGGGCACCGTCGACGGCGTCGACGTGACCGGCCGCACGCTCGCAATGATTGCTCATGTGCCCGGCAACATTCTGCAGGGCAACTGGACAGTGGCGGTCTATCTCGATGACAAGACTTCGTCCCAGCAGGAGCAGGCGCTGCTCGGCGTCTACACCGGCCAGAAAGGCGGCCCTGTTGCGGAACTCGCCAAACTCGTCGGCAAGGTGGTGTCGGTGAAGAAAGTTCCGATCACGTTCGACGTGAGAGGCGGCAGTGGCACGATTAAGGTCGGCGACGCCGGCTACGCGGAGCTCGAGCCCTTCAAGAGCGCTTCGGGCGCGACGACGACGCTCTCCGACACGGTGTTCTCGACCGTCCCCGGTGCGCCGGTGTTCGTCGGTAAGGCGAAGCAATATTGGACTAAGAACCACGCGGGGATGGGCAAGGACGTCAATATCAAGGGCCACAACGCGCTGCAGAGCACGTTCGTTTTCGACGCATGATGTGATCGGCCGGCGCGGGCGGGCGCCGACGAGCCAGGTCCCGCGCTCCAAAGTTCCCATCGAAAAAGCAATGGCTGCGCCTGTTACGAGGCGCGTGACCGACCCCCGCACCGTACTGGTGTGGTTGCTGGCGACGCTCGCGGCGATGGCGTGGGCGGCGTTGTGGCTGTGGAGTCTCAGTCCCTGGAGCCGCTACCTCGGTGACGGAGGTTGGGGCGACGCCGGGGCGCTGTCTGCGCTGTGTCGCGCCATTCCGCAAGGCGACTTCATCGTTCCGGCCAGTCTGCACGCGATCGCATGGGTCGTGATGATCGCCGCAATGATGCTGCCGACGACGCTGCCGCTATTGCTAATATTCCGAGGCATCACCCAGGCACGCAGCGATCGCGCACGGCTGGCCGCGCTGGTCGTGCTGGGATTCTTCGCGGCCTGGTTCGGATTCGGCGTGCTCGCGCACGTCGCCGACGCGGCGTTGCGTTTGATCGCGGCCGGATCCGCTTGGTTCATCGTTTATGGCTGGGCGGTCGCTGCGGCGGTTCTGATCGGCGCCGGACTCTTCCAGTTCAGCGCGCTCAAGTATCGCTGCCTGGAGCAATGCCGCACGCCTTTCTCGTTCGTGGCATCGCGCTGGCGCGGACGCGCGCCGACACGTGAGGCACTACGGATCGGATTCGACCACGGCGTGTTCTGCGTCGGGTGTTGCTGGGCATTGATGCTGCTGATGTTCGTGGTCGGCATGGGCAATCTGGGCTGGATGCTGGTGCTGGCCGCGATCATGGCCGCCGAAAAGAATCTACCGTGGGGGTGGCGGCTGCGAGCCCCGCTCGGAATCGGGCTGGTCCTCTGGGGCAGTATCACCGTCTTCACGAACACCTGAGAATAGGACCGGGCCGAACGCGACCGGCGCGGCAAGCATCGAAGGAGGATTCAGCTGTCCCTTCCTCTCGCGCCTCACTACGCAATTTTTGCGATCGCGCCGAATAGGTTCCGCACGATTACGCGTCGTCCGAGCCAGGGGCGTTACACCACCCCGGCCTCGTGCGCCTGCCGGTCGGCGTGGTAGGAGGAGCGCACCAGCGGTCCGCACGCCGCGTGCGTGAAGCCCATCGCGTGCGCCTGGCGCGCGTACTCGTCGAACACCGCCGGCGCGACGTAGCGCGCGACCGGAAGATGATCGGCGGAGGGTTGCAGGTACTGGCCGATGGTCAGCATGTCCACATCGTGCGCGCGCAGGTCGCGCATCACCTCGAGGATTTCTTCATCGGTTTCCCCCAGACCCACCATCAGTCCCGACTTCGTGGGCAAATGCGGGAACCGCGACTTGAAATCCTTGAGCAGCCTGAGTGAATTGCGATAGTCGGCTCCCGGGCGCGCCTGGCGGTACAGGCGCTGCACTGTTTCCAGGTTGTGGTTCATGACATCGGGCGGCGATTCCGCCAGAACGTCCAGCGCGATTTCGAGCCGGCCGCGGAAATCGGGCACCAGCACTTCGATCCGGGTCTGCGGCGACAGGCTGCGCACCGCCCGGATGCACTCGGCGAAGTGTGTCGCCCCACCGTCGCGGAGATCGTCGCGATCCACGCTGGTGATGACCACGTACTGGAGGTTCAGCGCGGCAATGGTTCGCGCCAGGTTGAGCGGTTCCTCGGTGTCGGGCGGGAGCGGTCGGCCATGCGCCACGTCGCAGAACGGGCAGCGGCGGGTGCAGAGATCTCCCAGGATCATGAAGGTCGCCGTCCCCTTGCCGAAGCACTCGCCGATGTTGGGGCAGGTCGCCTCTTCGCACACCGTGTGCAGTCGATGCTCGCGCAGGATCCGCTTGATCTCCTGAAAGCGCTCGCCGTTCCCGAGGCGCACGCGAATCCATTCCGGCTTGGGCAGGGGCGCCGCGGGAACGACCTTGACAGGAATGCGAGCCGTCTTGAGGCGGCCCTTCAGTTTTTCTCCTATCGCGCTCATGTCAGCCTGTTCGATACCGACAGGACGAGCTTCTCGCCCAGGCGCTCCGGCGCATCCGTGATACCGAGGTCGCGCGCCTGCGTTACCGCGAGCCCGGAGTAGCCGCAGGGGTCGATCGCGTGGAACGGGGCGAGGTCCATGTCCACGTTGAATGCCACGCCGTGATAGCAGCAGCCGTTGCGGATGCGCAGCCCGAGCGCGGCGATTTTCGCGCCATCGACGTAGACGCCGGGCGCCTCGATGCGGGCCGCAGCGGCAATGCCGTAGCCCGCGAGCAGGTCGATGACCGAGAGTTCCAGCAACCGAACCAGCGGCCGCACCGCGAGCCCGCGGCGGCGCAGGTCGAGCAGAGCGTAGAGCACGACCTGGCCCGGGCCGTGATAGGTGATCTGGCCGCCACGGTCCGTTCTTACCACCGGTATGCCGTTCGCGACGCGCGGCAAATGCTCGGTCCGGCCCGCGACGCCGAGCGTGTAGACCGGCGGGTGCTCGAGCAGCCAGAGCTCGTCGTCGGCGCTGGCCGCGCGTCCCGCGGTGAACGCCTGCATCGCGCGCCACGTCGGCTCGTAGTCGGCGCGGCCCAGGCGGCGCACGCGCGCTTGCGGGGCAGGCCTGCGCGCAGCGGCTGCGGTCCCCGATTCGATGCTGGTTGCCGTCATGGCAGTTCTGGCAAGATAGGCTCCGTAACGGTAGCACAATGCCGGTCCCCGGGCGCTCCGTTGCATGATTCGATAACCATGAGCCGATATCCCTTTATTGCGGCGGCCGTCGCGCTAAAGCTGGCAGCCGTCCCCGCGGCCGCGGCCGAGGCCCAGGACACCTATGCGGCCGATCTCGGACGCGTCTACGGCGGCTACCAGCGGTTGCTTGCGATGAAAGAGGCGTGCGATACCGCGGCGCCGGCCGCGCGCGCGGCCAACGATAAGGCGTTTGCGATCTGGCAGAGGCAACACGGGGCGCTGATCCAGGACCTGCAGCGCCGCGTCAAGGCGCTGGTGCTGGCCGCATCCACCGACAAGGACGACTACGTGCGCAACATCGGAAAATACGAGGGTGCAATACTCCTCGAGCGGAAGGAATACCGCGACACTCTGCTCGGGCTGGGAGCGGACGAGCTGCGCAATCAATGCCAGCGCATGCCCGAGATGCTGAAAGGCCCGTCCGCGGATCTTGCCCAGGTCTACGCGGCCGAGCTGGCGACCCTGCGCAAGCGCAAATGAGCCTCGAGCGAGCACTACGGCCCGATGCGCGGCGCGTCCTCGCCACGGTGATGGCCGTCTGGATCGTTGGCCTGATCGCGACCGGCATCGCGCCGCACGACCGCGCCACGTGGTTTCTCGAAGCTGCGCCGGTGATGATCGCCATGCCGCTGCTGCTGGCGACACGCGAGAAGTTTCCATTCACGACGCTGGCCTACGTCCTCATCTGCATCCACGGGCTGATCCTCATGCTGGGCGCCATGTACACCTACGCCATGGTCCCGGCCGGCCATTGGGTCCAGGACTGGCTCGGGCTCGAGCGCAACCCATACGACCGCTTCGGGCACCTTGCGCAGGGATTCATTCCGGCTATCGTCGCGCGGGAGATCCTGATCCGCACCTTCCGACTGGCGCCCGGCGGATTACTGTTTTTCCTCGTTGTCTGCATCGCCCTGGCGCTGAGCGCGTGCTACGAGATGATCGAATGGTGGACGGCGCTTGCGCTCGGCCAGGGCGCGGATCATTTCCTCGGCACCCAGGGCGACGAGTGGGACACGCAGTGGGACATGTTTCTGGCGCTGGTGGGGGCGGTCGTCTCACAAGTGCTGCTCTCGCGCCTGCACGACCGGGAGATCCGCGCCCTGCGCCGCTGAGCCGTCCGGCCTGGTGTTACAATCGCGCCGGAATTCGAGGAAAGGGAGAGACCGGATGGGAAAAGGTGACCAGCGCACGCGCCGCGGCAAGCTGTTCCGCGGCAGTTACGGAAAGACGCGGCCGGGACGACTGAAAAAGAAGAAAAAGACTCCAGCGGCGAAATGACGGACGGCGCAGACATGTTCGGGAGAGAATAGATGGCCCAGCCTCAGCCGCAGAAGCTTGATTCCGGCGACGCGTTTCCCCGGCTTGCTCCCATGCGCACGCTTGCTCACGGCCCGCTCGAGCTGCCCGCCGCGCTTGCCGGCAAGTGGGGCGTGATCCTCTTCTATCGCGGCCACTGGTGACCGTACTGCCGTCAGCAGTTGGCTGACTTCCAGTCCCGGCTCGCCGATCTGGAGAGGGAGGGCGCCGCAGTCGTCGCGGCCTCCGTCGACAACGAGGCCGATACCCGCCAGTTGATCGAAAACCTCCACGTCACGTTCCCGGTGGCGTACGGCATCGACGGAATGCAGACCTGTCGGGCGACCGGCGCCTACTGGGAGGAGCGGAGGCGCATCGTGCAGGCGACCGGTTTCCTGTTGCGTCCGGACGGGCATATCGTCACCGCGGTCTACAGCAGCGCCCAGATCGGCCGATTCGTTGCCTCGGACGTCTTGCGCGTCATCGATTTCCAGAAAAAGGCCGCGGCGGCGCCCAAGAGCTAGGCGCTCTAGAGCACCATGACCACCAGCGGGTGGTCGCACAGCTCGCGGTAGAGGGCATCGAGCTGCTCGCGCGAGGTGGCGCGGATCACGCAGGTGAGGCTCAAATACTTGCCGCGCTTGCTCGACTTCATTTCCATCGACTTGCCGTCGAATTCCGGCGCGTGCCGCCGCACGATCTCGAGTATCGCCTGCGCAAAACCCGCCCGCGTGTGCCCGAGGATCTTGATCGGGAAATCGCAGGGATACTCGACGAGCAGGGTCTCGGCGCTCAAGCCGCTCATGCCGCCACCCTCATCACCTTGCGCTTGAATTCCTGGAAGGCCTGATGGACTGTCTTGAACATGGGCCCGGGCCGGCCGTTGCCGACCGGCTTGCCGTCAAGCGTCGCGACCGCCAGCACCTCCTTGCTCGAA
>DATICE010000033.1:0-14487 GCA_035456985.1 Burkholderiales bacterium | reverse complement strand
CCGCGACGGCATACCACTCGACGATCTCGTAACCCTTGAGCCCGCTCTCGTCGAGAGTGGGGAGCTCGGGAATGTATCCGGAGCGCTTGAGGCTCGTCACGGCGAGCCCGCGAAGCCGGTTCGCCCTGACGTGCGGCACGGCGTTCAGCGTGTTGAGCAGCATCATCTGCGTCTGCCCGCCCACGGTCCCGATTACGGCGAAGGCGCCGCCCTTGAACGGCACGTGCACGATATTGACTCCGGTCATCGATTTGAACAGCTCGCCGGCGAGGTGCGTGATGCCCCCGGTGCCGCCGGAGCCGAAGTTGATCGTGCCGGGTTTTTCCTTAGCGAGAGCAATCAACTGCGCCACCGAGTGCGCTGGCACGCTCGGATGCAGCACCAAGACGTTGGTGATAGTGGCCACCATGCCGACCGGGTCGATGTCACGAGCAAGGTCGTAGCCTACCGTGCGGTATACGCTCGGGGTGATCGTCTGGTTGTTGCCGAGCATGGCAAGGCTGTAGCCATCCGGCGTCGCTTTGATCACGATATCCATGCCGATGCGTCCCGCCGCTCCGGGCCGGTTTTCAATGATGACCTGCTGGCCCCACCGCTCAGTTAGTGCCTGGCCGATGAGTCGCGCCACCGCGTCATAGGACCCGCCCGGGCTGTACGGCAGGATGAAGCGGATCGGGCGATTGGGATAGCTCTGGGCGCCGGCTTCCGCAGCCAGCAAGGTGCATGCAACCATCGCACTGAGCGCGATACGGGGAATCGAAAGCATGGCGAACCTCCTCTCGTCAAAAAACGCCGCGACGCTTTGTTTTTACTCTAGCCGGACTGCGCGAGACGTGATGCGCGCCCCCTCGGCTCCGGTCTACCGGCCGACCGGCGATGCCGTGGGACAGATCCTTTACGACGTAGAAGACCACGTCCTCGTCGGGCGTGGCGTAGGTGCGATGCACTACATTCGCCGGAAAATAAACCACCGAACCGGCAGGAACCCGCATCGTCCGCTTTCCCGCAATATCCGCCATCAGCGTGCCCTTGACCACGAAATTGAATTGTTCGTTGGGATGCGTATGGGGGCGCGCGCCGCAGCCCGCCCGCTCGAACGCGAGCCCAACCTGCATCCGCGCGCCCTCGACGACGACGGCGCGGGTATTCGCGTAATGATCGCCGCTGCCCGCCCTGCCGCCGGCGGGCACCCGCTTCAGTTTGTACAAATTGAATACGTGCCTGCCGGAGCGGCCGGCCTGGTAGGCGCCCTTGGTCTTCGCTATGCTCGTCTTTCTCGACATCGAAATCTTCGTGGAGCGTCCAATGAGATTGGCCGGCAGCTCAGGCCTTCAGCCGCTCCGGCTCGATGATCGCCTCACACTCGATTTCGATCATCGCGTCCGGGTGACCAAGGCGCGAAATTTCGATCAGCGTGCTTGCCGGGCGGTTGTTCCTGAAGAACCTGAAGCGTTCGTCCGAGCAACGGTAATATTCCTCGATGTCCGTGACGTAGGTGGTAGCGCGCACCACGTCGTCAAACTGCGCACCGACGTGGGCGAGCCCCCTGCCGATGTTTTCGCACGTCTTGCGGACCTGCGCACGCATGTCGCCCTTGCCGATGATCGTGCCGTCGGGATCGCGCGCGACCTGCCCGGACAGATAGACATGCGCGTGACCGGTAGTCTCAACGATAACGACGGGCACGTAGAGCAGGTTGCCCTTCTCGACTCGTGCCCACATGTCCTTGGGTTGCAGGAACCTGCGCTTGATCATGGGCTGCCTCTCCGCGCCCGCGCTTCGCCTGTCAAAGGTTATAATGTTATGACCTTTAGCGCAACGGTCCTTGCCCGGAATCGATCATGCGCGTCCACCTGAGCAGAGCCGAGGGGGTGCCGCCGATCTATTCACAGGTGGCAAGCTTCCTGCGGCAGCGCATCAGGAACGGGGAGCTTGCGGCCGGGACGAAGCTGCCCAAGGAGCTCGACCTTGCCCGCCAACTGGGCGTCAGCCGGATCCCCGTGCGCCATGCACTGGCAATCCTCGACCGCGAGGGGTTGATTCGGCGCCATCACGGGCGCGGCACGTTCGTCGCTGAAAACGTGGACCGGCCCGAGGTGCTGCGGTTGACCGGCGTCATCGGCTGGGCTGCGGAGGGAACTGAACACCACATGCTGTCTGTCAACGAGGTCGCGCCGGCCGGAGAAGCTGGGCGTTTTTTCGGACCGCCGCCCGGGGCAACGCTCACGCGCTTTGTGCGTTCACGCTCCCGCGCCGGTTCGAGGTTCAACTACATCGTCAACTATGTGCCCGCCGCCCTCGCGCGACGCATGCGCAGGGAGGATTTTCGCGCGCACACGATGGTGGACATGCTGCGCAAGCGCCTCAGGATTCCGCTGGGGCCGATCCGGCAGGCGATCGAGGCAACCACTGCCGATCCGACGATCGCGCGCCAGCTCGGCATCGCGGTAGGCGCGCCCGTGCTCTACGTCGAAACGCGCGTCTGGGGCAAGCGCGGCGCGCCCCTCATGTTCTCACAGGCTTACTACCGGGGCGACCGCTCGAGCTACTCCATCGAAATTCCGGGCTAGCCCGGCGCCGATAACCGAGAAAGGGAGACGATTTATGGTACGCAAGAGACGGGAGCCAGGCCAGGGCTGGCCCACGTACGTCGCCGCAGGGCCGCTGCTTTTCTTCAGCGGACAATACGGCATCAAGCCCGGGGCGCATCAGCTTTGCGCAGGCTTCGACGAAGTCGCCGGTCTCGGACCCGGAGCGTCGAGCCGGTTCCCGTGGGTCAACCGAATGGAAGGTCCGGTCGGCGCCCAGGCAATCGCGATCTATGAGCGCTACCGCAGCCTTCTCGCGGCCGAAAGCGCGGATTTCGCGAACCTGGTTCGCTACCATATCCTGCAGCGCGACAAGCGCTTCTTTCCGGTGTTTGACCGCATTCGCCGCAATTATGAAACGGCGCCGCCCGCCAGCACCGCGGTCGGTGTCGGGCGCTTCGAATCCAGCGACAGGGCGCGCCTGTGCGTTGATGCCATCGCGCTGCGTCCCGCGGCAGTGGGCACGCTCGGCGCCCGTTCGGTGCTTCCCGGCTCGAGCAGGCACACGGCCGCGGCGCATTTTTCCCACGTGATCGGAGCCGGGCCATATCTGTTTGTCGCGGGGCAGATCCCCATCGACACTTCGCAGCCGGGTGCGCCCCTCATCCGCAGCTACGAAGACATTCCGGAGGAAGGCCGGTTCCTCAGGGTCGGGCGCAGTCACGAGGACGCGCGCAACGGCCCCATTGCGGCGCAGTCGTGGTTCACCTACGACCTGATCCGGCGGCACCTTGAAGCCGAAGGCTCCTCGCTCGGCGAAATCCTGAACCTCACGGTCTATCTGCAGGACATGCGCGATTTTCCGACGTTCCACCGCGTGCACGAGCGGTTCTTTCCGTCTTCGCCTCCGGCGCTGACCGTCGTCGAAGTCGGCGAGGTCGGCCACAAGGGCACCCTGATCGAGATCGAGCCGACGGCGATCCTGCAGGGCAAGGGCATCGCACGCCGGGTGCATGCTCCGAAGGGATGGACGGCTCGGGCGCACATGAGCCCGCTCGTGGACGCCGGGGGTCTGGCGTTCCTGTCGGGCATCGTCGGGCTCGACGCCTCAGGCGCGCCGATCCAGTCCCTGCGCGAGCTGCCTGCGGCGCAGCGCCGCGCGGTCGCCGGCCAGCCCGCCGCCGCACGCAATCCCGTGGCGCTTCAGCTTGGCGCGATTCTCGCGGAACTAGGGACGCGCCTGGCGGCCGCCGGGCACGGGCTGGAGCGCGTGGCGCAGCTCACACTGTTTATCGACAGCATCGATGCGTTCCGGACCCTAGAGCCGGTGTTGGCACGCGGCTTCGGGCGGTGGCGGCCCGCCCTGACGGTGATTGAAACACCGTGGCCCGCCCCGGTGGCCGGCGCCCGCATCTCAGCTACCGCGATCGCGTGGCTGGGGGCCGGCGCACCAACCGCCGCGCGCGGCTGAATGCCCGTCGTCACAACAGGAAGTCTTACCCGGTGTCGCCGACCTAGACCGCAGTGCGGCCGCCATCGATCAACAGATCGGTGCCGGTCATGAATGACGACTCGTCGCTGGCGAGAAATACCGCGCCGGCAGCGATTTCGTCCGGATCGGCGAGACGGTTGAAGAGCGTCTCGCCGGAGGCGCGGGCTTTTTCAAGCGATTCGAACTTGCGCACGAAACGCGCGGTTTCGGTCGGGCCCGGCGACAGGCTGTTCGCCCGAATTCCCTGGTGCGCGTGGTCGACCGCAATGGCCTTTGCCAGATTGACGAGCGCGGCTTTTTGCGCGCAGTACCAGGTGCGCCCCGGCATCGCCACGCGGCCAAGCTCGGAGGCAACCAGTATGATGCTGCCACCGCCCGAATCGACCATCGCAGGGATGGCATGTTTCGCCAGCAGGAACGCGCTGTCGAGATTGACGGACATGCTGCGCCGCCAGTCGGCGAGCGAAATCGCGGTCAGCGGTCCGAGCGGCAGGTCGCAGATCGCATTGCTCACCAGCACGTCAAGGCGCCCGAACCTGCCGACTGCGCTTGCGACGCTCGCCTTGGCCGTTGCCTCATCGGCGACATCGGCGGCGAGCGTAATGACCTGACCGCCCAGGGCACGCACCGATCCGGCCGTCCGTTCCAGACCACCGGAATCAATGTCGACGCACACGAGGGCGGCACCCTCCCTCGCGAAATTCCGGCAAATTGCTCCGCCGATCCCGCCCGCCGCTCCCGTGACGATCACCGCCTTGCCCTGCAAACGTGTCATTCCGTCCCTCTTGTAATTCAACTCCTGGCACGCGGCAGGGCGACCTCGCACGGACCGTGCCAGCCGCGGTCCCGCTCCGGCATGGCGCGGAGCGCGTGAGCGGTCAGGGTATGATCTTCGTCGGCAGCCGTTTCGGGTGATCCGGCATGAACGTGATGCCGCTCGCCGTCACGCCCAGATTGACCAGCAGCTTCGCGTGCTCTATCGACGCGCTATACCCCTCCAGAACGGGGACGTCCCAGCCGCGCTGCTCCAGACCCTTCTTGATATACGGCTGCAACCAGAAGACCCCCGAACATCCGAGCGTTATCACCTCCGCGCCATCCTCGCGCAGTGCCGCCTCGGCCTGCTCAATGGCATTGTCGACCGCGGCCGAGCGCTCCCCCCTCCTCGCCTTCTCCAGCTCGTCATTGATCAGCATCTCGCTCGCCAGTCCCGGACGGGGCAGGCGGAACCCGATGTGGCGAATCGACGCACAGCGATCCTGCAGGCCGTATCTGAAGATGACATCGCGATAATAAACGTTGTGGACCCCGGCGATGTCGATGACCGAGAACCGCGCGCCAAGCATCGTGGCGACGATCATTTGCGAGTACCCGTTTGCCGTACAGACAATTCCGTAGTTGCGGCAGATCTCGCGCGATTCGAGGTATCCCGGATCGCCCCCGCCCAATAACACGATGGCATTATATTTTCCGGTTTCGCAGGCTTCCCGCACGTCCTTCAGCCTTGAGGCCGCCGCATACGCGAACTCCTCGCGCGTTTCCACCGGCCAGTCGCCGTAGAGCGGCACCGCTCCGGGATGCAGGTCCCAGCTGACATCCTGCAAATAGGGCGCTACCAATTCGTAGTTCTTTAGCCGCTCTTCCCTCGGGCGTTCCGTCGGGACGACATTCGTCTGAAAACCCCACTGGGAGTCCGCGGGCAACCGGTATGGCGGCAACAGCAGGAAGCGATACCTGGAACGGCTCCTGCCGCCGTCTTCGCCGGTTCGTTGATCCAGCCGAGTGTCGACGATCTTCATGGCGGGTAACTCCTGACAAATATTAGATCGACCATCCCCGATGTCCGGGGGGCCTGATGCCGTCGCACGGTCAGCAGGCTGCTATTCGTCGCCCGACACGCATTGCGTGGGAATCGGGACGGGAAATGCCGGCGGTTCCTTCAGCAAGCATCATTTCAATTCTTCAGGACTCGGCACGGCGTGCCGCTCTGGCGATCCGTTACTTGATGATCTGCAGCTTGGGCTTGCCGCCGTTGGTGGGGGAAGCGGGCGGCGGCGTCTCGGGAGCGGGCGAGCTGGCCGCCGTTTCCTGGACGGCCTCGCGCTGAAATAACAACCCCTGCCCGTTTTCCTTGGCAAAGATGCCGGTCACCGCCTCGATCGGGATCGAGCATTCGCGCGAAACGCCGCCGAAGCGCGCCGCGAACTGGATTCGCTCGTTGCCGATGGTGAGGCGGTGCGTGGCGTCGTTGCCGATATTGAGGACGATCTCGCCGTTCTTCACGTGCTCCGCCGGCACGCGCGTGCCGGCGTCGACCTTTACCGAGAGGTAGGGCGTCAGCCCGCTGTCCGAGCACCATTCATGGACTGCGCGGATGAGATACGGCTTGGTGGAGCGCTCCGCCATGGCTACGCCGGGTTCCCTATTTCCGCATTACTTTCTCGGAGGCGGTGAGCGCATCGATGAACGCGGGCCGGCTGAACAGGCGCTCCGCGTATTTCATGAGCGGCGCGCCGGTCTTGGGCACCGAAATGCCGTAATGGTCGAGCCGCCACAGGAGCGGCGCGATCGCCACGTCGAGCATTGTGAACTCCTCGCCCAGCATGAACTTCTGCTTGGTGAACACCGGCGCGATCTGGGTCAGGTTATCGCGGATGATGGCGCGGCTCTTGTCGGCCTGCTTCTGCGTGCCCTTCTCGATCGTGTCGATGTTGCTGAAGAGCTCGCGCTCGAAGCGGAACAGGAACAGGCGTGCGCGGGCGCGCATCACCGGATCGGCAGGCATCAGCTGCGGGTGCGGGAAGCGGTCGTCGATGTACTCGTTGATGATGTTCGACTCGTACAGGATGAGGTCGCGCTCGACCAGCACCGGCACCTGGTTATAGGGATTCATCACTGCCAGGTCTTCGGGCTTGTTGAAGAGATCGACATCCACGATCTGGAAGTCCATGCCCTTCTCGTAGAGCACGATGCGGCAGCGCTGGCTAAACGGGCAGGTCGTGCCGGAGTAAAGGGTCATCATGTTTCAGTGCACGTCCTTCCAGTATTCCTTCTTGAGCAGGTACGCGAACACGAACATCACGCCCAGGAACATCAGCACGTAGATGCCGAGGTCGATGCGGGACTGCCGCGACGGCTCGCCCATGTAGACCAGGAAGTTCACCAGGTCGGCCACCATGCGATCGTACTCGGCGGCGCTCATCGAGCCGGACTTCTCCAGCACTAGCCTCTGCACCTCGTACTTCTCCACCTCACCCTTGCTCCCGCGCGGGATCGATCGCACCTCCGTCTTGAGGACCTGCTCGCCCTGCAGTTGCCACAGCACGTGGGGCATTGACACGTTGGTGAACACCACATTGTTCCAGCCGGAGGGGCGGGACGGGTCGCGATAAAAGCCGCGCAGGTAGCTGTAGAGCCAGTCCGCGCCGCTGCCGGCGCCCGAGGCGCGCGAGCGCGCGATCACGGTGAGGTCCGGCGGCGGCGTGCCGAACCATTCCCTGGACTCCTTCGGATCCATCGCGTTTTTCATGAGATCGCCAACCTTGGCGCCGGTGAGAATCAGGTTGTCCCTGATCTGCTGGTCCGTGAGGCCGAATTCCCGCAGCCGGTCATAGCGCATATAGGCGGCGCCATGGCAGCCCAGGCAGTAGTTCACATAGACGTGCGCCCCGCGCTGCAGCGAGATCGCGTCGTGCGGGCTCACGTCGGCGGGCAGCCGGTCGAGCTTGACCTCCTCCGCGGCGGCGGCCGCGAGCGGGACGCAGAGCAGCGCGCCCGCCAGCGTCCGTGCCAGCATTGCAGCCGCGCGCCTCACCCGGTCACCCGTTCCGGCTCAGGCCGGGTCCGGTCCATGCGGGTGTACCACGGCATCAGCAGGAAGAACGCGAAGTAGACGATGGTGAAGACCTGCGCCAGCAGGGTACGGCCCTCGGTCACCGAGAGCGTGCCCAGATAGCCGAGCACGAAGAATGCGATCACGAAGAGGGTCAGCGCGGCTTTCGTGATCGGCCCTTTGTAACGGATGGACTTCACCGGGCTCCGATCGAGCCACGGCAGCAGAAAGTAGATCAGCGTCCCGACACCCATCAGCGCGACACCCCACACCTTCGGATCCAGCGCAATCGTGACGTCGTTGACCGTCGGGGCAATCATCAGCACGATCGCAATCAGGCCAGCGACGACAGCCGCGATTCTGACCCGGATATCTTTCACCGTGAACCAAATCAGTAGCACGTAGAGCGCCACTCCCGCGGCGAGGAAGATCATGAAGTCCTCGGTGACCGCGCGCAGGATCGAGTAAAACGGCGTGAAGTACCACACCGGGGCGATGTGCGAAGGGGTCTTGAGCGGATCGGCCGGGATGAAGTTGTTGTACTCGAGGAAATAGCCGCCAAACTCGGGCATGAAGAACAGGACCACGCAGAACACGATCAGGAAGACCACTACGCCCAGCGTGTCCTTCACCGTGTAATACGGATGGAAGGGGATCCCGTCCGCCGGGTTCCCGGTCTTCGGGTTCTTCACCTTCTTGATCTCGACGCCGTCGGGGTTGTTCGAACCTACCTCGTGCAGCGCCATGATGTGCGCCGCGACCAGCCCGAGGAGCAGGAGCGGAATCGCGATGACGTGGAACGAGAAGAAGCGGTTGAGGGTCGCGTCCGCCACCACGTAATCGCCGCGGATCCAGATCGCGAGCGTCGGCCCGACCCAGGGAATCGCGTCGAACAGATTGACGATCACCTGCGCGCCCCAGTACGACATCTGGCCCCACGGCAGCAGATAGCCGAAGAAGGCCTCCGCCATGAGGCAGAGGTAGATCGCCATGCCGATGATCCAGACCAGCTCGCGCGGCTTGCGATAGGAGCCGTACATGAGCCCGCGGAACATGTGGAGGTAGACCACGATGAAGAAGAAGGAGGCGCCGGTCGAGTGCAGGTAGCGGATCAGCCACCCGGCCGGCACGTCGCGCATGATGTACTCTACCGAGGCGAACGCCTGCGCGGCGTCCGGCTTGTAGTGCATCGTGAGAAATATTCCGGTCACGATCTGCAGCACCAGCACGAACATCGCCAGCGAGCCGAAGTAGTACCAGAAATTGAAGTTCTTCGGTGCGTAGTACTCGGCGAGGTGATCCCGCCACAGCGACATCAGCGGGAACCGCTGGTCGACCCACGTGAGCAAGCCGCTCAACGCGCCGTTGAGCGGGCCGGCCCAGGTTACTGCGACCGGCTGCTTTTCCGCGGCTGCCATGCCCTACGCCCCCTTCTTGTCCACGCCGATCAGGATGCGGTTGTCAGTGAGATAGCTGTGCGGCGGGACCTCGAGGTTATCCGGGGCCGGCTTGTTTTTGTAGACGCGGCCCGCCAGATCGAACAGCGATCCGTGGCAGGGACAGTAGAAGCCACCTTTCCAGTTTGCGTCGAATGCCTCGGGCTGGGCCTTGAACTTGTCCACCGGCGAGCAGCCGAGATGCGTGCAGATGCCGACGACGACGAGATACTCCGGCTTGATCGAGCGGAACTCATTGCGCGCGTACTCGGGGGTGAGCTCCTTCTTGCGCTGGCTTTCGGGGTCGGCGACCTTGCTGTCGCTTTCCTTGACCGACTCCAGCATTTCCCGCGTGCGCCTCACAATCCACACCGGCTTGCCGCGCCACTCGACGCGCGTCATCTCGCCGGGGGCGAGAGTGCCGATGTCGGCCTCGACCGGCGCGCCCGCGGCCTTCGCGCGCTCCGAGGGCAGCATGCTCGCGACGAAGGGCACCGCGGTGGCGGCGCCGGCAAGCCCGCCCGCGACGCTCGTCGCAGCGACCAGAAAACGCCGCTTGCCCGCATCCAACTCTTTGTCTGCCATACGATTATTCCCTGCCCCCGAAAAGCCGCCATTCTACACAAAGCGTGCAGGAGATTTGAAGCGAAACATGA
This sequence comes from Burkholderiales bacterium, assembly GCA_035456985.1. Lineage (GTDB taxonomy): Bacteria > Pseudomonadota > Gammaproteobacteria > Burkholderiales > SG8-41 > SG8-41. The sequence continues at coordinate 4,543 of DATICE010000033.1, read as the reverse complement.
GAAAACATCGTTTATTCAATGGCTTGCAGAGGGGGCCTCAATCCGGGATTTGCGCGGCGGAAACGCGCCGTGAGGGGGCGAAACTCCACTTGAGTCCCGCGCACCGCCCGCTCGCGATTCCGCGATCGCCTCGGGCACTGCAGTCACAAGTCCGCAGTCGCGATTTGCTATGATTCCGTGCCAGCAGGAATCGCACTTCGTCAGCCGCCCCCTCCTCTCTCGCCCGATGCGGAAGTTCTGGCTCATATTCGCGCAAACCGCGACCGTCTGCCTAGCGGCTCTGTTTGTCGTATCGACGCTGCGGCCCGATCTCCTCTCCTGGAATTCGCGCGGGGCCATCGTGACCCTGACGGCTCCGCGGGTAGAGGAGACACCGGGCCGCGCGGTCGCGTCGTTCCGGGACGCCGCGCGCCAGGCGATGCCGGCGGTCGTGAACATCTTCACCAGCCAGGAAGTGAAGCGGCCACGCTCGCCGTTCATGAACGATCCGCTCTTCCGCTACTTCTTCGGCGATCCGCAGGACGCGGGGCCGCAGCGCCGCGAGGGCCTCGGCTCGGGCGTGATCGTGAGCGCGGACGGCTACATCCTCACCAATCACCACGTGGTCGAGTCGGTCGATGAAATCGAGGTCGCGCTTGCCGATTCGCGCAAGGTCCGGGCGCGCGTGGTCGGAAGCGATCCGGAGACCGACCTGGCGGTGCTCAAGGTCGAGCTGGAGAAACTGCCTTCCATCACTTTCGCGCAGCCGGAGCAGCTGCGCGTAGGCGACATCGTGCTTGCCATCGGCAATCCCTTCGGCGTGGGCCAGACGGTCACCTTGGGGATCGTGAGCGGGCTCGGGCGCAGTCAGCTCGGCATCACGACTTTCGAGAACTTCATCCAGACCGACGCGGCGATCAACCCCGGCAACTCGGGCGGGGCGCTGGTGGACGCGGGCGGCAATCTGGTTGGCATCAACACCGCGATCTACTCGCAGACCGGGGGCTCGATGGGAATCGGCTACGCCATCCCGGTTTCCATCGCCCGGCAGGTCATGGAGCAGATCGTGCAAAAGGGATCGGTCACGCGCGGCTGGATCGGGGTAGGCGTGCAGGACATCACTCCGGAGCTGGCGCAATCGTTCAACCTGCCCACGTCGCGCGGCGTGCTGATCACGCAGGTTGAACGCGGCAGTCCCGCCGACAAGGCGGGTATCAAGCCCGGCGACGTCCTGCTTTCGTTGAATGGCCGGCCGGTCGCCGACACCACCACGATGCTCAATCTGGTTGCAGCGCTGCCGCCGGGGCAGGGAGCTACCATCAAGCTGACGCGCAATCAGGCGGAAACCGAGCTCGCTGTCACCATCGGCCGGCGGCCGGCGCCTCAGCAACGGAAAGGGCAGCGCTGATTCAGGGCCCGCGCTCGCTCCCGGCCTCGGGGAGCTTCTCGCCGTCGTCCCCGCTCTGCCGCGACCTGCCGAACACCCGTGCCGCAATGATTCCGACCTCGAAGAGCACGCACATCGGAACCGCGAGCAGCAGCTGCGAGAGCACGTCGGGGGGTGTCACGATCGCGGCGATCACGAATGAGCCCACGATGAAATAGGGGCGGATGTTCGTCAGCTGCTCGATCGTGACCGCCCCCAGGCGCACCAGGATCAGCACCGCGATCGGCACCTCAAAGGTCACCCCGAACGCGAGAAACATCGTGATCACGAAATTCAGATAGTTCTCGATGTCGGGCGCAACCGAGATGCTCTTGGGGGCGATCTTGTAGACAAAATCGAACACCACCCCAAATACGAAAAAATAGCAGAACGCCACGCCCACGAAGAACAGCACGGTGCTCGCGAACACCAGCGGCACCACCAGGCGCCGCTCGTGGACGTAGAGGCCGGGCGCGACGAACGCCCAGACCTGGTAGAGCACGTAGGGCAACGCCACCGCGAACGCCATCATCGCGGCGACTTTGACTGGTATGAGGAACGGGGCGACGACCCCGGTCGCGATCATCTTCGCGCCTTCCGGCAGCGCGCGCATCATCGGATACGCGAGCAGATCGTAGAGCTCCGAGGCGAACGGGAATAGGATCACGAACACCACGCCCACCGCGATGAGCATGCGCAGCAGGCGGTCGCGCAGCTCGATCAGGTGGGAAATAAAGGTGTCTTCTGTCATTCTCGGCGAGTCTTGAGCCGCGACCACGCGGCGTCAAGCCTGCTTTTGCGCGGGCGTTGGCGGGTTCGCGTCCAGCGCCAATTCGCGCTGCTGCGGAGCCGTCGCCACGGCCGGGTCCGGCTGCGCCGGCACGTCCCCGGCATGGGCGCCAACCGCCACCTCCGCGTCTTGCGTCAGTTTGTTCAGCTCACCCTCGGCGTCGCTCATCTCCTTGCTGACGGAGCTCTGGAACGAGCGCGCCGCGTCTTCCATGCTCGACTGCATCTTCTTCAGCTCCCCGAGCTCCATCTCGCGCGCGATGTCGGACTTGACGTCGTTGACGTAGCGCTGCATGCGGCCGAAGAGGTGGCCAAGCGTACGCGCCACCTTCGGCAGGCGCTCGGGACCGATCACGATCAGCGCTACGACCGCGATGACGAACAGTTCGGAGAAACCGATGTCGAACATGAAAGACGGTCAGCAGTAAGCGGTGGAGCGCCGGATGCCGCGCGAAGACCTTTCTGTTTACCGCTCACCGCTTACGTCTTGGGCGTTTCCTTCTTGGCCTGACCTTCGATGGTCTGGCCGGTGGCGGGCGGGAGCTCCGCCTTGGCCTGCGCGGATTTGTCGTCCTCCGACTTCATGCCGTCCTTGAAGCCCTTCACCGCGCCGCCGAGATCGGCGCCGATATTGCGCAGTTTCTTGGTGCCGAAGATCAGCACCACCACCAGCAGCACGATCAGCCAGTGCCAGATGCTTAGCGATCCCATCGTCGTTCTCCTCAGGAAATCCCGCTCAACCGCGGGACTTCTTCTCCTCGATTCCGGAAATTCCCTCGCGGCGGCGCAGCTCGGCCAGCACGTCCTCGGGCGCGAGGCCATGCCATGCCAGCAGCACCAGGCTGTGAAACCACAGGTCCGCGGTTTCGCGCACGATATTCAGTTTATCACCGCCCTTGGCAGCGAGCACCGTCTCGGCGGCCTCCTCCGCGACTTTTTTCAGGATCGCGTCCTCGCCTTTCGCGAACAGGCTCGCGACGTAGGAGGCAGAGGCATCGCCCTGCTTGCGTTCGGCGATCACCTTCCCCAGCCGGTGGAGCAGATTTGCGTCGATCATCGCTTGTAGATGTCCCTGGGGTCCTTGAGCACGGGCTCGGTCACCACCCACCGGTCGCCGTCGAGCAGCTGAAAAAAGCAGCTGTGTCGTCCGGTATGACAGGCGATGCCGCCCTTCTGTTCCACTTCCAGCAGGATCACGTCCTCGTCGCAGTCGAGGCGGATCGACTTCACCCTCTGCACGTGTCCCGAGGTCTCGCCCTTGCGCCACAGCTTGCCGCGCGAGCGCGACCAGTAGTGGACCTCGCCGCTCTGCACCGTCCTGCCAAGCGCCTCCCGGTTCATCCACGCCACTGTTAGGATCTTGCCGCTGCCGGCCTCCTGCGCCACCGCCGGCACCAGTCCGTCTTGCGCCCAGTTGACCTTGTCGAGCCAGTTGTCTTTCATCGAAAAGCAGGAGCGCGGATTGAGGGTTCGGGATCGAGCAGACGCATGTTTCCGCCAGCTTTCCGGAATTGTCACCGCTTTTCCCCCAATCCTCAATCCTGATCCTGAATCCTACAGTCGGACCTCGATCCCACGCCGCGCCAGGTGCTCCTTGGCCTGGCGCACGGTGTACTCCCCGTAGTGGAACACGCTCGCCGCGAGCACCGCGTCGGCGTGCCCCTGCTCGATACCCTCGGCGAGATGATCGAGGTTGCCGACGCCCCCGCTCGCGATCACCGGGACCGTCAGCGCGTCGGAGAATGCGCGGGTCAGCTCGAGGTCGAAGCCGCTGCGGGTGCCGTCACGGTCCATGCTGGTGAGCAGGATCTCGCCGGCGCCGGCCGCCTCCATCCGGCGGCCCCATGCCAGCGCGTCGAGTCCTGTCGCGGTGCGGCCGCCGTGCGTGTACACCTCCCAGCGCGCCGCGCCCGGCACGCGCTTCGCGTCCACCGCGACCACTATGCACTGCGAGCCGTAGCGGCCGGCCGCCTCCTCCACCAACCCCGGCCGCTGCACCGCGGCGGTGTTGATGCTGACCTTGTCGGCGCCCGCGTTGAGCAACCGCCGCACGTCCTCTACCGAGCGCACGCCGCCGCCCACCGTCAGCGGGATGAAGACCTGCGCCGCGACCGCCTCGACCACGCTCACGATCAGATCACGCCCGTCGCTCGACGCGGTGATGTCGAGGAACGCGAGTTCGTCGGCGCCCTGCTCATCGTAGCCTCGCGCGATTTCGACCGGATCGCCCGCATCGCGCAGGCCGACGAAATTGACGCCCTTCACCACGCGTCCGGAGGTGACGTCGAGACAGGGAATGATGCGCTTGGCCAGGCCCATTAAGACCGAGGGATGAAGGATGAGGGATGA
>DATICE010000032.1:0-4317 GCA_035456985.1 Burkholderiales bacterium | reverse complement strand
GCTCACCTTGGCCTGGCCCTCGAGCCGCGGGATCGACTGCCCTACGGATTGTGCCGTCACGCTCATCGAGTCACTGCTTGTTCAGCGCGGCGCGAATTGCGCGGGCAACGTAGACGCGAACGAGCTCGCGCTTGTAGGCCGCCGAGCCATGCTGGTCGCCGATCACCGTGGCCTCGGATGCTGCTGCGTCTCCCGCCCGGCGCAGCACGGCATCGTCCACGCGCGCGCCACGCAGCACCTTCTCCGCATTCACCAAGCGCGCCGGCGTGTCGGTGGCGGCTCCGATCACGATGCGGCTGTCGCGAACCGCAGCGCTGTCGACATCCAGCACGACGGCAACGCCGAGTGCCGGCCAGTCGTCGGCCGACCGCGTCGTGCACTTGAGATAGGCGGCGCGCCGGGGACCCTGCGCCGGGACCCTCACTTCCGCGATCAGCTCGCCGTGTGCGAGCGTCGTCTCGAGATAGCCCGCGTAGAGCTTCTCGAGCGGCAGGGTCCGTTCGCCGGCCGGGCCCACCACGACAACGCTCGCTCCAAGCGCGATCAGGACCGGCGGCAGATCCATATGGGGATCGGCGTGCGCGAGATGACCGCCCACGGTCGCGACGTTGCGCACCCGCACATTGGCAAGCGTTTTCAGCGCGCGCGCGATGACCGGCGCCCGGCTCTTCACCGCGGGTGAGCGCTCGAGCGACGCGAGCGTCGCCAGCGCGCCGATGCGCAACTCGCCGTCGGTGGCGACGATTTCCGAATATCGCGTCTCCACCAAGCGCAGGCTGACGAGCCGCGCCGGGCGGAGCACGCCCATTTTCATCATCAGCATGACCGCGGTGCCCCCCGCGATCGGGCGCACCGAAGGATCCGCGGAAGCAAGCAGTCCGGCGGCCTCGCGCAGCGTGCGGGGCTCGAGCAATTCGAAGGGGGTCATGGGACACCGAACTCTACTGACAACCTCAGGAAAATTCAAGAAAACAGACGTTTATGTGCTAGAATCGCGCGCTTTTGCACTGCATCAAGCTCTAGTTAACCATGCGCGCAATCAGAAACATCGCGATCATCGCCCACGTCGACCACGGCAAGACCACGCTCGTCGACAAGCTGCTGCGCCAATCCGGCACCTTTGCCGCGCACCAGCACCTGGTCGAGCGCGTGATGGATTCGAACGACCTCGAGCGCGAGCGCGGCATCACCATCCTCGCCAAGAACTGCGCCGTGGACTATGCCGGCACCCATATCAATATCGTGGACACGCCCGGCCACGCCGACTTCGGCGGCGAGGTTGAGCGCGTGCTCTCCATGGTGGACGGCGTGCTGCTACTGGTGGACGCGGTCGACGGACCGATGCCGCAGACGCGCTTCGTCACGCGCAAGGCGCTGGCGCTGGGGCTGAAACCGATCGTCGTCGTCAACAAGGTGGACCGCCCCGGGGCGCGCGCGGAGTGGGTGGTCAACCACACCTTCGATCTCTTCGACAAGCTCGGCGCGACCGAGGAGCAGCTCGACTTTCCGGTCGTTTACGCATCCGCCCTTCTGGGCTGGGCCACGACGCAGCCGGGCGAGACCGGTTCCGACATGAAGCCTCTCTTCGAGGCCATCCTCCAGTATGTGCCGATGCGCGCGGATGACCCGGACGGCCCGCTGCAACTGCAAATCTGCTCGCTCGACTACTCGAGCTACGTCGGCCGCATCGGCATCGGGCGTATAGACCGCGGCCGCATCCGCTCGGGGCAGAATGTGTTCCTGCTAAAGGGACCCGACGCGGCTCCCCTGTCGGTAAAGGTCAACCAGGTGCTGGTATTCAAGGGCCTCGAGCGCGTCGTCACCGAGGAAGCGCAGGCCGGCGATATCGTCGCCATCAACGGCGTCGAGGACATCGGCATCGGCGTGACCATCGTCGATTCAGAGGAGTCGAAAGCGCTGCCACTCCTGAAGGTGGACGAGCCCACGCTCGTCATGAATTTCCAGGTCAATACTTCGCCGTTCGCGGGGCGCGAAGGGCGGTTCGTCACCAGCCGCCAGCTGCGCGAGCGCCTCATAAGGGAAACCATGGGCAACGTCGCGCTGCGCGTCGAGGAAACCGGCGACCCGGACGTGTTCAAGGTGTCGGGGCGCGGCGAGCTGCACCTCACCATCCTGCTCGAGAACATGCGGCGCGAAGGCTACGAGCTGGCGGTATCGCGCCCGCGCGTGCTGGTGAAGGAGATCGACGGGGTCAAGTGCGAGCCATTCGAGATGCTCGCGGTGGACATCGAGGAAGCGCACCAGGGCGCGGTGATGGAAGCCCTGGGCAGCCGCCGCGGCGATCTACTGGACATGCAGCCCGACGGCAAGGGCCGCGTGCGGCTCGACTACCGCATCCCGGCGCGGGGCCTCATCGGCTTCCAGTCCGAGTTCCTGACGATGACCCGCGGCACCGGCGTGATGAGCCACGTGTTCGACGATTACAGCCCAATGAAGCCGGAGATCACCGAGCGCCGCAACGGCGTGCTGGTGTCGGCGGAGGACGGCAAGGCCGTCGCCTATGCGCTGTGGAAGCTGCAGGAGCGCGGCCGCATGTTCGTCGATCCCGGCGAGCCGCTTTACGAGGGCATGATCGTGGGACTGCACAGCCGGGACAACGATCTCGTCGTGAACCCCGTGAAGACCAAGCAGCTCACCAACATCCGCGCCGCCGGCAAGGACGAGGCCATTCTATTGACGCCCCCGATCCGCCACACGCTCGAATCCGCCGTCGAGTTCATCGCCGACGACGAACTGGTCGAAATCACCCCCAAGTCCATCCGCATCCGCAAGCGGCTGTTGCTGGAGCACGAAAGAAAACGCGCCTCCCGCGCCGCCGCATAAGAATTCCCCTCCTGCCTGAGGAGGGGTGGCACCGGAGGTGACGGGGTGGTGGGAGGATCTTCCTCAGGAACTCTTGCGTATACCGAGCTTGCGCAGCCGCCCGCGCAGCGCGAGATGCGTGTTGACCCGGGCGAGCAGCTCTTCCGACCGGAAGGGCTTGGTGACGAAATCGACGCCGCCAGCCGAGAACGCACGGACCTTGTCGATGGTGTCGTCGAGCGCCGTGAGAAAGATGACCGGGATGTCGGCCGGCGTGCTCATGACCTGCCCGGCCGCATCGTTTTCTGAACAGTATCCAGCAGGCCGCGCAGATTGATCGGCTTCTCGATGAAGCCGTCGAACCCGGCGCGCATGATCTCCTGCCGATCCTGCTGCATGACCGAGGCCGTGATCGCAACGACGGGGAGCGCCGCAGTGGCCGGGTCAGCGCGCAGCGCCTTGAGCGCCTCGATGCCGCTCATTCCGGGGAGCTGGATATCCATGAGGATGAGGTCGGGCAACTCGCCCCGGGCTATCGCGAGCCCGTCCTCGGCGGTACCGGCCTCGAGCGTCTTGTAGCCCTTCGCCTGGAGCACGTCGCGCACCAGCTTCAGGTTCTTGTCGTTATCCTCGACGATCAGGATACCGCTCATGCCTTCGTTTCTCGTTTCTCGTGTCTTGCTTTTCGCTTCTGGACGTCCGTCTCCGTAATGAGCGGTAGTGTAAATGTGAAGGTCGAGCCCTTTCCAGGAGCGCTATCGACGCCGATCTTGCCGCCGTGCAGCTCCACGAAGCGGCGGGTGAGCGCAAGGCCCAGCCCCGTGCCCTCCCGCTTGCCGGTCGAGCTGCGGCCGACCTGGCGGAACTCCTCGAACAGCGCCGCCTGGTCCTTCGATGCGATGCCGACCCCCGTGTCCTTGACCGATACCTTGAGCGAGCCCCCGTTCCTGCGCGCATCCACCTCGATGCGGCCGCCATCGGGCGTGAACTTCACCGCGTTCGACAGGAGATTGAGTACGATCTGCTTGAACTTGCGCTCGTCGGCTCGAATGTCGTCCAGCTTCGGATCGACGTGAAGCTTCATCTCGATGCCGTGCGTCTGCGCGCGCTCGCGCACCAGCGTCAGAGCGTTTTTCAGCGCCATGGGGAGGCTGAACTCCGACAGCTCGAGCTCCATGCGCCCGGCCTCGATCTTGGACAGGTCCAGGATGTCGTTGATGAGCGATAGCAGGTGCCTGCCGGAGGAGTGGATGTCCCTCAGATAGTCCTCCTGCTTGGGGTTCAACTCGCCGAACAACTTCTCGACCAGAGCCTCGGAGAAGCCGATGACTGCGTTCAACGGCGTGCGCAGCTCGTGCGACATGTTCGCGAGGAATTCAGACTTGTGCTTGTTGGCAACTTCGAGCTGCCGGCCCTTCTCCTGGATCTCCTTGAAAAGCCGCACGTTCTCGATGGCAATCACCGCCTGGTCGGCGAAGGTTTTGAGCAGAGCGA
>DATICE010000031.1:0-7556 GCA_035456985.1 Burkholderiales bacterium | reverse complement strand
ATACAATGTTGCATAACATGTATTACACCGGCTGGCCCGCATGACTCTCACCGTCCGCCTGCCTCCGCGCGTCGAGCAGGAGCTGGCCGAATATTGCGTCAAGCGCCGTATTTCCAAGAGCGAGGCGGTGAAGCAGGCGTTGGAGGAATTGCTGCGGCCGCGTGAGATGGAGGCCCGGAACTTGCGCCATCCGTTCATAGGAGGGGACAAGGGCGACGGCTCCGACGTGTCCGGCAACATCAAGGCGGCGCTGCGCGCCCGCTTCCGCAGGCGCGGCCGGTGAAGCGAGTTCTCGTGGATAGCAGTTTCTTGGTTGCGCTTGGGATCGAGCGCGATCCCCGGCATAGAGCGGCAAGAGAGTTCCTGAACAGCTACGTCGGCAACCTGCTCGTGCCGGAGCCGGTCGTTGCCGAGACCTGCTATTTCCTTTCAACAGCCGGCAAGGTGCGACTGCTCGACTGGGTGCGCAAGCTCCCGCGCATGCTCCTCGATGTGCCCGCCCACGCTTACGCTGACATGGGCGCGATCCTCGCTCGCTACGCCGATCTGGACCCTGATTTTGCGGATGCGGCCATTGTCTGGCTCGCTGAAAAGACCGGTTGCCGTGCCATCCTGACCGCGGATGTCCGCGATTTCAGCGCGTTTCGGCTGGCAAAGGGCAAACGCTTCGAGCTCGTGAACTGGTTCGAGTGCTGACCCGGGGGTCATCCTTCCGGTCAGCGCGTGGGCGTCAGGCGCCGCGCCGCAACATCCAGCGTCCGAGCGGCGTTGCTCAGCGCATCGGCCAAGCCGCGGCAAGCTCGTGCCAGAGCGCGGTAGGCGCTTCCGCGTGCAGTCAGCACGTAATCGACCATGCGCTCGAATTCTTCTGCGGTTTCGAACAGCCTCCGATAGCGCGACTGCACCTGCGGCGGCAGGGAAGCGGCCGCGGTTTTCCAGAACGAATCGGTCATGGGTACCTCCTTGGTAGACGAGATCCTGGTCGGTGGCATTCGCCGGCGCGCGCGAGCACCGGTTTTCACCGGCAAGCCGTGCGCGAACAGTTCGGTGAGGCCGTTGGCGGCGTCGCGGAACAGACGGGCGATTGCCTCCGCGCGATCGCGGCGCGCGGCCCGCACGCAGGCGTCGATCTCATTGCGCGTCGGATAGTGGAATGGGTCGATCGTCATGGACGCAGTTTTCCTGGTTCAGTGTGTGACGAGATGATAGGCTGCGAGTTCCACAGCTGGCACGCGACATTTTGTATCGTCGCGCGCGAAAAAGTTTCAGGCGTCGCTGTTGGGCGACGCACCGTCTTCGCGCAATGCGCGCTTCGCTGGTGCGTCGACGGCATCGGAGTGGACCGGTGTCTCGCATTCTTCACGCGCCGTTCACCAATGTGAAATAATCCGGTGCACCGCTGAACGGCGCCCGTCATTCATCACTCATCACCCCGAGCCATGGCTCTAAAGCGCGCGAAAAGCCCCGCCGGCAGGTTGGTTGTGCTGCCGCATACTTCGCAGGTCCTCAGGGGCAACCCTCTCGGCGACCCGTACGCCCGCGGCCTCGCCGTGTGGCTGCCGCCGCAGTACGACGCCGAGGAGAAGCGGCGCTTCCCGGTACTCTACGATCTCGTGGGCTTCACGGGCTCCGGGCCATCGCACGTGAACTGGAAGCCCTTTGGCGACAACGTCCCCGAGCGCGCGGCGCGGCTGATCCACGAAAGGAAGATGGGGCCGGTCATCATCGTCTTTCCGGACTGCTTCACGGCGCTGGGCGGCAACCAGTACGTGAACTCGTCCGCGACCGGCAACTATGCCGACTATCTTACGCAGGAGCTCATTCCCTTCGTTGACCGCCAGTTCCGCACGCTGGCGAGCCGCGAGCACCGCGGCTGCTTCGGAAAATCATCCGGCGGCTACGGCGCGATCATCCACGGCATGAGGTATTCGAGGTACTGGGGCGCGATCGCGGATCATTCCGGCGACGGCTATTTCGATTTCGCGTACTGGACGGACTGGCCGCACACATTGAACGAGCTCGCGAAGCACCGGACGCCGAAGCGACGACCCGGAAGATACGACGCGCGCCGGGAGGCGCGCCGCAAGGGGCTCGCGGACGGGCGCGACGACGGGCGCATCAAGCGCTTTCTCGAGCACGTGTGGAAGAAGGAGAAGCTCACGACGGCGGAGGCCCACTGCATCATGAATCTCTGCATGGCGGCGACCTATGACCCGGATCCGCGGGCGCCGCTCGGCTTCCGCGTGCCGGTGAATCTCGAAACGGGTGAGGCGATCTGGCCGCGCTGGAAGAAGTGGCACGCGCATGACCCGATCCATCTCGTCTCGAAGTACCGGAACGGCCTCAAGTCGCTGCGCGGCATCTACATCGATTGCGGCTGGCGCGACCAGTATCACCTCCACTTCGGCGCGCGCATCCTGTCGCAGCGCCTCGCGCAAGCCGGCATCCGCCACACCTACGAAGAATTCGACGACAACCACTCCGATATCGACTACCGGATGGACGTGAGCCTGCCGTTTCTCTACCGGGCGCTGAAGCCCTGACGGGCGCGGCGGGTCTCGCGCCCGGGCCTCTAGCGGTCGAGGCCGCGAGTCACGTCGTCGAACAGCTCGTCCACCTTGAAGCGCTTGGGGATCAGCCGCTGCTGGTAAACGTAGTCGATTGCGACCTCGAGGTTACGGCGGTTCGCCTCCAGGCCGAAGGGCGTCATGTCGAGCTCCCCCGCCGCAGGCGCGGGCGCGCGGCGCTTGGCTTCACGGAGCAGCCTGTAGATCTCGCGCACGGCGTCCGGATCGGACTTCGACAGTGAATCCCTGACCACCACCATGTGGTTGATCTGGATCGCGCGGTTCCTGGCGTGCCAGTCGCGCGCGGCTTGATCGGGATCGGGAATGAGCCGCTTCAGGCGCGGGTCCGGTAGCTCGGGATCCCTCAGCACAGCGGCATCCACTTCGCCATCGAGCAGCATCTTGAGGAGCTCTTTGCCCGCAGGCGCGCGCTCCACGGTCGGCGGGTCCTTGAATTCGGCGATGTGGGCCTCCTCGAACGTCACCCAGCGGATGGAGTCGATATCCACGCCGTAATCGCTGGCGAGGATGCCGCGCAGCCACATGCTGGTCGTCACCGAGTAGGAGCGGATGGCAACGCGCTTCCCGTTGAGGTCGCCCGGGCGCAGCTCGCCGCGCGCCGAGTTGTAGACCATGAACGGATGCTGAAAGCGCCCGAGCACGACCGCCGGCAGCAGCACGTAGGGCTTGCCGTACGCCTTGGCCATCAGGTAGGTCACGATGGCGAGTTCGGAGACGTCGAACTCGAGGTTGCGCACGGTGCGCTTGAACGCGCTGGCGACCTGCGGAACGTCGGCGAAATCGAACGCAACGCGAGGGGAGGTCAGCTCGCCCCGCCGCAGCGCCCGGGTAGCAGGGTAGTCGCCGAGCAGCGTTTTCAGGCGCGTCACGCGCAGCGGCTCGGCGGGTGTCGCGCGTTGTGGAGTGGTTGCCATAGGGGGCCTCTCTTGGAGGAGACTGGAGTGCGCAGAGTATCGCGCCAAATCCGGGCTCGCGCCACCGGCAACGGATGTTGACGAGCAGCCGGAGTGTCCACCACTATGTTCCCTGTACGCATACCGACAACAACGAGGAGGCGCGTCATGGAACGACTGGCGACAGGAGTTCTGATATATGCATTGATTGCGGGAACAATACCCGCAGCGCTGGCGCAGACCGGGAAGTACCCCGAACGCGCGATACGCTTGATTTCGCCGTTTCCGCCCGGCGGCACAGTGGACGTGAACGCACGGGCGCTGGCGCCCGCGGTATCGAAGTCGATGGGCCAGCAGGTGGTGGTGGACAACCGCGCCGGGGCGTCCGGCATCATCGGCACGGCGGAGGCGGCGCGCGCCAAGGCGGACGGTTATACGATCATCCTCAACACGACGCCGATGGTGACGAACACGCTGATGTACGCGAAGGTGCCATACAACGTGCTCAAGGACTTCGAGCCGATCACCATCCTGTCCACGACGCCCTCGTTCCTGAGCGTGCATCCGTCGGTGCCGGCGCGATCGGTGCGCGAGCTGCTCGCACTCGCCAAGTCGCGCCCCGGCGCGCTCAACTATGCCGGCGCGGGCGTCGGCACGAATCCGCACATTGCGGGAGAGCTCTTCAACCTGCTCGGAAGAGTGAACATTCAGGCCGTCCAGTTCAAGGGCGGCGGCCCCGCGCTGATTGCGGCGATCAGCGGCGAGGTCGGAGTCGCGTTCTCGGGCGTTGCCGGCGCGGTGGGATTCGTGAATACGGGCCGTCTGCGGGCGCTCGGGGTGACCAGCCTCAAGCCGGTCCCGGCGTTGCCCGGAGTCCCGACGATCGCCGAGTCGGGGCTGCCCGGTTACGAGTTCGTCGCGTGGTTCGTGCTGGCCGCACCCAAGGGCACCCCGCGCGAGATCATCCTGGCGCTGAACGACCACTTCCGGAAGGCGATGACCTTTCCCGAAACGATCCGGCGCTTCGAGGCGGAGGGTCTCGACGTCGTCGGCAGCACGCCGGAGCAGGCGGCCGCGACCATGGAATCCGAGCTGAAGAAGTGGGCGGTCGTGATCCGGGAACGGGGAATGAAGGCCGAATGACGAAGAACCGGTGACGGCCGACGCGCTTACTTCGTGGCGTCGCGGCGTCCGGGAACGGGGAGTTTCCGCGGATGCGCCGGCTTGAGGGGCCCCCACACGCGGCTGTAGTAGGTGTCGGCGAGCTGCAGCGCCGCCACGGGGTTGTGGCCGAGCACGCGGTCCTTCGCGACCAGCACCGTCGTCAGCCCCTTGGCGTGCCGGAAGAACAGGCTGTCGTGGCCGATGCACAATCCCAGCACGATATTGAATTCGCACCCATGCTGGTTCAGGAGCTCGGCCTGGCACACCGGATTGCACAGCGCCTCGAACTGCCCGGGACGGACTTTCTCGTGGTCGGCGATGCCGAGATCCTCCTTCGGTATGCTGCCGGTCTTGCAGGCGGCCGACACCACCTCGAAGCCGTGGCTTTCCAGGATGCCGCTCAGCACGTAGGCATGGTCGACGAAGCTGATGCAGTTGGCGATGCCGATCCTGCGATAACCCATGCGCTTCGCGAACTGCACGATTTCCTCGACCCGCGTCCACTTGCAGTAGCCCTCTGACTCTACCAGCGCCGACTCGCGCGAGATCCTGAGGATCTCCGGGTCGTCATAGCGCGCGAGCGCGGCTGCCTGGGCTTCGGGATCGACACGGGTCGGGCAGAACCCGGGGCCGCGCTCCGCGTCCTCGCCCTCGCGGCAGGCCCGGACCGTCGGCGGGCAGTATGCGCATGCGGGGTCTTCATACTTCATGGCGGCTCCTCGAACTGCATTGACGACGACCCACTATAGGGAACTCGGGGGGAGCCGCATTTGTCCTGGATCAAATGAGCGCGTGGTGCCGGCTTCCCACACCGGCCGCCGGGCTGGAGGACTGCAAAAAAATGCCTCTTTGAGCCGGATACCGCTCCTTATAATCATCAGTGCCCGGTAATCCAAGGAGACCGATCATGTTCACCAAGAATCCCGTTTTGAAAGCCGCTGTTGTGGTGGTGCTTGCCGCCGGCCTCGCCGCAGGCTGCCAGACCACCGACCCCTATACCGGCGAGACCAAGACGACGAGCGCGACCTACGGCGCATTGATCGGCGCGGGCGCCGGCGCGGCGGTCGGGATGATTTCCGGGCGCGACGCCAAGCAGCGGCGGCAACGCGCTCTGATCGGCGCCGGCGTCGGCGCGCTCGCCGGAGGCGCGGTCGGCGCCTACATGGACAAGCAAGAAGACGAGCTGCGCAAGGTGATGCGCGACAGCGGGGTGACGGTCACGCGCAAGGGCGACGACATCATCCTCAACATGCCCGGCAACGTCACCTTCCGCACCGACAGCTCGGAGCTGAACTCACAGTTCTACAAGGTGCTCGACGGCGTCGCGCTGGTGGCGAAAAAATACGACAAGACCATCATCGAGGTCGCCGGCCATACCGATAGCACCGGCACGGCGGAATACAACCGCCAGCTCTCCCAGCGCCGCGCGACGTCGGTCGCCGACTACCTCACGAGCCGGGGCGTGGCGCAGACGCGCCTCATGACGGCCGCCGGGGGCGAAGACCACCCCATCGCGAGCAACGCGACGGAGCAGGGCCGCGCCGCCAACCGCAGGGTCGAAGTGACGCTCGCCCCGCTGACCGCAAGCTGAGCTGCCGCCCGCCTACGCCGCCCTGCGCTCCGCAAAACCAGCGGTGCCTTCGAGCAGCCGCACTTCGCGCTGCGGAAACGGTATGACGATGCCGCGCGCGCGAAACGCCTCGACGAGGGCCTTTCTGATCTCGCTTGCGGAGGAGCCGTAATCGGCCGTGCTGGTCCACGGACGAATGGCGATAGTCACCGACGAATCGGCGAGCTGGCTCACGTGGATCACGGGGGCGGGATTCTCGAGAACTCGCGGGTTGGCCTGTAGCACCTCGCGGACAGTCGAGAGCGCCTGGCTCAGATCAGTGTCGTAGGCAACGCCGACCTCGATCTGCAGCTGCCGTACCCGCCCGTAGTTGTGAAGGATCTCGCCCACGATCTTGCGGTTGGGGATGACCACCCGCGAAAGGTCCAGGTGGCTCAAGGTCGTGCTGAAGAGTCTGATCTCCGCCACCTGGCCTTCTTCCCCCACGATGGATATGTATTCTCCAACGCGAAACGGCCGCGTGAGGATGATCGTCAGCCCGGCGACGAGGTTGCCGAGAACGCCCTGCATGGCAAGTGCGATCCCTGCGCCCGCTACGCCCACGCCTGCGATGAGAGGCAGCAGCTCCACCCCCAGGTTCTGCAGCGCCATGATTGCGAACAAGAGGAGCACCAGCACGCGCACGATACTCAGCATGAGCTCGCGCACCGGAGGCTCGAATTCCAACGACCGGAGCGCGCGTCCGGTCATCCCGGCCACCCAGCGCGCCGCATAGTAGCCGGCCACCATGATGATGATCGCGACCAGCAGTTTCGGGCCGAATTTCATTCCGAGGTCTATGGCCATGCTCTTTACCTGATCCAGCACTGCGAGGTTGGGCTCCATGGAGTGTCCTTTCAGTTGTATCCAGCGCCGAGCATTTTATCGGTAACGCGCCGACGGGCCGCATTTCACTCCGCAACGCCTTGAGCCAGATCAATACGCGAATCGCCTGGCAGCGCGCGAACGGCAGCTGGGATACCGTTAAATGGCTGGTCGAAAAGACCCACGCGCACGTGCACGGCGAAACGCTGGTCGCCGATACCGCCGAGGCGCGCAAGCTCTTGCGCAGCCTCGGCTCCGCGCCGCTGCACATCAGCGGCGACCGTTTCCGGGCGGCCCCGCGCAGGAAGCGCTGACCGCTATTCCGTTCATCGCGCGCGCAGCCGGTACCAGGGGTGCGGATTCCCCGGCGACCTGACCCGCAGGGTGTAGACGGAGGTGTGAGCGCAGCAGAAGAGCGTTTTGAGGTCCGGGCCGCCGAACGCGAAATTCACCGCCTGCTCGGGAAACCGGATGATC
>DATICE010000030.1:0-6156 GCA_035456985.1 Burkholderiales bacterium | reverse complement strand
AGCCGGTCCCAAGGGTATGGCTGTTCGCCATTTAAAGTGGTACGTGAGCTGGGTTCAAAACGTCGTGAGACAGTTTGGTCCCTATCTGCAGTGGGCGTTGGAAGTTTGAGGGGGGCTGCTCCTAGTACGAGAGGACCGGAGTGGACGCACCTCTGGTGTACCGGTTGTCACGCCAGTGGCATCGCCGGGTAGCTAAGTGCGGAAGAGATAACCGCTGAAAGCATCTAAGCGGGAAACTCGCCTTGAGATAAGACTTCCCGGGGACTTGATCCCCCTGAAGGGTCGCGGAAGACCACCGCGTTGATAGGCCGGATGTGTAAGAGGAGTAATCCTTTGAGCTAACCGGTACTAATTGCCCGTGCGGCTTGATCCTATAACCGTGAGCGTTCGGCTGCCATCCATAGGCAGGCAGCCAGGGCTCAGGTGAACAAGGGTTTGCCACATACAATCAATCGAATCCTTTACTTCTTCCTAACATTGCTCCTGGCCGAATGCCGATGGCGGACCGCCGGGGGCTAGCAAGCTACGTCTGACGACCATAGCGAGGTGGTCCCACCCCTTCCCATTCCGAACAGGGCCGTGAAACGCCTCAGCGCCGATGATAGTACGGTGTATTCCGTGCGAAAGTAGGACATCGTCAGGCACCCACAAAAAGAAATGCCCCAGCCCAGTCGGGTTGGGGCATTTCTTTTTTGTTCGTTGCCCTGACGATACCCTACTTGAGCGCAGCGACAACACGCCGCGATCGAGACATAGTTGGTATCTCGGCCCGAAGTTTCGCTGCCTTTGAGTGACGCGATTAGCTATGCCGCGGCGTGTTGCGGCGTAGGCTAACTTTCCGGATCCCTTTGAGCCGGAAATGTTAAGCCCCGAAGGGGCGGCCGGAGCCAAAGTAGGACATCGTCAGGCACCCATGAAACGGAAAAGCCCGACCTCACCGAGGTCGGGCTTTTTTGTTTCCGCTAATCTACCGGTCTACGCCGACGCCAGCTTGTTTCGCCCGCCCTGCTTGGCCTGGTACAGCGCCTGGTCGGCGGCTCGAATGAGCGCCTCGGGCGTGTCTCCATGCTTCGGAAAGGCCGCCACGCCCATTGAGACGGTGATGGCACCCAGGACCTGGCCTCGATGCTTGATCTGCATGTGACGCACGGTGTCGAGTATGCGCTCGGCGCGCTGGTAGGCAGTCACCAGCGAGGCTTCCGGCAACAGCAGCGCAAACTCCTCTCCGCCGATGCGGCAGGCGATGTCGCTCCCGCGAACATGACCCTGCAGCACGAGACCCATGCGCCGCAAAACCGCGTCGCCGGCGTCGTGGCCGAAAGTGTCGTTGACGCGCTTGAAATGGTCGATGTCCAGCATGATGACCGAAAGCGGACGGTTCTTGCGCGTCGCGCGAACGCGCTCGTGCACGAGGTACTCCTCGAGGAAGCGCCGGTTGTAGAGCCCGGTCAGAGGATCGCGCAAGGACTGCTGGCGCAAGGTATCGCGCAACTTGAGATTGGCGAGCGCCAGGCTGATTTCTTCGCCCACGGCCGAGGCGAGATGCAGTTTCGATTCCAGCGTCACATCGGCTTCCTGCGCCTTCGCGGCAACTTGAAGTCTCTGCAGGAACAGCAGTCCCACCGTCTCGCCATGCGCAACCAGCGGGATGCACATGTAAGGGAAGATCGGTTCGGCAGAGCCGGTTGCGTGCTGGCAAAGCAACCCGCTCCCCGCGCCGTTCGTCCAGTGCAGCTGGCCGCGCCGCAAGCCCCAGCAGTCCTGCACTGTGAACAGCTTCTCTTCCAGCGTGCCTTGCCCCCAGCTCGCGACCCGCTCCAGGTAGCCCCCCGGCGAGTTGATGCGGTATAGCGTTCCGACGTCGGAGGGGAGGAGCTGGGGGCAGAATGCGGTAATGACGGTGCACGCTTCGTCGGAGGAGATGCACGATTTGAGATAGTTGCTCAGCTTGCCGAGCGTGAGATGGTCGCGGTCGCGCTGTTCCAACTCCGCCAGGCGCAGCAGCAGCTCCTCCTTCGACTGGCGCAGGCCTTCCTCGAGCTGCCTCCGCTCCCGGATTTCCTGCTTTAGCAGGTCCATTGCATCGGCGAGCTGATGGGGCTGATCCACGGCACTGTTCCGGGCGCCCCCATCGCCACCCGGCGAGCCGTCCTCGACATTCTGGAACTTGTTCATTGCCTCCCCAAGCTGAGGCGTCCTTGTAAAGGTTCTGGCCGCGCCAGCAACTGCAGACTTGCAAGCGTATACGATTTTTCGCCGTCGATGCTAGTGAAGTTGGACGTGTCTAGTAGAGACCTCCTATGTTTGCTTCATGACGATTTCAAAACGGGGCCGTTCGGCATTTCGTGCTGACTGAGCGGCTCGGGTCAGGATATAAGGATGACGGATATGAATTGCCGCGAGATGATGGAGCGCGCGCAGGGTCCGCGGCGCAGCTCGTGGCGTTCGCACGTCGTGTCAACGACTTGAATGCGGCGCCGCCCTGAGGGTCTGCGTCGCGAGTCGCGGCACGTGACGCAAATAGAATCGCAAAACAATGGGTTGCCCTGCGTATCCGGGAGCATGATGACGCGCCGGAGCGGGCGGATATGTTCTCCAACCTATTGGATTTGAGCGTGATTCTTGTTACACTCTTCACCCCTGATTCGCGGGGGATTCAGAAGATGGGCGGTCCGCCCATTTTTTGTTTGTGGGCTGGATTTGTCATGGAATTGAACGAGTTAATTGGAGCTACCGTGAGCGGAATGGGCTACGAGCTGGCGGGCATCGAACGTCCGGCCAGAGGTGGGCTGCTCCGCATTTATATCGACAAGCCCGGCGGCGTGACCGTGGATGACTGCGCGAAGGTGAGCCACCAGGTGAGCCGGGTACTTGCCGTCGAGCGCGTGAACTACGAACGGCTGGAGGTATCCTCGCCGGGGCTCGACCGTTTGTTGAGGGGCGAACGCGATTTCGCGCGTTTCGCCGGCCAGCGGGCCCGCGTGCGGGTGCGCCTGCCGGTGGACGGGCAGCGCAATTTTGTCGGCGTGGTGCGCGAGGCCGGTGCCGGCCAGGTGCAGCTGGAGGTCGAGGGCAGAGTGCTGTCGCTCGATCTCGGCAACGTGGAAACGGCGCGTCTGGTGCCGAACCTTTAGCGGGAGCGCGGGAATGAGTCGCGAGATATTGCTGTTGGTGGACGCCCTGGGGCGGGAAAAGAACGTCGAAAAGGAGATCGTGTTCGGCGCGCTTGAGCTCGCACTCGCGTCAGCCACCAAGAAGCGTTTTCCGGAGGACGTCGACGTGCGTGCTTCGGTCGACCGCACCACGGGCGAGTTCTCATTTTTCCGCCGCTGGCAGGTGATGAACGACGGGGAGGTCGAGGAGGCCGCGCGCCAGATCGCAGTCAGCGACGCAAAGAAGCAGAATCCTGAGATCCAGCCTGGCGAATTCATCGAGCAGCCGCTCGGCGGCCTGGAGGTCGGGCGCATCGGTGCGCAGACGGCGAAACAGGTGATACTGCAGAAGATCCGCGATGCCGAGCGCGAGCAGATCCTCAACGACTTTCTCGCCCGCAAGGAGCCGCTCGTCACCGGAGTCATCAAGCGCATGGAGCGCGGCAATGCCGTCGTCGAATCGGGACGGCTGGAGGCCGTGTTGCCGCGCGACCAGATGATCCCGAAAGAGAATCTGCGCATGGGCGACCGGGTGCGGGCCTACGTGTGGAAGACCGACCGCGCCAGCCGGGGGCCGCAGCTCATTCTGTCGCGCACCGCACCCGAATTCCTGGTGAAGCTGTTTGAATTGGAGGTGCCCGAGCTCGAGGACGGCCTGCTCGAGATCAAGGCGGCAGCGCGCGACCCCGGCTCGCGTGCGAAAATCGCCGTGCACTCGAAGGACCGGCGCATCGACCCGATCGGCACCTGTGTCGGCATGCGCGGTTCGCGAGTGCAGGCAGTGACTTCGGAGCTTGCCGGGGAGCGTGTCGATATCATCCTGTGGGCGGAGGATCCGGCGCAGTTTGTGGTCAACGCCCTTGCTCCTGCCGAAGTCAGCAAGATCAAGGTGGACGAGGAAGCTCACAGCATGGACATCGTGGTGGACGAGGAAAATCTCGCCCAGGCGATCGGCCGCACCGGCCAGAATGTGCGGCTGGCGAGCGAGCTCACGGGATGGGAGCTCAACCTCATGACGCTGGAAGAGTCGCAGAAGAAGAACGAGGAGGAGGCGACGCGCGTCAAGACCATGTTCATAGAGAAGCTCGACGTGGACGAAGAGGTCGCGGCGATTCTGGTTGAGGAAGGATTCAATACCCTCGAAGAGGTCGCCTACGTCCCGATCAGCGAAATGCAGGAAATCGAATCGTTCGATGAAGCCACCATCAACGAGCTGCGGAGCCGCGCCCGCAATGCGCTGCTCACGCAGGCGATCGCGAGCGAAGAGCGGGTCGAGCACGACATCGAGGACCTGATGAAGGTTGAAGGCATGGACAACGACACGGCGCGCCTGCTCGCCGCCAAGGGCGTGGGCACCCAGGAGGCGCTCGCCGATTTCGCGACCGACGACCTCACCGAGCTGACGGGGCTCGACGGCGAGCGCGCCAAGCAGCTCATCATGGCGGCTCGCGCCCCGTGGTTCGCCGTAGCCGGCTCCTGATTCCCCCAATCGCATGGCTCAGATCAACGTCAACCAACTCGCCCAGCAACTGGGGCTCCCGACGGCGCTGCTGATCGAGCAGCTGCAGGCGGCCGGCGTGAGCAAGGCGCTGGCGGAGGACACGCCGCTTACCGAGAAGGACAAGACCCAGCTGCTCGAGCACTTGCGCAAGTCACACGGCGCGGGCGAGTCGAAGCAGAAGATCACGCTGACGCGGCGGCAGACGACGGAGATCAAGAAGTCCGACAGCATGGGGAAATCGCGCACCATCCACATCGAGGTGCGCAAGAAGCGCGTGCTGGTGAAGCGTGACGCCGAGCCCGAAGCTGCGACCGAGCCTGCACGGCCGGTACTCGATGCCGAGCAGGTTGCGTTGCGCGAAGCCGAGGCGAGGCAGCAGGCCGAGCTGGCGGCGCGGCAGGCGGAGGACGCTGAGAAGAAACGGCGCAAGAAGGAGGCCGAAGCGATCGCCGAAGCCAAGGCGCCGGAGGAAGCCAAGACGGCGGTGCCAGTGAGCGTGGAAGGCACGTTGCACAAGCCCACCGTCAAGCCCGAGGAGAAGGCGCAAAAGGCGGAAAAAAAGGCCAAGAAGCAGGTCAAGGAAGTCGTCTGGAAGGACGAGACGGTCAAGCGTCGCAGCATCAAGACGCGCGGAGATGCGAGCGGCGGGCTGGGCTGGCGCGAACGCAAGGCGCGTCATGCCGCGCACAAGGAAGAGGGCGAGCAGCCGCACGCATTCGCCGCCCCGACCGAGCCGCTGGTGCGGGATATCACGGTGCCCGAAACGATCACGGTCGCCGACCTTGCGCACAAGATGTCGTTGAAGGCTGCCGAGGTGATCAAGGTGCTGATGAAACTCGGTACCATGGCAACCATCAACCAGGTGCTCGACCAGGAGACGGCGATGATCGTGGTCGAGGAGCTGGGGCACGTCGCGAAACGCGCCAAGCTCGATGATCCCGATGCCTATCTCGCCGAGCAGCAGCTGGAGTCGCCCGCCGAGGTCAAGCTCGAGCCGCGCGCCCCGGTCGTTACGGTGATGGGGCATGTCGACCACGGCAAGACCTCGTTGCTCGACACGATCCGCCGCACGCGGGTGGCGAGCGGAGAAGCGGGTGGCATCACGCAGCACATCGGCGCGTATCACGTGAATACGCCCAGGGGCATGGTCACGTTCCTCGATACGCCCGGCCACGAGGCGTTCACGGCGATGCGCGCGCGCGGCGCCAAGGTGACCGATGCAGTGGTGCTGGTGGTCGCGGCCGACGACGGCGTCATGCCGCAGACGATCGAGGCTATCAATCACGCCAAGGCGGCGAAGGTACCGATCGTGGTGGCGCTCAACAAGATCGACAAGCCCGAGGCGAACCCCGACCGGGTCAAGCAGGATCTCGCCTCGAAGGAAGTCGTGCCCGAAGAGTGGGGCGGCGATACCATGTTCGTCGAGGTCTCGGCCAAGACCGGCAAGGGCATCGACGCGCTCCTGGAAAGAATACTGTTGCAGGCCGAGGTGCTGGAGCTGAA
>DATICE010000029.1:0-6376 GCA_035456985.1 Burkholderiales bacterium | reverse complement strand
TCGAGGACCGGCTTCAGCCGCGCCGCGCACAGGCTGAAGTAGAACTCGTCGGTGAAGGCCTTCAGGTCCACGTTGGCGGCATCCATCTTCGCGTAGAACTCGCGCCGGGGCGCCTCGTGGATGTAGCCCGCCGTCACCGCTACCGCCTGGATGCCGCGGGCGCGGCAGGCATCCGCGATGTCCATCGCGTACTCGGCGAAGATCACCGGGTCGTTGTAGGTGAACGCGACGCTCTTGCAGCCGTATCCCTCGGCCGCCTCCGCGATCGCTTCCGGCGAGGCCTCGTCGGCGAGGCGGTCCATGTCCTTCGATTTCGAGATGTCCCAGTTCTGGCAGAACTTGCAGGCGAGGTTGCAGCCCGCGGTGCCGAAGGAGAGGATGCTCGAGCCCGGGAAGAACTGGTTGAGGGGCTTCTTCTCGACCGGGTCGATGCAGAATCCGGAGGAGCGCCCGTAGGTGGTCAGCACCATGCGGTCCTTCTCGCGCATGCGCACGAAGCATGCGCCGCGCTGGCCCTCGTGCAGGCGGCAGTCGCGCGGGCACAGGTCGCACTGCATGCGCCCGTCTTCCAGCATGTGCCACCACCGCCCGGGATATGAATGCGTCACTTCGTCACCTCGTCACGCGAGGTCGCTCTCGCGCCACTTGAACACGGTGTAGCGTGAGAGCCTGACCTCGCGATCCCAGAAATCCGGCGGAAGACCCGCCTTGTACTTGAGATGCGCGAGAAAGTCCGATGGTTCCTTGAAATCCTCCCAGACCTGGGGCAGGAAGGTGCCGGTGTGGTGCCCGTACTCGAATACGACTCCGTGGACGCCCGGGTGGAGCTGCCTCAGCGCATCCGGCTCATCGGTGAAGCTCATGGGCTCGAGCGCCGAGAGCACGGAGACTTCGAGCGACACGCCGGAAAACTCCCCGGCTTCGAGAGGCGGAAAGCGCGGATCGCGGAAAGCTGCGGCCACCGCGTTGGCTCTGACGTCCTCGACCAGCGCGCGATGCGCCCGCAGCGTTCCGACGCATCCTCGCAGCTTGCTGCCGAGCATGAGGGTGATGAAGGTCGCGCCGCTCGACTTCAGCCACGGCAGCTCGTCGTCCGCGGCGTGGGCGAACCCGAGCCGGGCGGCGATCGCCGCGCGGGCGAGAGGCAACAGCACGCGCCCGGCGTCACCGGGCAGCGCCGGCGTGTCGGGAACAGTGTCCAAGCCCGATCCCGTGAGAAACACGATCGGGCTCACGATCGGACCCGGATCAACGGGCATCGGGAGCCGCCTCGTAGAAGGCGAAGGAGCCGTAGCCGACGACGCGGTTCCTGTCGCCCGCGGTGTCACCGGAATTGCGTAAATCGATCAGCTCGGGCTTCATCCCGCGCCGGCGCGCAACGCAAGTGAGTCCCATCACCGGCGTCGCCCCGCACGCCTGCTCGTGAGAGATGTCCGCTGCCAGCCCGAGGATGGCCTTGGCCGTCGCGCGGTCAACGGCTTGGGCGTCGGCATAGGGAAGATAGTGAGAGAGGTCGGAGCTCACCACGATCAGCGTCTCGGGGCCGCCCCACAGAACATCCAGCACTGCTGCGACTTCTTCCGCGCCGCAATGACCCACCGCGAGCGGCACCAGCCTGAATTTCTCGATCGCCGTCTGCAGGAACGGGACGTGCACTTCCAGCGAGTGCTCGAGCGCGTGCGCCTGGGCGCTCACGACCACCTGGGTCATGCCGCGCAGCGCCTCGACCCCATCGACATCGATCTCGACCGTACCGAGCGGAGTGGCGAACGCGCTGCAACCGGGAAGTGCGAGCCCGCGCACCGCGACCCGGTGCGTGGGTCCGAGCAGTACGACGCGCTTGATGGTCCTGCGTGCGGGAGCGAGCAGCGTGTAGACGCTGGCAGCGATGGGACCGGAATAGACGTAGCCGGCATGCGGCGCGATGATGGCCTTCGGCACTGTGCGCTCGGGGGCGTCGTGCGCGGCAGCGCCGAGCAGGCCGGACAGCGCCTGCGCCAGCTCGCGGCTCTCGCCAGGATAGAACATGCCCGCGACGGCTGGCGCGCGCACGGATGCGGTCGGATGCGACATCTGTAAATTTATTATGCGCCCCGCGGGTCATTTTTCAAGTGCGGCGGACGCAACACCGATGCTGATAAAATCCCTGCATATACAGCGCCCTCGACGCAACTTGTCCAAAGCTTACGCACTCGTTCCCGCCGCCGGCTCGGGCTCCCGCCTCGGAGCGGCGCTGCCCAAGCAGTACCTCGAGATCGCGGGACGACCGCTGCTCTACCACTCGCTCCTCGCGCTCGCGCAGCACCCGCGCATCGAGCAGGTGTTCGTGGTGCTCGCGCAGGGCGACGATCAGTTCCGGCGCCACGACTGGCGCGATCTCGGCGCGCGGGTCGAGCCGCTGTATTGCGGCGGCGAGACGCGAGCGTCGAGCGTGTTCAACGGCCTGCTCGCCGCGCGAGACTCCATCGCGGCGGCGGACTGGGTCCTGGTGCACGATGCCGCGCGTCCGTGCCTCGGGCGCGAGGAGCTCGATCGCCTCTTCGGCGAGCTCGAGGCGGACGATACCGGGGGCCTGCTCGCGGTGCCGGTTGCTGATACGCTTAAACGGGGGAACCGCGACTCACGCGTGGCGGCGACCGAGCCGCGCGAAAACCTCTGGCTCGCGCAGACGCCGCAGATGTTCCGCTACCGGCTGTTGATCGAGGCGCTGCGCGCGGCGGAGCCCGCGGCGGCGACCGACGAAGCGCGCGCGATCGAGGGGCTCGGCCTGAAGCCGAGGCTCGTGCTTGGCGATACGCGCAATATCAAGGTGACGTTTCCCGAGGACCTGCTCCTGGCGGAGCTGATCATCGGGGGCCGCGAAGGAAAAACCGCCAGGATGAAGCCAGGCTCAAAACCAAGAAAACGAACCGCCAGGAACGCAAAGAAATCCAGCGTCAGAACGAGATCCGGAAGATGATGAGGATAGGCCAGGGGTTTGATGCCCATGCGCTCGTCGCGGGCAGGAAACTCGTCATCGGGGGCGTTGCGATTCCGCATGAGAAAGGGCTTGCGGGACATTCCGACGCCGATGTGCTGATCCACGCGGTGTGCGATGCCCTGCTCGGTGCCGCCGGGCTCGGCGACATCGGAAGTCATTTTCCCGACAGCGACGCCCGCTACAAGGACGTCGACAGCCGCCGGCTGCTGCGCGAAGTGGCGCGGCTGCTGAAGGAGCGCGGGCTGAAGGCCGCCAACGTGGATGCCACCATCATCGCCCAGGCCCCGAAGATGGCGCCGCACATACCCGCAATGCGCGCCAACCTGGCGGCCGATCTGGGTGTGGCTGCGGACGCCGTCAACGTCAAGGCCAAGACCACCGAGAAGCTCGGGTTCGTCGGCCGGGGCGAGGGCATCGCCGCGGAAGCGGTCGCGCTGCTGAGTGACGCATGACCCTTCGACCCTTCGTCGGGCTCAGGACAGGCTCGCTCAGGACAGGCCGGTGACCGGTGACACCGCACGGCTGTTTTTTGCCGTGTGGCCCGCGCCCGAGGTCCAGCGCGCACTGGGTGAAATCGCGCGCGGCGCGCGGAGCGAATGCGGCGGCAGAGCGGTTGCGGCCGAGAACATTCATCTCACGCTGGTTTTTCTCGGCAATCTCCCGCGCGAGCGCCTCGCGGCGCTGGAGATTCTCGGCCCTACGGTGCGTGGGCGCCGTTTCGATTTGACCGTGGATCGCCTTGAATACTGGCGGCACAACCGCATCCTCTGGGCCGGCACGAGTGCTTGCCCGGAGGCTCTGCAAGCATTGGTCTCATCGTTGCAGGAGGCGGTGGCCGGCGCCGAATTCCGTTTCGACCGGCGGCCGTACGTTCCGCACGTGACGTTGCTGCGGAACGCCCGCCGTGCGCCGATGAATGAACGCTGCCCCGCCGTCGCGTGGCCGGTGGACGGGTTTGCGCTGGTCGAATCGGCGCCGCGCGAGAGGGGTCGCGCTTACCAGGTGCTGCGGAGCTGGCCTCTGGAGGGGTGACGATTAAGGGTGACGTGCCGGTCCCGGTCACCTGCACCTCGTCACCCGTATCTCGTCACCGTTATCTCGCCACGCCCTTTCCTGCGGTAAGCGGAAGCTCCACCCGCGCGCGCAGGCCGCCGCCATCGCGCGGGAGCAGCTGCACGCTGCCTCCGTGCAGCCGCGCGATGCGGTCCACGATCGCCAGTCCCAGCCCGGTGCCCGCGCCAGAGCGCGCGGCATCGAGGCGCGTGAACGGCTGCACCATGCGCTCGGCCTCGCCGGGCGGTATACCCGGACCGCGGTCGAGCACTTCCAGCACCGCGCGTCCGCCCTCGCTCGCCGTCGTGACCTCGATTTGTCCGCCGCCATGGCGTAGCGCGTTGTCCATCAGGTTGGCGATAAGCCGCTGGATCGCTCGCGGCCGCAGGGCCATGGGAGGAAGCGGAGCCAACCGCGCGGCAACTTCCTTGCCGGCGCCTGCGTAGCGATCGCGCAGCTCGCGCGCGATGGCATTGAGATCGCCGTCGGGCACGACGGCCTCGCCCTCGGTGACGCGCGCGAAATCGAGAAACTGGCCGATCGCCGTGTCGATGTCCGCGACGTCCTGCACCAATCCGTCCTTGAGCGCGGGGTCGCCTTTTCCGTCGAGCATTTCCAGCCCCAGGCGGATGCGCGAGAGCGGGGTGCGGAGGTCGTGCGATACGCCGGCAAGCAGCAGCGCCCGCTCCTCGTCCAGGCGCTTCAGGTCCGCGGCCATGCTGTTGAACGCATGGGCGAGCGTGCGGATTTCCGACGGACCCGTTTCGGCGACGGGCGGTGGCGTGCGGCCGCGGCCGATTTCCGCGGCGGCGCCGGCGAGCTCGCGCAGCGGCCGATTGATGCGCGCGACGATGAGATAGGCGCCGAGCAGCGCGAGCACCAGCACCAGCGCGCCCCATCCGACCCAGCGCAGGGGATCGGCGCGCTCAAGCCGCGACCGGGGCAGGTGGACCCAGTAGTCGTCGCCGTCGATGCGGAAGCTCACCCACGCCCCGCGCACGCCGTTGCGGCTGGCGGCGAGCCGCGTCTCCGTGCCGAGCTGCCGCCTCACTTCGGTCTCCACGAGCCGCAGGAACGGCCGGTCGGGCAGGGGCGTTACGCGTTCGCCGCGTTCACTGCTGTAGACCTGGATTCCCTCCTCCTGGGACAAGTCGTCGAGCAGATCGAGGCGCTTCGAGGGCTGGGCCGTGATCAGCGCCGCGCGCGTGAGGTTGACCACGCTCGCGATCTGCTGCGCGACCTGGCGCGCGCGCGGCCCGCGCTCGCTCACCCGGAAGATCTGCAGCCACGCGAGATGCGCGACGACGAGCAGCAGCGCGATCAGCAGCACGCTGCGCCAGAGCAGGGTGCGGGGGAACAGGGTCACTGACTCTTGCCGTCGGGAATGAAGACGTATCCGAATCCCCACACCGTCTGGATGTAAGCCGGCTTGGCGGGATCCGGCTCGATCAGCTTGCGCAGCCGCGAGATCTGCACGTCGATCGAGCGGTCGAAGGCTCCGAACTCGCGCCCACGCGCGAGCTCCATAAGCTTGTCGCGAGAGAGGGGAGTGCGGGGATGCTGGACCAGCACCTTGAGCAGCGCGAATTCGCCGGTGGTGAGCGCCACGTCCGCCCCGTTCCGGGTCAGGCTGCGTGCCCCGAGATTGAAGCGGAAGGCTCCGAACTCGACCACCTGCGGCTCCAGGGCAGGAGCGCCGGGCGGCCCGGGCAGGGGGCGCCGCCGCAGCACCGCCTGGATGCGCGCCACCAGCTCGCGCGGGTTGAACGGCTTGGGCAGGTAGTCGTCGGCGCCCACCTCGAGGCCGACGATGCGATCCACGTCGTCGCCCTTGGCGGTCAGCATGATGATCGGCATGTCCTCTCCGCCTCCGCGCAGACGGCGGCAGATCGACAGGCCGTCCTCTCCGGGCAGCATGAGGTCGAGGATCATGAGGTC
Source organism: Burkholderiales bacterium (assembly GCA_035456985.1). Taxonomy (GTDB): domain Bacteria; phylum Pseudomonadota; class Gammaproteobacteria; order Burkholderiales; family SG8-41; genus SG8-41. The sequence continues at coordinate 405 of DATICE010000029.1, read as the reverse complement.
GTAGCGCTCGCGCGTGAGCTGCCGGTCCATACCGGCCGCGTCGTGCACCACGCGCACCGCGTAGCCCTGCTCGGTGAGGTAGCGGTTGAGCAGGTCGCGCAGCCGCGCGTCGTCATCCACCACGATGATCTTCATCCTGGGCTCGGCCATGGCGCAATCCTAACGGCTCGCATGGCGGCTGGAAGAGCCATTTGTAAGACTTTGTTTCCCTGACGAAAGGGGAAACAAATTGTTACAAAAAATGGCCGTTCATTTACAGAGCGCCCCGGCAGGGTGCGCTAATCTAGCCAGCAGCTCGCCGGCGTTTTCCGCTGCCGGCATGTTCTTATAATGCATTGCGCGGCGCTCGGGCAGAGCACTTCTCCGCGCACGGAGACCGGTCGGTGAAGAAGGTGTTGTGGGTGG
>DATICE010000028.1:0-13111 GCA_035456985.1 Burkholderiales bacterium | reverse complement strand
ATCGGTCTGGCGCGGTCAGGAGTCCGGGGGCTACCAGGAGTTCGAAGTGCCGCGCCTTGCGAGCCAGACCGTGCTCGATGTCGTCACGTTCATCCAGCGCGAGCTCGATCCGACGCTGGCGTATCGCTACGCCTGCCGGGTCGGCATGTGCGGCTCGTGCGCGATGACCGTGAACGGACGCGCGCGCTGGACCTGCCGTACCCACGTCGACAACGTGGCGCAGACGGGGCAGCTCGAAATCGCTCCGCTGCGCAACCTGCCGGTGGTGCGCGACCTTGTCACCGACATGACGCCGTTTTTCGACAAGTGGGCAGTCGCGCGCGGACGGTTTCAGGGAAGCGCGACCCGCAAGGACGATTTCGCGCGGGTGGCGCCCAGCTCGCCCGCGCGACAGCTGGCGGACGCCGGAATCGAGTGCATCGGCTGTGGCGTATGCTACAGCTCGTGCGACGTGGTCGCCTGGAACCCGGCTTATCTGGGGCCCGCGGCGCTCAACCGCGCCTGGACGCTGGTGAACGACGTGCGCGACACCGGCAATCGCGCGCGGCTCGCGGCGGTGGCGGGCGACGCCGGCTGCCACGCCTGTCACACGCACATGAGCTGCAGCGAGCGCTGTCCCACGAAGCTCGCCCCGACCGCCTCGATCGCCGGGCTTAAGCGTGCCACGGCGCTCGCGGCGCTCCGTGGCGAGCTTGAAGGATGAAGGATGAAGGCGGAAGGATGAAGGAACTACCCGCATTGGGTTTGAGGTCATCCCTCATCCCTCATCCCTCATCCTTCAGAACCTGCGGAGGACGTAGGTGAACACCCGAACGCAGGTTCTGCTGTGGACCGCGCAGCGGGCGAGCGCAGTGGTTCTGGCCCTGTGCGTGGTGGTCCACCTGGTGACGATCATCTACGCGACCCGCAACGGGATTACGGCGGCGGAAATCCTCGCCCGCACGCGCGGCAGCTACGCGTGGTGCGGGTTCTACGCGATCTTCGTCGCCGCGGTTGCGGTGCACGCGCCGATCGGGCTGCGCAGCGTTCTCGCCGAGACCTTCAACTGGCGCGGTGCGGGACTCGACTTGACCGTCCTGGCGATGGGTCTCGCGCTCGCACTGTGGGGCTTCCGCGCCGTTTACGCCGTTTTCGCATGAAAAACGACTTCCGCGCGCGCAATCATCCCGCCTACTGGGCGTTCCTCGCGCACCGGGTGTCCGGAGTTCTGCTTGCGCTCTTCCTTCCGCTGCATTTCTGGGCGCTCGGCCGTGCGCTGCAGGGGGAGGCGGGGCTCGACGCGTTCCTGCGCTGGAGCGAGCAGCCGCTGGTGAAATTCGCGGAGACGGTCCTGGTGCTGCTTCTCGCCGCGCACCTGACGGGCGGGCTGCGCCTGCTCGCGCTCGAGTTCCTGGCGTGGCGCGACTGGCACAAGAGCCTGCTTGCCCTGGCCGCAGGCGTCACGCTCGCGGCCGGGCTCGCCTTCCTGCTGAACGTGATCTGATCCGGAGGACCGCGTGGCGCGACGGCCTAACTTCCTCGTCATCCTCATCGACGACCTGCGCTTCGACGAGTTCGGCGCGGGCGGCCATCCGTACATGAAGACGCCGCACATCGATCGCATCGCGCGCGAAGGGGCGATCTTCGAGCGCGCCTTCCACACGACGCCGATCTGCTCGCCCAACCGGGCCTCCATCCTCACCGGCCAGTACGCAAGCCGCCACGGCATCATCGACAACGTCGCGCGCGACGCCGCGAGCCACCGGCTGCCGAACTACCACCTCGAGCTGAAGCGGCTCGGCTACGAGACCGCTCACATCGGCAAGTGGCACATGGGAAACAGCAGTCAGCCCCGCCCGGGCTACGACCACTGGGTGAGCTTCGACGGCCACGGGCGACTGAACGACCCGAAGCTGAACGAGCAGGGCACGTATGTGCAGCGCTCCGGCTACATCACGGACATCATGAATCAGATGGCGGTGGATTTCGTCAGCCGCGCGCACGAGCGGCCGTGGTCGCTCTTCTTCGCTCACAAGGCGGTGCACCCGGATGCGGAGCAGGCGGCCGATGGGACCTTCAGGATGGACGGCTATCGTCCCGCCAAGCGGCACGAGGACCTCTACCGCGGCTGCGTGTTTCCGAAGAAGCCCAACATGCTCCCGGCGGCGGAGATCGTGAAGAGCAAGCCCGCGTGGGAAGAAGCGCTCCGGCTGAGGACCAACGCGCAGTCCCGCGCGCTGCTCGACGCGATCCACGCCGGAGAGCAGGAGGAGATACGCCTCCGCGCCTGCATGATGGCGGCGGTGGACGAGGGCGTCGGCATGCTGCTTGCCGCGCTCGCGAAATCCGGCCGGCTCGACAACACGTTCATCCTGTTCCTCGGCGATAACGGCTACTTCTTCGGCGAGCACGGGCTGGGACCCGAGCGCCGGTTCGCCTACGAGGAAGGAATTCGTTCGCCATTCATCGTGCGCTACCCGCAGCGGATCAAGGCCGGCGCGCGCGTGAGAGAACTCGTCATTCTCCAGGACATCGCGCCGACGCTGATCGAGCTTGCGGGGGGGAAACCCGGCCCGCAGATCCAGGGCCGCTCGCTGCTGCCGCTTCTCACCGGAAGGAGGGGAAAAGGCGGCGCCGGGTGGCGCAAGTCGTTCCTGATGGAGTACTGGGCCGAGAATGCCTACCCGTGGCTCGTTGGCATGACCTACAAAGCCGTACGCACAGAGCGCCACAAGTACATCCGCTGGGTGAACCGCAGCCGGGACGGGGAGCTCGACGAGCTCTACGATCTCGACCGGGACCCCTACGAGATCGCGAACGTGGTCAACCGGCCCGCGTACCGCAGCGTGCGCGAGAAGCTGCGCCGCGAGCTGCGCCGGCTCGCCGTCGAGGCGAGCGGCCTCTAACGCGTCGTCACCTTGCTGCGGCAAGCGCTTATCGGGTAAGGTTGTCCCGAAGCCGTTTCCCGTCGAAATAAAGCCGAGGAGAAAATCATGCGTATCGCCAGATGGCTAGCATTGCCGGCCGCGCTGTGGATCGCTTTCGCGGCCCACGCCCAGACCTACCCCGCCAAGCCGGTCCGGATCATCGTGCCGTTTTCGCCCGGAGGCGCCACCGACATCGTCACGCGCCTACTTTCGCAGAAGCTGACCGAGACGTGGAACCAGCAGATCCTGGTGGACAACCGGGCCGGCGCCGGGGGCAACGTCGGCGGCGAGCTCGCGGCGAGAGCGCCCGCCGACGGCTACACGCTGTTCATGACCTCGGGCTCCATCGTCACCGCGAACCAGTACATGTACCGGAAGCTCAACTGGAACCCGGAAAAGGATCTGGTGGCGATCACCAACGTGGCAAGCGGGCCCCAGGTCGTCGCCGTGCATCCGAGCTTCCCTGCGAAAAGCATCAAGGAGATGATTGCCTTCGCCAAGTCCAGGTCCGACACCCTGACGTTCGGCTCGGCCGGGATCGGCACCCAGACGCACCTGGCGGCGGAGAACTTCCTCTACACCGCGGGCATCAATGCGGTGCACGTCCCGTACAAGGGCGAAGGGCCGGCGTTGGTGGACCTCCTTGCGGGCCAGATCTATATTCTGACGCCCAATCTTTCCGCGGCGATCGGCTACGTGCGGCAGGGCCGGCTCCGCGCGCTCGGCGTCACCAGCAGGACGCGCGTGGCGCAGCTGAAGGACGTGGCGGCAGTGGCCGAGACCCTGCCCGGCTTCGAGAACCTGGGATGGTTCGGATTGATGGCGCCCACGGGCACGCCCGCGGCGGTGGTCGAGAAGGTCTACCGCGACACCGCGAAGGCGCTCGAAGGCTCCGACCTGCGCAAGCGCTTCGAGGACATCGGCATGGCGCCGGTGGGCAACTCACCGGCGGATTTCGCGCGGGCGATACGGGAAGAAGCGGTGCGCTGGGAGAAGGTGATCCGCGGGCGCAAGCTCCAGGTGAACTGAACGGGCCGCCGGTTCCGGCGACGACTGACAAGTGAAGGTCGATCTCAAACAGGTCGAGGAGGCAGCGAAGGAGCTCTACATCCGGGCGCTCAAGATACTCCCGCCCGATATCAAGCAGGGGCTCGAGCGGCTCGATGCGTCCGAGACGAGCGCGCGCGCAAAGAAGGTCCTGGGCACGATCATCAAGAACGTCGCCGTGGCCGAAGCGACGGACAACCTCACCTGCCAGGACACCGGAGTGCCGATCTACAACGTGACCATCGGTCGCAATGTCCAGGTGGATGGCGTCGATCTCGAAGCCGCGATCACGAAGGGCTGCGCCCGGGCGACCGGCGAGCATCCGTTGCGCTCCTCGGTCGTGCACCCCATCACCCGCGTCAACGATCAGACATCCTGCGGGATCCGGATCCCGGCCATCCACTTCAGCTATTCCGAGCGGCCGGATGAGCTGACCATACAGATGATCCCCAAGGGCAGCGGCTCGGAGAACAATTCCTGGCTCAAGATGGCGGTGCCGGCCGAGGGCGTGGACGCGATCAAGACCTTCGTCGTGGATTGCGTGCTGGATGCGGGCGGCAAGACCTGCCCGCCGACGATTGTGGGCGTGGGCATCGGCGGCAGCGCGGACCTTTGCGTCGCGCTCGCCAAGCTCGCGGCGATCCGTCCGCTCGGCACGAAGAGCGAGGACGCGGAGGGCGCGAAGCTCGAAGCGGAGCTCACGCGCGCGGTGAATCAGCTCGGTGTCGGCCCGCAGGGGCTCGGCGGCGACTCGACCGCGTTCGCCGTTCACGTCGAGCTTGCGGCGACGCACATCACGATGAACCCGGTGTCGGTCAACATGCAGTGCCACGCCGCGCGCCGCGCCTCGGCGACCTTCACGCCGAAGGGCATGACCTACGGTTTCTAGAGGCGTGATGGCGCACCACGAATTCACGACGCCGGTGACCGAGGAGCAGGTGAGGGCGCTGCGCGTGAGCGACACGGTCACGTTGAACGGCACGCTCTTCGGCATCCGCGATGCGACGCTCATCCACATGTTCGACCGCGGGCGGAAGACCCGCTTCGACCTGCGCGGCCACGCGCTGATTCACACCGCGCCCAACGTGCGATGGGTGGGCGAGACCAAGGCTGCTCCAACCGGCTACGCGCCAGTGTGCGTGGGCACCACCACCAGTGCCCGCATGGAGCGATTCACGCACCCGCTGATGCGGGAATACGGCGCGCGCATCCTGATCGGAAAGGGCGGGCTCGGGGACGGCTCGCTCGGCGCATTCAAGGAGCTCGGGGGCGCCTATCTCGCGGTCATCGGCGGCGCCGCCGCGCTCGAGACCACCTGGGTGGAGGCGATCGAAGAGGTGGACCTCGACGACCTCAATCCCGAGTCGCTGTGGAAGTTCCGGGTGAAGGGCTTCGGCCCGCTGCTGGTGGCGATGGATGCCCACGGCGGCAGCCTCTACAGGGAAGTCAACGCGCAGGCGCGCGCGAAGCGCGCCGCCGCCCTCGCTTCTCTCGGCGTCAAATCCCGTTGAAACGGCTCAAGACCGACATCCTCATCCTCGGCTCCGGCGGCGCGGGGCTGTTCGCCGCGCTGCACGCGCACCAGGCCGACCCGTCGCTCTCCATCACGATCGCGGTGAAGGGGCTCCTCGGCAAGTGCGGCTGCACGCGCATGGTGCAGGGCGGATACAACGTCGCGCTGGCGCCGCAGGACTCGGTCGAGCGCCACTTCATGGACACGATCGAAGGCGGCAAGTGGCTCCCGGACCAGGACCTCGCGTGGACGCTGGTCACGGTGGCGATCGAGCGCATCCGCGAGCTGGAGAACGAGCTCGGCTGCTTCTTCGACCGCAATCCCGACGGCACCATTCACCAGAAGGCGTTCGCGGGGCAGACCTTCGACCGCACCGTGCACAAGGGCGACCTGACCGGCATCGAGATCATCAACCGCCTCGCCGAGCAGGTGTGGGCGAGCGGCATGGCGCGGCTCGAGGAGCACCGCGCGGTGGAGCTCATCAGGAACCGGAGCGGCGACGCGCTCGCGGGCGTGCTGATGGTGGACGTGAGGAGCGGCGAGTTCGTGATGGTGCAGGCGAAAGCGGTGCTGCTCGCCACCGGCGGAGGCCCGACCATGTACAAGTACCACACGCCTTCCGGCGACAAGACGTGCGACGGACTGGCGATGGCGCTGCGCGCGGGCCTGACGCTGCGCGACATGGAAATGGTCCAGTTCCACCCGACGGGGTTGCTGGCGGGGCCCGGCACCCGCATGACGGGCACCGTGCTGGAGGAGGGCCTGCGCGGCTCCGGCGGCTATCTTCTGAACGGATCGAAGCAGCGCTTCATGCACGGCTACGACCCCAAGGGCGAGCGCGCCACGCGTGACATCGTTTCGCGCGCGATCTTCACCGAGATGCGTGAAGGCCGCACGACGCCCCATGGCGGCGTCTATATCAGCATGGGGCATCTCGGAGCGGAGCGGGTGCGCCGGGAATTCAAGGGCATGGTCGAGCGCTGCTCGGACTGCGGCTTCGATCTCGCCGGAGGCCTCGTGGAAGTGGTGCCGACCGCGCACTACATGATGGGCGGCGTGGTCTTCGGCGGCGACTGCTCGACGGAGCTGCCGGGCCTGTTCGTCGCGGGCGAGGACTCGGGCGGCGTGCACGGCGCGAACCGCCTCGGCGGCAACGGCGTCGCCAATTCCACCGTGTTCGGCGGCATCGCGGGAGAGGCGATGGTGCCGTGGGTCAGGCGCCATGCCTCGCTGCACGAACCGGATGAGGCGGCAATCGATGCCGCGGTCGCGCGCGCCCGGGCGCCGCTCGGCAAGCGCGCGGGCGATCTCAATGCGATCCGGGAGCGGCTCTACGAAGTGATGTGGGACGACGTCGGCATCGTGCGCGACACCGCCGGCCTCGCGCGGGCGGCGGGCGCGCTCGAGGAGCTGGATGAGAGGCTGGATGCAACCGGCGCAGGCGGAACGGATCTCGCCTTCAACCTCACCTGGCACGACTGGCTCAATCTGAAGAATCTGCTGCTGGTCTCGAAGGCGATCCGCGCGTCCGCGGTGGCGCGGGAGGACTCGCGCGGTGCGCACTACCGCTCGGATTTTCCCGACGTGCGCGATCTCGACCGCTCGCGCTATGTCTGCGTCGGCTGGCGCGACGGCCGCTTTGAGATCTCCACGCGCCCCGTCGAGTTCACACGTGTAAAGCCCGGAGAGACCTTGCTCAAAGAGGCCGCTCCCGCGTGAGGTTTATGAGTTGATAAAAGGGAGAAGAGCATGAGACATTCGATCGCATTCGTCGCAACGCTGGCGTGCCTGTCGGCGCTGCCGTCCGCCGCGCAGGAGTATCCGTCAAAGACCGTCCGGCTCATCGTGGGCTTTCCCCCCGGGGGTGGCAGCGACATCATCGCGCGGCTCGTCGCGCAGAAGCTGACCGGCGCGCTCGGCCAGCCGGTGGTCGTCGAGAACCGCCCCGGCGCGAGCGCCAACATCGCGGCGGAGATCGTCGCTAAATCCGCGCCGGACGGCTACACGCTGCTCTTCGGCAATTCGTCTCTCTCCATCAGCCCGGCGGTGTTCAAGAAGCTGAACTACGATCCAGTCAAGGAGCTCATGCCGATTTCGATGGCCTCGTCCTATCCGTTCGCGCTCGCCACTCATCCGTCGCTGCCCGTGAAGAGCGTGAAGGAGCTCGTGGCGCTCGCCAAGGCGAATCCCGACGCCCTCGCTTACGCCTCGGCCGGCGCCGGCACCATGTCGCACATGGCAATGGAGCTGCTGCGGCTGAGGACCGGCGGCTTGCAGCTCCAGCACCTCCCGTACAAGGGCGCGGCACCCGCCTCGGTGAGCCTGCTGTCCGGGGAAACCCAGCTCGCATTCCTGGTGATGCCGGTGGCAGCTACGCAGGTCAAGGCTGGCAAGCTGCGCGGGCTGGGAGTTGCGGCACCTGCGCGCTCGTCGGCGTTGCCGGAGATGCCGACGATGCGGGAAGCCGGCGTCCCAGGCCACGAGGCGGTGCAATGGAACGGCTTCTTCGCCCCCGCGCGCACTCCGCAGTCGGTGATCGAGCGCCTGCACCGCGAAGTGGCGAAGACGGTGCACCTGCAGGATGTGAAGCAGCGCTTCGAGGCCGAGGGCGCGACGCCGTCGGGGAACTCGCCGTCCGAATTCGCGGCGTTCTACCGCGCCGAGACCGCGAAATGGGCCGACGTGGCGCGGCGCTCGGGCACCAAGCTTGACTGAGTGACGGGTAACGCGCAGTTCCAGTGAAACTATCCATCGATGAGCTGACGGAACTTGCCACTCGTGCCTTGAAGAAAGCCGGAGCTTCGCGCGCGACGGCGCAGGCGACGGCGCAGGCGCTGGTCGCAGCGGAGACGGAGGGGCTCTCGAGCCATGGCCTGTCGCGCGTTGCACTCTACGCGCAACATCTGCGGCAGGGCCGCGTCGATGGAAAGGCAAGACCGCGGATCGTCAAGAAGAAGGGTGCCGCCTGTCTCGTGGATGCGGCGGGCGGCCTGGCGTTTCCGGCCTGCGCCCTGGCGGTGAAGGAAGCGACCAAGCGCGCGAAGCGCTACGGCGTCGCGTTTGCCGCGGTCACCAACAGCCATCACTTCGGCGCAGCCGCCTATCACCTTGCGCCCGTCGCGCAGGCCGGTCTCGTCGGGCTCGCCTTCACCAATTCGCCATCCGCGATCAACGCCTGGGGCGGCAAGAAGGCGTTCTTCGGCACCAATCCCATCGCCGCGGTCTTCCCGCGCAAGGGCGCCGATCCGATCGTGGCAGACCTTTCGCTCACGGAAGTCGTGCGCGGCAAGATCATGCTTTACGCGAAGGAGGGGAAGCCCATTCCGCTCGGCTGGGCGGTGGACAAGGATGGCAATCCCACCACGGACGCCAAAGCCGCTCTGACCGGGAGCCTCTCCGCGATCGGCGGCGTCAAGGGAACGGCACTGGCGCTGATGGTGGAAATTCTCTCCGTTGCGCTGACCGGCGCAGCGTTCAGCTTCGAGAACGACTCCTATTTCGAGCCCGGTAACAAACCCCGCATCGGCCACGCCATCATCGCCGTGGATCCGGACGCGTTGGCGGGCGCGGACTCGTATTTCGCGCGACTGGAAGTGCTGGTTTCGAGAATGCTCGCCGAGGAGGGCGTTCGTCTTCCCGGCGCACGCCGCCAGCAGGCGTCCGCCCGCGCACGAGCCGAGGGCCTCGAGATCAACGACACCCTTCTTGCCGAGCTGCGCCAGCTCGGCAGACGGGCGTCCACATCATGACACCGCCGTTCCGGCGGCTGATAAACTTGCACCTCCGTGCCTGACCAGACTATGGAACGTTGATATGTACGACCTCACTTTCACCCCGGAGCAGCTTGAATTCCGCGAGACGGTGCGCGACTTCGTCGATACCGAGATCAAGCCCGCCGCCCTCAGTCCGAAGCGGCTGGAGCCCTTCGAGAAGCCGCTGCTCGTGAATCTTCTCGACAAGGCCGCGCAGATGGGATTGCGCACTCTTGCGCTGTCCGAGGACGCGGGCGGCGCCGGCGCCGACGGCCTCACCGCCTGCATCGTCATGGAAGAGCTGGGTGCGGGCGACGTCGATGTCGCGGCCGTCCTCGCGCACACCTCGGCGCTCGGGCGCATCCTGTTCGACCGCATGATGACGGCCGGGCAGCGCAAGCGTTTCCTGCCGGATTTCGTCAAGGATGACCGCTACCACCTCGCATACGCCGGGCGCGATCCCGGCGCCGGTCTCGGCTGGAGCTACCACCGCCCGCTGGCCGAAGACGGCGCCGTCCCCACCGCGGTGAAGCAGGGCAATGACTGGGTGATCAACGGCACGCTCGCTTTCGTCGCGAACGCCACCATCGCGAAGCTGTTCGCTGTCGAAGTGCGAACCGACTCGAAAAAGACGGGCGCAGACGGCCTCGCCACGCTGCTCGTGCCGCGCGGCGCGCCGGGCCTCACGGTGCGCGAGCCCCTGAGGGCGGTTGGCGAAGCCATCCGCTGGCACCACGGGGCGGGCGCCGGCGTGGCGTTCAAGGATTGCCGCGTGCCCGCGGACCACGTGCTCGGCGAGGGGACAAAAAGCGCGGGCGCGCTTGCCGCGGAACTCGCACGCGGGGTGCCGCAGGTCGCGGCGATCAATCTCGGGCTTGGCCGCGCGGCGTACGAAGCCGCGGTCGACTACGCCAGGCTGCGCCGGCAGGGCGGGCGCAACATCATCGAGCACCAGGCGATCGGAACCAAGCTCGCCGACTGCGCGATCCGGCTGGAGCTCGCCCGCAACATGATCTGGAAGGCGGCCTGGACGCAGGATCATCCCGAGGCCATCGCCGACCGCAGCGGGTCCGGGCTCCCGCTCGAAGTCGTCGCGCGGGTCTACACGGCGGAGGCGGTCAATGAAGTCGCCCTGCTCGCGGCGGAATGCTTCGGCGCCATGGGCGTGATGCGCGACATGCCGCTGCAGAAGTACGTGCACGATTCGATGGTGTTCCGGCACGCCGAGGACAGCGACGACGCGGCGAAGCTCGCCGTCGCCGAAGCGATCTCCGGGTATCAACGGCCCGCGGCGGCTGCCGCGTAAGTATGAGGGAAGAGCACTCCCACCACCCCGCTCGCTCCGCGAGCACCCCTCCTCGGGCAGGAGGGGAGGATTATTGTTGAGAGGCGATTAATGGATTTCTCGCTGAACGAAGAGCAGCGCCACTGGCAGTCGGAGGCCAGAAAATTTTCAGACGAGGAGCTGCGCCCGCGCTCGCTCGAGCGCGACCAGATCGAGGGCGGCTTCGAGCCATGGGACTGGGGCATCATCGAGAAAGGCTCGAAGCTCGGCTTCCGCACGCTGGCGGTGCCCAAGGAATGGGGAGGTCCGGGGGCGGATTTCGTGTCGCAGGCGCTGGTGATGGCGGAGCTCGCCCGCGGCGATTCCGCAATGTCCAAGGCGTTCAGCCAGAACTGGAAGTGGAGCCACTTGATTGCCTCCGCCTGCACGAACGACCAGAAGGAACGGTTCCTCAAGCCGTTCCTGGCGGATCACCGCTACGTGATGGGCCGCGGCATCACCGAGCCCAACGCCGGCTCCGACAACCGCATGCCGCCGGAAGACGATCCCAAGGCCGGCTACCGGCTGCGGGCGGTGCGCGACGGCAACGACTGGATCCTGAACGGCGAGAAGTGCTTCATCGCGAACGGCAGCGTCGGCTCGCTCTTCTTCGTGGATGCGCGCACCAACCCGGACGTCAACATCCGGCAGGGTGGCACCCTCTTCATGGTGCCTAAGACCACTCCCGGCTTCCGTATCGGCAAGGTATTCAACAAGCGCGGCTGGCGCTTCTACCAGAACGCGGAACTGATCTTCGAGAACGCGCGCGTGCCGCACGCCAACGTCGTCGGCGAAGTCGGCACCGGCTCGGTCAAGGCGGGCAAGGGCGACACCACCGGCGGCGACATCTTCGGCGACCTCGAGCTCGCGGCGAACGCGCTCGGCGTGTGCGACGACGCGTGCCAGATGGCGATGGCCTTCGCGAAATCGCACAAGCGCGCCGGCCGGCGCCTGATCGAGCACCAGCTGGTGCAGCTGAGAGTGAACGAGATGCACGCGTTGACCGAGGCGCTGCGCTCGTACGTGATGCGGGTCGCGTGGCAGCACGACCGGAAGGAGCCTTCCGCCAACGCCGGGCTCGTCATGAACTGGTCGACCGACGTCATCCAGCGCGTCACGCGCCTGAACATGGAGATCCACGGCGCAGAGGGCTGCATGATGAGCGCGCGCGTGGACAAGCTCGTGCGCGACGCCATGGTGTGGACCCACCTCGCCGGCGACACGGTGCAGCGGGTGAAGGTCCTCAGGCGCATGGACAGGGGATCGAAGGCGGCGGCCGGCGCCAACGCCGACTGACGCCCGCAGGACAAGAAGATCGCCATGCATACGATGAATCGCCGCAGGTTTCTGATCGGCGGCGCGGGCGCGCTGATGGCCTCGTCCGCTTTCGCCCAGACGGACGGCGGTGCTCGCGGCCCCGGCCACGGAGACGCCTACGAAAGCCTGCGCAAGCCCGGCCGCATCGGCCTGCCGGAAGCGGCGGTCAACCAGCGCGTATTCGACAGCCCGGCGCGCAGGGCCGCAAGCCAGGGGCGCTGGATTTCGCGCGCGCTGCTCCCGCTGCCGCGCAGCGAGATGGCGTGGGCGGTCGAAATGGCGGGGAAGATGCACCTCGTCGGCGGCTACGCGGGGCAGCGCGTGGACCGGCCCTATCACCAGGTCTACGACGCGGCATCCGACCGCTGGAGCGACGAGGCCCCGCTGCCGCGCGGGGCGAATCACGTCGGCGTCGCGGTGCTGGACAACCGGCTCTACGCGGTCGGCGGCCACCTCGACCAGAATCGCAAGCCGGATGACCTCTGCTTCGTCTACGACGGCACGCGCTGGACGGGGATCGCCCGGTTCCCGAGCCGGTGCGGCGCGGTCGCCTGCGTGGCGCTGGGCGGCCGGGTGCACGCCGTGGGCGGCGCGATCGGCGACACCTCGCCCGCGAAGAAGTCCGTAGACTGGCATTTTGCCTATGACCCCAAGGCCGACCGGTGGGAGAAGCTTGCACCCATGCCAACGGGGCGCGATCACACCGGGACGCTGACGGTCGGCAACTTCATCCACGTCGTCGGCGGGCGCGTGGACAGCTTCCACACCAACTCCAACCTCCATCACGTCTACGACCCGCAGAAGGACGCGTGGGCGCCGCGCCGTCCGCTGCCAACCGCGCGCTCGGGGCACGGCGCGGTGCTCTACCGCGGCAGGATCTTCGTGATGGGCGGCGAGGGCACCGACCGCGTCTTCGGGCAGAACGAGGCCTACGACCCTGCGACCGACACCTGGGAAGCGTTCGCGCCGATGGCGACGCCACGCCATGGCATGGGCGCGGTGACGCTGGGCGACGCTGTCTACATCGCCGGCGGCGGCCCGATCATGGGAGGCGGCGTGCAGAGCGCGGTGCACGAGGCGTTCACATTGGGCTGAACACTCACGTAGGAGGGGCACACATGACACGGATACTGGTAGCGGTGGCGATATTCGCGCTTGCCGGCTGCGGAGTGGATACCGCGACCACGGCGGCGACCGGGGCCTCCATCAAGAAGCAGGAGATGGAGGAGGGCAAGCGCAGCCAGGAGCGCGC
>DATICE010000027.1:0-6584 GCA_035456985.1 Burkholderiales bacterium | reverse complement strand
CACGGGCGTGGGCGACCTGTCGATCAACGAACTGGTGCAGATCGACCGCATCTTCGTGACACACTCGCACATGGACCACGTGGCCATGATCCCGTTTATCGTGGACACGGTCGGCTGGCTGCGCGACAAGCCGCTCGCGCTGCACGCGATCCCGGAGACGCTCGCCATCCTGAAGGAGCACTTGTTCAACTGGAAGCTGTGGCCGGATTTCAGCCAGATACCGAGCGCCGCGAATCCCGTCATGCGCTACGAGCCGGTCGAGCTGGGGCGCCCGGTCGCGCTGGGCGCCCGCAGGGTCACGCCGTTGCCCGCAAACCACGTCGTGCCCGCGGTGGGTTATCACCTCGATTCGGGCAATGCGAGCCTTGTGTTCACGGGCGATACGACGCGCAACGATGCGTTGTGGCCGGTCGTGAACCGCATTGCCAACCTGAAGTACCTGATCATAGAGACGGCGCTCTCGGACCGCGACCGGGAGCTCGCCGTGCTGTCCAAGCACCTGTGCCCGGCGCTGCTCGCGGAAGAGCTCGGCCGGCTGAGCCTGGTGCCCGCGGTCTACGTGACGCACCTCAAGCCGCGCGAGTCCGAGCTCATCATGCAGCAGGTCGCCACGACGGTGAGCGGGCGCAGGGTCCGGATGCTGCAGAACAACCAGGTCTTCGAGTTTTGACCAACGAGAGCGAGTCCATCAGCCACGCAGGATCAGACAGGGTGAGGTTGCCATGAGCACAGTACTCCAGAGCAAGCCGGTCAGCCAGGACAACCTGGCTGAGAAGCTGGGCTTCCAGACGAAGCTCCAGGCGGTCACCAACAAGATCCACGCCACCAAGAACATCGACGAGATCATCCTCGAGCTGTCGCAGGAGCTGTGCAGCCTGTTCAACGCCGACCGGCTGACGATCTACCTCGCGAGCGAGGACCGGGGCTCGATCGTCTCCAAGGTCAAGACCGGGCTCAATTCCTTCAAAGACATCAAGCTGCCGGTGAACGAGCAGTCGATCGCCGGCTTCGTCGCCACCAACAAGCGCGTGGTCAACATCCGCGACGTCTACGACGACGTGGAGCTGAAGTCCTACAGTCCGCAGTTGAACTTCCTCAAGGCGGTCGACGCCAAGACCGGCTACCGCACCAAGCAGATGCTGGTCGCGCCCGTGACCGAGGGCAAGGGGAAGGAGCTGATTGGCGTGGTGCAGATCATCAACTACAAGGGTGGCACCACGTTCCCGCCGGCCATGGAAGAAGGCGTGGTGCACCTGTGCGAGACGCTCGCGATCGCGTTCCGCCAGCGCCAGGGCTCGATGATGCAGGTGCGCGGCAAGTACGACGGGCTCGTCACCAATGCGGTGATCTCGGCGGAAGAGCTCGAGCTGGCGCAACGCTCGGCACGACGCAAGAATCTCGACATGGAAACGGTGTTGATCGAGGAGTTCAAGGTCAAGCTCCCGGCGATGGGCGAGGCGCTCGCCGCCTATTTCGGCGTCCCCTACGAGTCATTCAAGGCGGACCGCATAAAGTCGCCCGATCTTATCAAGAACATGAGCCGTGACTTCTGCAGGACCAATCACTGGGCCCCGGTCGAGGACAGCAGGGAGGGCATCGTGATCGTGGCCACCGATCCCGAGCGGATCAAGGCCTCGAAGATGGTCAACAACATCTATCCCAAGAGCAAGATCGTCTACCGGGTAATTACGAACCGGGAATTCGACCAGACGCTCGACCAGCTCTTCGGCGGCGGCGGCCTGGGCGGCGATCCCGGCGAGATCGGCGACATCCTCGGCTCGCTCGACGAGGACGAGGGCGTGGTCATCGAAGGCGCGGAGGACGTCGCCAGCGCGGCGAACGACAACGAAGTGGTCAAGCTCGTCAACAAGGTGATCATCGATGCCTATCAGCAGGGCGCCTCCGACATCCATGTTGAGCCCTACCCCGGAAAGGCCAAGACCGAGATCCGATTCCGCAAGGATGGCGAGCTCATGAATTACATTTCGGTGCCGGGCAGCTACCGCAGCGCGATCGCCGCGCGCCTGAAGATCATGTGCGACCTCGACATTTCCGAGCGCAGGAAGCCCCAGGACGGCAAGATCAAGTTCAAGAAGTTCGGCCCGCTCGACATCGAGCTGCGGGTCGCCACCATCCCGACGCAGGGTGGTGTGGAAGACATCGTGATGCGGATACTCTCGGCTGGCGAGCCGATGCCCCTCGACAAGATGGGCTTCTCCAAGCGCAACCTGCAGCTGTGCAAGCAGGAGATCGACAAGCCGTACGGCCTGTTCTTCGTGTGCGGGCCGACCGGCTCGGGGAAGACCACGACGCTGCACTCGGTGCTCGGCTATCTCAACACGCCGGAAATGAAGATCTGGACCGCGGAGGACCCGGTCGAAATCACGCAGAAAGGCCTGCGCCAGGTGCAGATGAACCCCAAGGCGGGCCTGACCTTCGCCATCGCCATGCGCGCGTTCCTGCGGGCCGACCCGGACGTGATCATGGTGGGGGAAATGCGCGACAAGGAGACGGTCTCGACCGGCATCGAGGCCTCGCTCACGGGACACCTGGTGTTCGCCACGCTGCATACCAACAGCGCGCCCGAGTCGATCGTGCGCCTGCTCGATATGGGCATGGATCCGTTCAACTTCGCCGACGCGCTGCTCGGCGTTCTCGCCCAGCGTCTGGCCCGGCGGCTGTGCAAGTGCAAGGAACCGCACGTCGCGACGAATGAGGAAATCCATGCGCTGTTGGAAGAGTACTCGCTCGAGCTGCAGAACACGGCGCTGTGGAAGAAGGATCCCAAGGCGGCGCGCGCGAGAGTCTACGAGGAATGGGTGAGGGATTTCGGCAACGACCGGGGCGAGCTCGTTATCCATGCCGCCAAGGGTTGCGAAGTATGCGGCAACACCGGCTACAAGGGCCGGCTCGGCCTGCACGAGCTGCTGATCGGCAGCGACCGCATCAAGAAGCACATCCAGGAGCATTCGCGGGTGTCGGAGTTGCTGGTGACCGCGATGGAGGACGGCATGCGGACGCTCAAGCAGGACGGCATCGAGAAGGTGCTGCAGGGAATCACGGACATTCAGCAAGTGCGCGCGGTGTGCATCAAGTAGTGCACGCTATGGTCGAAGAACCCGGCCCGGCCCGGGGCGCGGACGACCTGCTCAGACGCCTCGAGCAGCTCAATCATATCGGGATCGCCCTTTCCCAGGAGAAGGACATCACGAGGCTGCTCGAACGCATCCTCATTGCGGCGAAGGACATCACGCACGCCGACGGCGGGACGCTCTACCGGATGACCGAGGACAAGACCCTCAAGTTCGAGATTATCCGCAACGATACGCTCGGCATCGCGATGGGTGGCACCACCGGCGTCGAGATTCCGTTCTACCCGATCCATCTCTTCGACAAGGACGGCAAGCCCGTCCACTCCATGGTGGTCGCCTACGCGGTGCACCATGACCGGTCGGTCAACATCGCCGACGCCTACACCGAGGAGGGGTTCGACTTCACCGGCACCAAGAACTTCGACAAGAAGACCGGATATCGCTCCCGGTCGTTTCTCACCATGCCGATGAAGGACCATGAAGGGCAGATCATCGGCGTGCTGCAGCTGATCAATTCCAAGGACCCGCGCACCAGCGAGGTCGTCGCTTTCTCCGATACCGACCAGCACCTCGCCGAGTCGCTGGCATCGCAGGCGGCGATCGCGCTGACCAACCGCCTGCTGATCAACCATCTGGAGAACCTGTTCGAGTCCTTCATCAGCCTCATCAACGCCGCGATCGACGACAAGTCGCCCTACACCGGGGGGCACTGCCAGCGCGTACCGATGCTCACCATGATGCTCGCCGAGGCCGTTGACAACTGCAAGGTCGGCCCGCTCAAGGATTTCACGATGACGGACCGCGACCGCTACGAGCTCAAGATCGCGGGACTGCTGCATGATTGCGGCAAGGTCACGACGCCCGTGCACGTGGTGGACAAGGCGACGAAGCTCCAGACCATATTCGACCGCGTTGCCCTCATCGACACGCGCTTCGAGGTGGTCAAGCGCGATGCGGAGATCGCGCTGCTCAAGTCGCGCCTGGAGAAGCTCGCGCCGAGACGCAGAGACGTGATGGCTGACGCGCAGCTGGTGGCGGGCATCCGCGAGATCGAGAGCGACCGCGATTTCCTGCGGCGCGCCAACATCGGCAGCGAGGCGATGAAGGACGAGGACATCGCGCGGGTGAAGGCGATCGCTGCGCGCTACAGCTGGCGCAACGGCGACGGCGAGCGCGGCGATTTCCTGACCGAGGAGGAGGTGCGGAACCTCACGATCCGTTCCGGCACGCTGACGGCGGAGGAGCGGCAGGTCATCAATCACCACATCGAGGTCACCATCCAGATGCTTGAGTCGCTGCCTTGGCCGCGGCATCTCAAGAACGTGCCCGAGTATGCCGGAGGCCACCACGAGCGCATGGACGGCAAGGGTTACCCGCGGGGGCTCAAGCGCGAGCAGATGTCGGTCCAGGCGCGCTGCATGGGCATCGCCGACATCTTCGAGGCGCTGACCGCCAAGGACCGGCCGTACAAGAAAGGCAAGACATTGACGGAATCGCTCACCATCCTCGGCAAGTTCAAGCTGAACGGCCACATCGATCCCGACCTCTTTGACATCTTCATGTGGGAGAAGGTGTACGAGAAATACGCGCGGCAGTTTCTCGACCCCGACCAGGTCGACGAGGTGGACGTCACCCAGATCCCCGGGTATGTTCCACCGCCCGCGGCTTAGGTCAGGTCCTACGGTCGTTCCCGGATACGTCCGGCGTGATTCACCCCCGGTAAGGCGCGGCCATGGGTTTCCTTGACTGGTTCAGGACGCGGGAGGTCGACGAGCTTGCGGCCGCGATCGCCGCGGAGCTGGTCAAGCGCGTTCCGCCCGGCGCTCTGGAATCCCGCACGCGGAAAGCGGCGGAACGCCTGCGAAACACGCATGACGCGATCTTCGCCCGCGCCGGCAAGTTTGCGCGCACCCACCCGCTCAATGTCTACAAGCGAGCGCGGCTGGGCAACCAGTTCCGGTGGGCGTTGAAGGAGGCGGGCTATCCGCCGGAGTTCGTCGATTCCTGGACCTACGAGCTCGCCATCCTCGTCACGCTCAGCAACGCTCCCCCGCAGGGCGGCTGATTGAGGTGCGAAAACTGCTGAATCGCTTGCTGGGCACGGGCGCGGCGCCCGCGCCGCGCACCCCAACCGAAGCCGCACCCCGCGAAACCGCAGACCGGTTGATTGCCGAGGGCAATCGCGCCGAGGAGGCGGGGAGAGTCGAGGAGGCCTGCGGGCGCTACCGCGAAGCGGTGCGCGCGGCACCGGACTATGCCAGGGCGCACCTGAACCTCGGCATCGGGCTCGAAGCGGCCGGCGCCGGCGAGGCGGCCATTTCCTCCTATGAGGCGGCGTTGGCAATCGACCCGGCGGACCCGTTCGCGGCCTACAACCTCGGCAAGCTCCAATACACGCGTGGCGTGCCGGCAGACGCCGAGCGGCTGCTGCGGCAGGCGTTGAGAAACCGCCCCGCGTTCCCGGAAGCGCAGATTGTCCTCGCGCGCGCGCTGGAGTCGCAGGGACAGCTCACCGCGGCGGCGGCGGTGCTAGAGACCGCGATGAGGCTCAAGCCGGATGACTTCGGTACGCTGTACATCTATGCGGGCGTGCTCAGGAAGCTCGGCAGGCTGGACGAGGCGGAAAGCGCGATGACGCGCGCAATCGCGATCGATCCCGAAAATGCCGATGCGCGCTATGACCTCGCCACGATGCTGATTGCGCGCGGCGCAATGCGGGAGGCCGAGCCGCATCTGCGGGCCGCGCTGTCGCGCAACTCCGATTGGGTGGAGGCGCATGCCGCGCTTTTCCACGTGCTGGACGCGCGCGGCGACCTGGAGGGGGCAGTGGCGGAATTGGAGCGGTTGCTCACGCGGCGCCCCGACTGGGCGGATGCGCTGTACAACCACGGCTGCGCCCTCAAGAAGCTTATGCGGCTGGCGGAGGCGGAGGATGCTTTTCGCCGCGCGATCACGGCAGATCCGGGCCACTTCCGCGCCTATCGCATGCTGGGGGGCGTTCTGATCGGGCAGTGCCGCGCGGTAGAGCGCGAGCGTTGCCCGGAGGATTTTGATCTCGAGTCGGCCGAGCTCTTTGCGCTCAACTGTTCCGAGACAATTGCCGAGGACGCGCTCTTCTTGAGGCACGCGGCATTCGGGACGCGCATCGAGCAGGCTCATCCACCGCGATTCGCGCCGTTCGGAAACGTGAGGGAACCCGAGCGGCGCCTGCGCATCGGTTACGTCTCCGGGGACTTCTGCTTTCACGTGGTCACGCTGTTCATGATTCCCGTGATCGAGCGCCACGACCGGTCCGCAGTCGAAGTGTATTGCTATTCGACCACCGGCCGGAACGACGACTACACGCGGCGGCTGTCTTCCCACGCCGATGTCTGGCGTGATTCAGGCTCCCTGTCCCATTCCGAGCTGGGCGATGTGATCAACCGCGATGGTATCGATATCCTGGTCGACCTGGGCGGGCATGCGGGAATTCCGCAACTCGCGGTTTTCGCG
>DATICE010000026.1:0-3559 GCA_035456985.1 Burkholderiales bacterium | reverse complement strand
ACGTTGACGCGACTGCTGGCGCGGTACGTCCAGCGCATTGCCGGCGAACCCGTTTCTTCCGGGATATGGGACGGCGCGGAGCTGCCGCCCCATCTCAGGATGAACTTCCGCGTGGTCGATGATGCCGGCCGCGAGCTGGCGGCGGGCCGCGACCTCGCCGCGCTCAAGGTGCAGCTCGGGGAGGCAGCGCAGCTTACTTTTGCCAGCGCGGACGCCGGCGTCGAGAAGAGCGGCATCCGCGCGTGGGACTTCGGGGAGCTGCCGGAGACTCTCACCTTCACGCGTGGCGGGCGCAGGCTTACCGGTTACCCTGCGCTGAAGGATGAGGGCGACAGCGTCTCGATCAGGCTCTTCGACACCGCCGCGGCCGCGGGCGCAGCGATGCGCGGCGGCGTCGTGCGCCTGATGGCGCTTGCGCTGAAGGAGCAGATGCGGCAGCTCGACAGAAACCTCCCGGGGCTGACGCAGGCGGCCCTGCACCTGCGCCCCGTGAACTCCGCCGACGATCTCAAGAGCGACCTGGTGTCGGCGATCACCGACCGCGCGTTTATCGGCGAGGACGAGCTGCCGCGCAACGAAAAGGGATTCGAATCGCTGAAGCAGCGCGCCCGCACGCGCCTGCCGGTCGTGCGCGATGCCGCCTGTCGCCTGCTCCTCACCATCGCGGAAGAGTGGGAGCGCGCGCAGCAGCGTCTGGGTGTCGCGACGAAATCAGCGCCGCAGCCCGCGGCCGACATTCGGGCCCAGATTGGACGCCTGGTCTACACGGGCTTCCTGTGCGGCACGCCGTGGGAGCATTTGAACGACCTGCCGCGCTACCTGAAGGCGGCGCAGATGCGGCTCGACAAGTACCCGCGGGATCCCGAGCGCGACGCGAAGCACGCGGCGAGCATCGCCGCGATCTGGAAGCGCTACGAGGAGCGAGCGTCCCGGGTGAAGAAGGCGGGGGGAAGCGACCCGCGGCTGGAGGACTTTCGCTGGCGGATCGAGGAGCTGCGGGTGTCGCTGTTCGCCCAGGAGATGAAGACGCCGTACCCCGTGTCGTTCAAGCGCATGGACAGGCTTTGGGCCGAGATCGCCAGAGCCTAGCGCAGCGGCTGCAGCTTGCCTTCGCGAACGAGCCGGGCGAAGCGCTCGATATCGTCGTTGAAATACTTCTGGAAGCCCGCGGCCGACACCGGGACTGGTTCGGCGGCGGTCAGCGCAAGTCGCTCCACGACCATGGGCGCCTGGATCGCCTTCGCAATCGCGTCTTCGAGCACCGCGACTGCCTGCTTCGGCGTCGCCGCCGGCGCAAATACGGCCAGGTAGGCGCCAAACTCGAAGCCCGGAAACCCGCTTTCCGCGATGGTGGGCACGTCGGGCAACGAGGCGGACCGCCGGCTGGACGTGGTTGCCAGCGCTCGCACCTTCCCGCCCTGAACGTATCCCATGGCGGACCCGGCGAGGTCGAACAGGAAGTTGACGCGCCCGGAAATGAGGTCGGGATAGACCGCGCCGCTGCCCTTGTAGGGCACGTGCGTCATGTCGATGCCCGCGGCTGCCTTGAGCAGCTCGCCCGTGAGGTGGCTGCTCGTGCCGGGCCCCGAAGAGCCGAACGTCAGCTCCCCCGGTCGTTGCCGGGCCGCTGCAATCGCTTCCTTGAACGAGCGGAACGGACCCTCCGTCGAGGTCACCATGAGGTTGGGGAAGGTCGCGATGCCAGCCACTGCCACCAGGTCGCGGCGCGGGTCGAAGTTGAGCCTCATGAGGCTCACGTTCGAGGACAGGGACAGCGAGCCGAGCAGTATCGTATAGCCGTCCGCACGGGCGGTCTTCGCCACCAGCTCCGCTCCGATGTTGCCGCCTGCGCCGGGCCGCAGTTCAAGCACGACGTTCTGGCCAAGGGTCTTCGACATCTCGGCCGCAACCAGGCGTCCGATGACATCGGCGGAACCCCCGGCCGCATACGGCACGATCATCGAGACCGGCCGCGAGGGAAAGCTCTGCGCCGGCGCGTTGGTCGCGCCGAACGCAACGGCGCTTGCCAGCAACGCAGTGCTCCATCCAGGATAGCTCATGGTTTCCCCCGGGAAAAAATCTTACGCCGGCGGGTTGGCGTGAACAAGCGCAACGTGATGCGCGGTGGCTATAATACGCGGAAGCCATTGCCGCCCGGCAATCGAGGAGTGGGATGCAATGAACAAGCTCACGAACGGCGCCGAGTTGCGTAGCGGCGCCCTGACCGCCGAAGAGCTCGAGCTGGCGCGGCTCATCGTGTCGGCGTTGAACCTCGAGGTCCGGGCGGAAGACATCGACCCCGAAGCCCCGCTCTATGGCGAGGGGCTCGGCCTGGACTCGATCGACATCCTGGAGCTGGCCCTCGCAGTCTCCCGGGCCTACGGCATCAAGCTGCGTTCCGACGACGAGAATAACCGCAAGATCTTCAGCTCCCTGCGCAGCCTGAACCGGCATATCCGGCAGCGCCCATGACAGCGGCCGCCGGCGCGTGGTGGCAGGCAGCCGCCATCCTCGCGTTCGCGGCTTGCCCGTGGCTCGCGCACCTGGCGCTCGCGCAGGATGCGGACGGCGTGCTGCGGGTCACGCTGCTGCTCCTGCCGCTGGTCGCCCTGGCGTACTGGATCGTCGCGCACGCCGGCAACAAGCTCCCGTGGTTCGCGATCCTGGTGGTTGCAGCCGCGCTGACCTGGGCGCTGGAGCAGGCGCGCGCCGGAACGTGGGGGCTCGCGTTCATGTACGGCGCGCCGCATGCCGCCGCCTATCTCGTCCTGCTGTGGTTTTTCGCGCGCACGTTGCGCCGCGGCCGGGATCCGCTCATCTCGCGGGTGGCGCGCCGCGTCCACGGCGCGCTCTCGCCGGAGATGGAGGCCTACACGCGCGGGGTCACGCTGGCGTGGTGCCTGCTTTTCGCGGGGCAGGTGGCCGTTTCGGCGCTGCTCCTCGCGTTCGCTCCGCTCGAGGCCTGGTCGCTGTTCGTCAACGTGCTGAACATCCCGCTGCTCGGGCTCATGTTCGGATCGGAGTACCTGTACCGGATCACGCGTCATCCCGATCATCCGCGAACCACCCTCCCGGGCATGCTGCGGGCGCTTGCCCGGGACGCTTCCCCCACGATTGGCGGCAAGGCGCCCTAGCGAACGCGCATGGCGATGCTCCCCCTGATACGCGGCTTTGAGGCCGGCGGCGTGCTTGCCTGGCGTGACGGGCGCGCCGTCCGCGTCGGGGAATTTCTGCGCGATGTCGCCGGGCTCGCCGCCCGGCTTCCCGCGCGGCGCCACGTGCTCAACCTGTGCGCCGACCGCTACCGATTTGCCGTGGGCCTTGCAGCAGCGCTTTCGCGCCGTCAGGTCTGCCTGCTGCCCCCGAACGAGACGCCCGACATGATCGGGCGGCTTGCTGCGCAGTACCCCGACCTCTGCTGCCTGTGCGACCGGGAGGCGGCTCCGCGGGGCCTCGAAACGGTTCCGGTTCTGGAGCCCGTGGCGGAGGCGGTGGGCGAGCCGGCGATACCGGTGATCCCGGCGGACCAGGGGGCGGTGATCCTGTTCACGTCGGGATC
>DATICE010000025.1:0-2614 GCA_035456985.1 Burkholderiales bacterium | reverse complement strand
GGCGACGCGTCCTACGGGGTATTCCACCGGCGGTTGCGGCGTTTGCCGTGGCCCTTGATCTCTTCCCCCGCAGAGAAGGGCAGTTGCTTGACGATGTCCCAGTTGATATCGGTCCCGAGCCCGGGACCTTGCGGCACGCTGATGCGGCCATCGACAACCTTCAGCGGATGGGTAAGCATCTTCTCGACGATGGGATTGCCGCGCGTGGGGTCCCACTCGACGTGCGAGCGCACGTGCGCCGGGATGGCGGCGGCAAAATGAACGTTGGCCACCTGCCCGAGACCCGCCAGCGTGTGCGGCGCGACCAGTATGTTGTGCGCACTCGCCAGATGGGCGACTTTCAACGCTTCGGAAATGCCGCCGCACTTGACCGCGTCGGGGGTGAGGAAATCCACGCCGCCGCACCGAATCAGATTCCGCACGTTGAACCGTGAATAGATATTTCCGCCGGACGCTATCGGCACCAGGCCCATGCGCGTCAACCGGCCCATCTCCTCGTGGTGATTGGCGACCGTGAAATCGAACGGATCCTCCATCCAGAAGGCGCCCGCTTCACCCAGTCCCTTGGCCACGCGCAGCGCTTCCGTCCAGCTGTAGCTGGCGTTCATGTCGATCGCCACGTCAATCCCGGGAAGGTGCTGACGGGTCGCTCTCACCACCTCGATATCCCGCTCCACCCCGGCTCCGCCGCGCACCTTGATCGCCTTGAATCCCCGGTCCGCATAACTTTTCGCTTCGGCCAGGAGCTCGTCCATCGGCTTGTGCCCGAGCACCATGCAGCCGACGTAGGCGATGACCTTTTCCACTCCGCCGCCTCCCAACAGGCGCGCGATCGGCTGGTTGCTGATCTTTCCCAGTATGTCCCACAGTGCGATGTCGATGCCCGACAACGCGCTCACCGCCCCATTCCCGAGATACACGGACCCGTAGAACAGCTTTTCCCATACGCCCTGGATGTCGAGCGGGTTCTCGCCAATCGCCATCGGCGCGAGCTTCTCGTCGATCATCGCTTTGATCGCCAGCGGTGCGTGGGAGTGGTAGGACGAGCCGATGCCGTAGATACTTTCGTCGGTACGGACGACGACCAGCAGCTCGTCGCAACGCGTCCCGGTCCCGATGCCGGTCTGCCAGACGACTTCCAGCGGCGCTGAGACCAGGTACGTTTCAATGGCAGTGATCCGCATGCAAGCTCCTTCGTTATCCGCTGATTACGTTACGCCCGACGGGGGGATGGAGCAATTCCGCCTGGAAATCGCACGCGCGATCCCGCGCGCACTATAATCGCCGGAATTCTCCAACACGACGCGAGTCCATTTCGTGGTCTCTCCCGACAAGGTGCATTACGCGTGATATGAACGACACCACCACCCGCCCCATCGACGACAACCTCCGCGTCGCCGGCCGGCGCAGCAGCGCCGACGTCCCGCGCCGGTTCAGGAACATCCTCTGCCTCGATGACTTCGAGGAACCCGCACGCCGCTTCCTGCCGCGCCCCATCTTCGGCTACGCCTCGGGAGGCGTCGAGACCAACGCCGCCCGCGACGGCAACCGCGCCGCCTTTGCCGAGTGGGAGTTCCTGCCCCGCGTCCTGGTGAACACCCGCGCCCGCCACCAGAAAACGACCGTGCTCGGACGCACCTACGATCTCCCCTTCGGCTTCCCGCCGATGGGCGGCACCTCGCTCGCCGCCTACATGGGCGATTCCGTGCTGGCGCAGGTCGCCGCCGAGCTCAACACGATCATGATCCAGAGCGGGGCGTCGCTGACGACCATGGAGCGCATCCGCGAGATCGGGCCGACCGCCTGGTTCCAGGCTTACCTTCCCGGCGAGCGCGAGATCATCGTGCCGCTCGTCGAGCGCGCGCAGCGCGCGGGCTTCGACACGCTGGTGCTGACGGTGGACGTGCAGGTGCCGGCGAACCGCGAGAACAATGTGCGGAGCGGCTACAACTCGCCGCTCAAGCCCACGCTGCGCCTCGCGTGGGACTGCCTCACGCGCCCGCGCTGGCTCTTCGGCAACTTCGGCCGCACCGTGCTCGAGCAGGGCATGCCGCACCTGGAGAACATGGGCTTCCCGCGCATCCCGATCATGGGCTTTGCCGAGCGCCCGCGCATGGCGCGCGACGGCCTTGCCTGGGAGCATGTCGAGCTCATGCGCAAGATGTGGAAGGGCAAGCTCGTGCTGAAGGGCGTGCTCTCCCCGCAGGATGTGCGCATCGCGCGCGAGAGCGGCGTGGACGGGATCCTCATCTCGAACCACGGCGGCCGCCAGCTCGACTACAGCGTGGCACCCTTGCGCGTGCTCCCCGCCGCCGTCGCCGAGGCCGGCAACATGACCATCATGATGGACGGGGGCGTGCGCCGCGGCACCGACGTGCTGAAGGCGCTTGCCCTCGGCGCGAAGTACGTCTTCATCGGCCGGCCGTTCCTCTACGCCGCGGCTATCGCCGGCGCGGCCGGCGTCCACCACGCCGTCTCCCTCCTGAAAGACGAGATCAGCCGCGACATGGCGATGCTCGGCATCTCCTCGCTCGCCGAGATGAAGCGCGATTTGCTGGTCCCGGCGCGCGGACCCCTCTGAAATCGGGGACAGACCACGTTTTTCGCCGCAAGC